>CATJCP010000074.1 GCA_949737515.1 uncultured Oscillospiraceae bacterium | reverse complement strand
GATCCACTATGAGGAGGCGTCCAAATATCCGGGCATGGAGGTAGACCTGACCCTGCTGTCAAACTCCTATGCCCCCATTGAGAAGGCGATCTCCGGCGCCAATTCACCGCTGATCCAGAAGGTAAAGGTGGTGGACGTCTACCGCGGCGGAGACGGCAAGGCGATCACTGTGCGGCTCACCTTCTCCTGTATGGACCGGACGCTGACCCGGGAAGAGGTTCAGGTGGTTACCGACGGTATTATCGCAGACCTGGCCCAGCAGGGAATCCGGCTGAAATAACGCTGTAAAAGTGCAAAACGTCCAATTTCCGAAGCAGAAATTGGACGTTTTTGTCGTTTAACGTTTCATTAGGAGGGCTGGTGTTCCGCCAATAAGCTGAGATACTTTTGACGCTCGCCGGATGGGATTTCCAGTGCCGCCATAGCCTGTTCAGCTGTCCAGTTCATTGTCTTCATCAAAGACTGGAGAGAAAACATTCTACTCTCCTCTCTGCCCATTTCTCTACCGATTTCTTTGCCTATTTCTTTGCCTATTTCCTTACCCAGTTCTTTTCCCAGCTCCATTCCCTTCTGGACGCCTTTATCCCAAACACCTTGGCTCAAGTTACACATTTCCGACACCTCGCTTTCAAAAGAGTGGGTCATTTTAATATCGTAGTCATCCAAAAGAATCTTCCGCTTTTCCTGCGCGTCCTTTTCGCTGGAAAGCAGAACATCCAGCAGCCGCAACAGCCCATCATAGCAGCCGGCCTCCGCGCCGCCGAGACAGACCATGACCACTGACAGCAGATCATAATCCTGAACCTTCTCCTGAACGCTTCCGACGATGTTTTTCTCGTACATCTGGTAGCTGGTGATGGTATTCCTCCGGTTTTTTGGCGGATCAATGCAAATCCAGACAGAGTAAACCTTTTTGATCTTTTCATAATGAGAGTTGGAAACCTCCCTGCCATACTGAGAGGAGATCATCCGACTGCAGTAATACAGCCCCCTTTTGAGCAGCGGATACCCTGGGTAAAAATCCAGCTGCGCCTCCAGATTGATAATCAGGCGAATCCGTTCCCCAGAGCCGGGGGCAAGGGCATAAAAGCGGATATCGTATGTAACGGTCCCCTCTGTAAGGGACTTATCCTCGGTATCCATTCCCTGGATGATGGAGCTCTCTTCCTCCGGCATGACTGGAATCTCCCCGATCTGGGGGCTACCCTCAATAAAATGCTCTGCGATCTCCCTCACGCTGCAGCTCTTGTATTCCTCCAGGCAGCTTTTCATAATCCATGCCAGTATCATCTTTTCCGACAGCAGGCGTTTACAAGCCGCGTCATAGGCTGCCCGGTAAGCTGCCGCCTGATCGTTCTGCGGGCTGATTGCCGATAAAGCCACGGGACCACCTTCTTCCACCCTTATTTTATCATATTTTCTATATAACGTCCAGCCCTTTCTAACTGCCTGGAAACAGCTAAAAAGGGCTGGAAAAGTTTTATCGTGATTCAATTTGAGGAAAAAATAGACAAGATGATATCCAGTTTAATCACGGTTATATCTTGTAAAACACTGTGACATCTTGCTTTTTATAGCGAATACAGTGTGATTACATCGAACGACGCTAAACGACAATGGAGCAAATTGCTATGATGAACAATGATTTTGAAAAGGGTTTCAGCGACTTTTTGGAATGCCAGCAGTACGACGAGGCAGAAAACATTATGTTTGAGCTGATCCGGTCCGCATTTATTGCAGGATGGAAGGCTGCCGGCGGCGATCCTCCTGGGCTGCAGAAATTTTTTACCGTCCACCGCCCGGATTATGGCGAATCATGAACATAAGGAACCGTTCTCCCCGAAAAGGGTGGCGGTTCCTTACTTTATGTAAAACATTCAAAGGATACACTTGTTAAAAAAGTAAAAATTTTTCCAAAAAATTTTCTTTTCCACTTTTTTAATCCATAACTGTGGTGTATAATAGGGAAGTGAGTTTTACAAAAATGCTTTTCCACTTAAAACACACCCAAAATCAGTACAATATGAAAAAGGTAGGTTATACCCAATGCCAAGCAATCAACGCCGGAAAAACACCCGCTCCCCCAAGGGGATCCCTGTCCGACGGCATAACTATTCCGATATACGCCCCAGAAAGAAAAAGACAAGCCTCTTCGGTCCTGTCCTCATTCTCTTTGTCCTGGCAATCGTCCTATCGCTGATCGTCGCCGCGGCGTGGCAGAAGCTCCAGGATTCCAGTTCCTCCTCCACCCACTCTGACAGCTCCCTGGCGCCGCCTTCCAGCTCCTCCCAAGGCGGAAACGGACCCGCCTCTCCCTCCTCTATCCCCTCTATGAAGGCCGCTGTCAGCTCGGAGACGTCCCAATCACAGGAATCCTCCCAACCGGACAGCTCCGATGGAGGGGCTGCATCCGGGGAAAGCTCCCCGGCGCCGGAGTCCTCCTCCGGTACAGATTATGTCCCAACCAGCACCGGACTCTCCCACGGAGTACCTGTCCCGGTCTCCCAAAAGGTGGATATCTCCTACTTTGACGACGCCATGTTTATCGGGGATTCCATCACTGACGGCATTTCCATCTTTGCGCCTTCCAACAACGCCACCGTTATCGCCAACACGGGGATCAATCCCTCCACCATGCTCACCAGCAAGGTCTTTGAGCTGCCCAGCGGGGAGACTGTAACCCTCCTGGACGCCGCAAAAGAGGTGGACGCCAAAAAGATTTATATCATGATCGGCGCTAATGGGATTTCATGGATCGGGAAGGAATCCTTTATCAATCAGTATTCCCAGATCGTCCAGCGGCTGAAGGAGGATCATCCAGAAGCGATTATCTACGTCCAGTCCATCCTCCCGGTGACAAAGGCCCGCTCCGACTCAGAGCCCACCTTGAGCAACCTGAAAATAGACGATTACAATGCCTCCCTTCTGGAAATGACCCAAGAGCTGGAGGTTTACTACCTGAATGTGGCGGAGGCCATCAAGGACTCCACCGGCTCCCTTCCCCATGAGGCCAGCCCCAACGACGGAATTCACTTTGGAGCCCCAACCTATCAAAAGTGGTTCGACTATCTGATGACCCATGTGGTAAACGCTGGAAGCTACACCTTTACCAGCTCCAGCCGTAGCGGAGAACCCAGCCAGTCCTCTTCCAGCGGGGACGGAAATTGATTTTCGGTTTTCAGCCTTCGGAACAGGCTGATGTTGAAAAGAGAAAGGAACGATGAAAGATGAAACATTTTTGGAAAGGGCTGCTGGTTGCACTGGCGGCAGCGCTCGTATTTGCCGGATGCAGCCGGGAGGTCTCCGAGGAAAAGGACGTCCCGATTTCTGATATCACCGAAAAGCTGCTCAGCGACCTGACCTGGGTAGATACGCCTCTAATTCCGGCACCAAATATGGAATATTTTTCAAAACTATATGGATTTGATCAGATGGATTTAGAGAGCTATGAAGTTTATATAGGTTTCTCTAACTCTACCGCCGAAGAGATCGCCGTGGTAAAGCTCAACGATAAAAAGGACCTCCCCGCAGTGGAGGAAGCCATGCAGAAACGGGTGGACACAAAGAAAAAAGAAGTGGAAAATTACAAGCCCGAGGAAGTGTACAAACTGGAAAACGCTGTCATCACCAGCCACGAGA
Organism: uncultured Oscillospiraceae bacterium; assembly: GCA_949737515.1. Classification (GTDB taxonomy): domain Bacteria; phylum Bacillota; class Clostridia; order Oscillospirales; family Ruminococcaceae; genus UBA1405. Next base: position 15,162 of record CATJCP010000074.1, on the reverse strand, counting down.
GATATGCCGCCCTGATCGTCTGCGATGAATTTGATAAAGCGGACGAGGTGTTTGAATCCTGCTTCCAGTAATCGGCTGATTGGGCGGCCACAAATTTCCGGGGAGAGAATTTTTCAAACAGGCCTCCCCGGGGTTGGAAAGGCGAGTGTGCGGTATGCTGATGGAATCTTGGGCCATTATCCTTCTGATTCTGGTCATGGCCGGGGTTTTCCTGCGGGGCAGGAAAGAAAATTACGCGGTTATGACCCTTCCCCTTGGCATGGTACCTGCCGCCAGGGTAATAAGCGGACCGGTTGCCGCTGCGCTGCGGGGAATGGGGGTTATGACGGCAACGCCCTTTCTGCGGTGCGGCGTGATTCTGGTGGGATTGGCCGCCGGGTCCATTCTGATCTGGGGACTTTCTAAAAACGCGCCCTCTGTCCGTGCCAGAAGAGGGTATGTAATTGTCTGCAACCTGTTTTCTATCTGCCTTGCGTTGGTGCTGATAGGGGATGTTATGTAGGTACGGTCTTCTTCAGCTTGATATTTGGGTATTTTAAAGGTGAATAGATTGTCTTTTCAAACTTGGCTGGCTCCCTCACCTGATTCGCGGGGGGCTTATGCGGAAAAGGAGAGAGCTGTTATCAAAACTATCTTTCGTTTTCTATTTAGCCGGACATTTATTGTCAGCTTTTCGCTGCTCCTGCAGCTGGGCGCATTCGGCGTTATCATATGGAGATTTTCCACCAGCTTTGTATATTTCTATGGCTTTTTCGTGCTGCTCAGCATAGCGGTGGTGCTCTATATTTTAAACGACAACCGGATGAACCCCGCCTATAAGCTGGCATGGACGGTGCTGATCCTTCTTGTGCCCATCTTCGGGGGCTTTTTCTATTTGACCATCGGCAAGACCTCTACCAACCGCCGGTTTCGCAATAAGCTGATGTTTATTGATAAGCGGACTAAACAGGAGCTGATACAGGATAAACATGTGATGGACGAGCTGGAACAAAAATCCCAAAGCGCCGCCAGGCAAGCGGCCTATTTGGGCAAGTTCGCCCATTTCCCCACCTGCCGGAACACAACCGCCCAATATCTGTCCCCAGGAGAAATTTTTTTTGAACGTCTAAAAAAAGAACTAGAGAATGCAAAACACTATATCTTCCTGGAATTCTTCATCATTGAGGGAGGCCGGATGTGGGGGGATATTCTGGAGATCCTGCGCCGGAAGGCCTTGGAAGGGGTGGATGTGCGGCTGATCTACGACGACGTGGGCTGCCTGAACACCCTCCCCTTTAAGTACGACCTCACCTTAAAACGCATGGGCATCCAATGCCGGATCTTTAACCCTTTCAGGCCAGTGCTGTCCTCCAGCCTGAACAACCGGGACCACCGGAAGAGTGCAGTAGTGGACGGACACACTGCATTTACCGGCGGCATCAACCTGGCGGACGAGTATATTAACCTGTATGAAAAACACGGCCATTGGAAGGACGCGGGGATCGTGCTCAAAGGGGATGCTGTGTGGAACTTTACCATCATGTTCCTAACCATGTGGAATTTTCTCAACTCCACTGAGGACGACTATGAGAAATACCGCCCCCATGTCCATCATCCCGGCAGCTTCCATGAAGACGGTTTTTTCACCCCCTACTGCGACAGCCCCATTGACGGGGAGCCTGTGGGAGAGCAGGTTTATCTCAACGCCATTTCCAGGGCTCAAAAATATATCTACATCGAAACCCCCTACCTGATCACAGACAATGAAACACTGACAGCCCTTCGGCTGGCAGCCAAAAGTGGGGTGGATGTGCGGATTATCACCCCCGGCATTGCGGATAAATGGTATGTCCACACCATGAGCCGGGCCCATTATCCCCTGCTGATCGAAAGCGGCGTCCACATCTACGAGTACTCTCCAGGGTTTATCCACTCCAAGGTGGTGGCAGTGGACGATGAAATCGGGGTGGTGGGGACCATCAACCTGGATTATCGGAGCCTGTATCTCCACTTTGAATGCGCGGTTTGGATGTATCGGACCCAGGCGGTGCTGGACGCCAAAGCGGACTTTTTGGACACCTTAAAATACTGCCGGAAAATCACCATGGAGGACTGCCGGGCCGTGAAATGGCCAGTCCGATTTATGCGCATGGTGATGCGGATTTTTTCTCCGCTGATGTAATCCCCCGACGAAAAGGCGTACCGTCTCCTCCCCTGAGACGGTACGCCTTTTCTATCCCCTGTTTTTATCCCTGCCGGTGTTTCAAAAAAATTCACAAAATTTGATATCATTATCCTTCCCAGAAATGATATACTTAAAAATACAATATTGGATATTACAATATTGAACAAATTAGAAAGGAGAAGGATCGTGAACATCTCAGATATCTTCGCGGTTTCCGACATCATGCGGCGCTCCTATGAGGCTGCCTGTCAGCCCCTGTGCCGGAAACTGCAGATTCCCCAAACCGCCTTTGACATCCTCATGTTCTTGGCAAACAATCCCCAGTACCATACTGCCAGCGACATTGTCCAGATCCGGAAGATAAAGGCAAACCTGGTCTCCTTCCACGTGGAAAAGCTGGTTAAGGAAGGGCTGTTGGAACGCCGCCCCCTCCTCAACGACCGCCGGAAGATCATGCTGGCCTGTACTGAAAAGGCCAAGCACATCACCTGCCAGGGGAAGGAGATGCAGGCGGAATTCTTCCGCAGGATAACGGCTGGGATCAGCCAGGAGGAGCTGGAGGCATACCGCCGGACCTTTGACCAGATCAAGGGCAATGCGGAAGCTATCATAGATACAGAAGGAGCGTTGAAATGACAACTATTTTATGGACGGTTTTCGTCACATTTTTCGCCGGTATGGGGGCCGGATTAGGCACCGGTTTCGCGGGGATGAGCGCGGCAGCGGTGATCAGCCCCATGCTGATCACCTTTTTGGACATGAACCCCTATTTAGCGGTGGGGATAGCCCTGTCCTCAGACGTGCTGGCCAGCGCCGTTTCCGCCTATACCTATGGAAAAAACAAGAACCTGGACATTAAAAACGGCCTGATCATGATGGCCAGCGTCCTGGCCTTTACCGTGGTGGGAAGCTATGTTTCCAGCCTTGTCCCCTCCCAGACCATGGGGAACTTCTCTGTCTTTATGACCTTCCTGCTGGGGATCAAATTTATTGTAAAGCCGGTCATGACCACCAAGGAGGATATGCAGGCGGTTTCCCCGAGAAAGCGAGTGATCCAATCCATTGTCTGCGGCGTTGCCATTGGGTTCATCTGCGGCTTTATAGGGGCTGGTGGCGGTATGATGATGCTGCTCATCCTCACCACCGTTTTGGGCTATGAACTGAAAACCGCTGTGGGAACCAGTGTCTTTATTATGACCTTTACAGCCCTGACAGGGGCTGTCTCCCACTTTGCCATCGGCGGAATGCCCGATCTGACAGTGACAGTTCTCTGTGTTCTCTTCACCCTTCTTTGGGCAAGGATCGCCGCAAAGTTTGCCAACAAGGCCTCCCCCAAAACCCTCAACAGGGCGACAGGCGTTGTCCTTGTAGTGTTGGGAGCTGTGGTGATGCTGTTCTCTCTGTTTGGCAAGGGTGCATGAGTGCCCGCTCGTTTGGGCAGCAAAAAAGCATTGACCGCCTTCTGGCGGCCAATGCTTTTTCTTTAGACTTTAGAGATTTTGCCGTTTACAGCGCCAGTGGATCCTCCTGATCCCATTTGTCAAAACGCTCGTCCACATACTCCACATCTGGCGGAACGATTACATAGGTCAACCTGGAAGCCTTGACAAAGGTCCCCTGAATCCCATAGGCAACCCCGGCAAAGAAGTCCACCATTCTTCTCAGGTTGCTGGTTTCAACACCCTCCAGATTGATGACAATGGCATGATTGGGCACAAGGTGGTCAATGATCTCCCGGGCATGGGAAAAATCCGTTGGCTTCATCAACACCACCCCAGGCTGGATAGAAGCATTATAAGCGTCGGCGGCGGAGTCAGAGTCATAGCTGTCCTGATAGCCCTCATCCTCCGGCACACCTACAAAATCCATAAATTTTTCAGCAAGCAGTCCCATAGTAACCCCCTGTTTCATTTATAAAATCCTGAATCACAATTATTGCAGTCACTCGTTCCCGCGGGAAGAAAAGACAGAGCGCAAACGCTGCTGGAATTCCCCTCCGCAGCGGCAAAGGGCGTCTTCCAGTTCCCATTTCTCCCGGTCAATCTGTCCCGCACCCTTTTCCCACCAGTCCAGGATAGAGGCCAGCCCCTCCCTGAGAGAGATGGAGGGTACGTAATCCGGGGCGGCGGAGCGGATCTTCTCGTTGGAAAAAACAGCGGGATACCGCTTTTCATACCAGAAATGGGCGAACAGATCCGGGCAAGCATGGCACAGCGCCTGAGAGGGCAGGTAGATAAATTCCGGCTTTTCCCCGATGAGGTCCCCCATGGTCCGATACAGGTCCTCCCAAAGGACCGCCTGCGTATTGGTGATGTGGAAAGCCTGGTTATACGCCTTGGGATTGCCACAGCAGAGGAGAAATCCCTTTGCCAGGTCGTCCGCAAAGGTAAAAGACCAGGGAATGGTACCCTCGCCTATCATCACCAGGGGAAGATGCTGTCTCATCCGGCACACAATATTATAATTTTGCCGCAAAACCCCAATGTTGGCCGCGCCTTTCCCAAAGGTGAGGGATGGACGCACAATAGTGATGGGGATTTCTCCCCGGGACATTTCTTCTTGGAGATATCGTTCCATCTCCGCCTTATAAAAGCCATAAGGAAAATCTTTGGAAGAGGTCAGCTCCTCCCCCTCTTCCCGGATGGGAAAGGTCCGGTAAGGCCGTTGATAGGCCGCGGTACTGGAAGTAAAGATCAGCTGTCCCGCCTTTTTGCGGAAAAGCTCCACTGTCTGCCTGGCGTCCTCTGGATCAAAGCTGATCATATCAATGACCACATCCGCCTGAACCTTTTCCAGTCTGGACGCAAAGGCGGCCGAATCCCTGCGGTCCGCCTGAATACAGGCGATCTGGCCGGAGTGGGGCGAAATGTGGTTCCCACGGTTGACAATGGTGATATCGTGCCCCTGAATGAGCCCCTGCTCCACAATAGCGGAGCTGATCACGCCGGTGCCGCCAAGTATAAGCAGTTTCATAGGCTGTCCCTCCTCGCTGTTTCCCCAGATAAAATCCCGCTGGTATGAATGTGGAATTTCAGCGTATAATCGGTTGAAAACTGATATGTTATAGTATACCGCAAATTTGAAAATTCTGCAAGAAAAATATACAATTTTTTGCCTGTACGAAAGCTGTGCTAAGGGCAATGACAGTTGGAGGGCAAAGGATACCGGTCCCCCAAGCCGTGTTATACACAGGGCCCAGGGGACCGGTCTTTCACCTTTTAAGAGAAGGGAATCAATAATTTTCCGCCTTCACGCAGAAATAAGCCTGGGGGTGGGCGCAGACGGGGCATACCTCCGGGGCCTTCTGTCCAATATGGATATGTCCGCAGTTGCGGCACTGCCAGATAACATCTCCATCCTTGGAGAACACCAGGCCGTTTTCCACATTGGACAGCAGCTTCCGGTAGCGTTCCTCGTGTTCCTTCTCAATCTTTCCAACCCCTTCAAAGAGATCGGCAATGTGGTCAAAGCCCTCTTCCCGGGCTTCCCTGGCGAATTGGGCATACATCTCGGTCCATTCGTAATTCTCCCCGGCAGCAGCGTCCAGGAGATTTTCGGCTGTGGAGGGAACGCCGTCGTGGAGGAGCTTAAACCAGATTTTGGCGTGCTCCTTTTCGTTTTCGGCAGTCTCCGTAAAGATGGCGGCAATCTGCTCGAAGCCGTCCTTCTTGGCCTTGCTGGCATAGTAGGTATACTTGTTTCGGGCCTGGGATTCCCCCGCAAAGGCGGCGAGAAGGTTTGCTTCTGTCTTGGTTCCCTTGAGATTCTGCATAAGTACAGCCTCCTTAAAAATAATGATTCAAGCCTAATTCCAACCCGCCTTGCTGGACCGCGTATTGGAATCATCTTTACTGGCAATCGGGGCAAACCCCGGTAAAAACAATGTCAAAATCAGTGAAGATAAACCCATGGGAATCGGTGATCCCCTCCAAAATATCCTCCCGGCAGGGCATATCCACATCAAATACCCTTCCGCACCGGATACAGCGGACATGATAATGGCGCTCTGTTTTGTAGTCATACCGGTCCGCGCCGTCGGGAATGCGGACGCGCAGCACCTCCCCCTGGTCTGCAAGGAGGTTTAAATTCCGATAGATCGTCCCTTTGCTGATATTGGGATGCTCCTCAGCCACATGGCTGTAGATCTCCTCAGCCGTGGGGTGGATGGGAAGGCTGCGGACAGCGTTGAGTACGATCCGCCTTTGGACTGTATTTCTGGATACCATATTGGATCAGTTCCTTATTAAGAATTATTATTTATTATATCATACCAAAACCCTGCGTTTCTGTCAACAGAAACATATACTCCTCCCTAAAATATCCTTTTTGTCCACCCTGTTCCCAGATGAGGGGCAGAAAGGGCCGGAGGCAATCGCGAAGTGCCCCGGCCCTTTTTTCAGGTCTGCAGCCCTGCAAACTGGTTCTGATACAGCCTGTAATAAACCCCCTCCTGTTTTAGCAGCTGAGCGTGGTTCCCCATCTCCACAATTTTCCCGTCGTCCACCACAACGATCACATCCGCGGTCCGGATCGTGGAAAGCCGGTGGGCGATGATCAGGCTGGTGCGGCCTTCCATCAGTGCCAGCATCGCCTCCTGGATATGCAGCTCTGTCCGGGTGTCCACGCTGGAGGTGGCCTCATCCAGGATCAGGATGCTGGGATCCGCCAAAACCGCCCTGGCAATGGAAAGGAGCTGCCGTTGTCCCTGGCTCAGGTTGCCGCCGGATTCGCTCAAAACCGAATCATACCCTTCCGGCAGGCGCTCGATAAAGATATCCGCGTTGGCAGTCTGCGCCGCTTTCCGGACGTCGGTATCCTCTGCCTCCAGCCTGCCATAGCGGATATTGCCCGCTATGGTATCGGAAAACAGAACGGTATCCTGGAGGACAATGGCGATATTCCCCCGCAGTTCCGCCTTTGGGATATTCTGGATGTTGATGCCGTCCAGCAAAATATCTCCCTGGTCCACATCGTAGAAGCGGGTGAGCAGGTTAACCACAGTGGTCTTTCCCGATCCGGTCGCCCCGACAATGGCAATTCTCTGCCCGCTTTTGACATGGAGGTCAAAATCCTTTAAAACCGGCTTATCCGGCACATAGGAAAAGAAGATGTGATTAAAGTCGATATCCCCCCGCACAGCCGGGAGATGGGTCCTTCCCTCGTCCACCTCTGGTTCCGAATCCAGGATGGCAAAGACCCGCTCCGCCCCCGCAATGGCGGTCTGGATCTGTCCATAAAGGTTGGCAAGCTCGTTGATAGGCCGGGTAAACTGCTTGGAATAAAGGATAAACGCCTGGATCACACCGATGCTGATGGCCCCCTGGAGGGCAAAATACCCGCCAAAGGCAGCAATCAGCAAAAAACCGATGTTGCCGATCACATTCATCACCGGCCCCATTACACCGCCCAACAGCTGGGCGATGATGCCGGTCCTTTTTAAATCCGCGCTGATGGCGTTAAACTCCTTCTCAGCGTTTTCCTCCCGGCTGAAGGCAACCACCGTGTGGTAGCCTGTGATCATCTCCTCCGCGTGTCCGTTGAGCTGCCCCAGCAGGCTGGACTGCCTGGAAAAATACTTCCGCATATACTTGGACATCTTCCCGGTGACCAGCAGGCTGAGGATGACAGTGACAAAGCTGATACAGGTCAGGGCCGGAGAATAGTACAGCATAATGGCGATGGACCCAACCACTGTCAGTACCCCGGAAAACAGGGAGCCAATGGAAGAGGAGACCACCTGGGAGATATTCTCCACATCGTTGGTCATACGGCTCATAATATCCCCATGCTGATGGGTATCGATAAACCGGATGGGCAGCTTTACAATGCGGTTAAAGAGGTCGGTCCGCATCCGGCGGACTGTGGCCTGGGAAAGGGATACGCTGCATATCCCCTGGAAATACTGCATCACCGCTGTCAGCAGGTAAACCACTGCCAGCAGCGCCAGCGTCCGCATCACCTCCAGCATGTCAACGGAAAGAGCCCCCTCCACAGTCATGGCATTGATAGCCTGGCCCTGGAGACTGGGGGCGATCAGCTGGAGAAGCGTAACCGCCAGCATAACCGCCAGCATCCCCAACACAAGGTACTTGCTGGAACCAATGTACTGAACCAGCCGTTTTAAGGTCTCCTTCCCATGCTTGGGCTTTTCTACAAACACATTGCGCCCCGGGCCTCTGCCGCCCGGCCCGCGCATTCCCATAGGAGGCCCCTGACGGCCCGGACCCTTGTTTGGCTCACTCATTCCCCAGTTCCCCCTTTCGGATTTGGGAATTATAGATATCCTGGTAAAGCGGGCTGCGCTCCAACAGCTCATAATGGCTGCCGCAGTCGGCAATTGTGCCGTTTTCAATTACCGCGATCCGGTCAGCGCCCATTACGCTGGCCACCCGCTGGGCGATCATGATAACGGTAGTGCCTTTCAGGCTTTGCCTCATGGCCTTTTGCAGCCTGGCTTCTGTGCCCAGGTCAAGGGCGGAGGTGGAGTCGTCGAAGATCAGGATCTCCGGCTTTTTCAAAATGGCCCTGGCGATGGAAAGCCGCTGCTTCTGCCCACCGGAAAGGGAAGCGCCCTTTTGGGTGATCATAGTTTGATATCCGTCGGGGAAAGACTGGATGAACTCGTCTGCTTGGGCGATTTTGGCCGCCGCAACGACCTCTTCCTCGGTTGCGCTTTCGTTCCCCCACCGGATATTGTCAAGGATCGTACCGGCGAATAATTCGCTGGTCTGCAGCACCATCCCAACCTTTTCCCGCAGTCCGTCCAAGGTATATTCTTTTACATCCACGCCGTCCACCAGCACGCGGCCCTCTGTCGTATCATAAAATCTGGGGACCAGATTGACCAAGGATGATTTTCCTGACCCGGTTGCCCCTAAAACCGCGACCATTTCACCGGGGCGGACTTCCAGGTTGATTCCCTGCAGTACCGGACGGCCTGTTGTATTTGGGTAATGAAACGAGGCGTTTTCAAAGCAAACAGTTCCCTTCTCCTTCTGCTCTGCCTGGAGGGAAGGCTCCCCGTCATGGATAGCGGGCTCCGTCTCCAGCACCTCAATCAGGCGGGAGGCGGAGGCGGAGGCCCGGGAAAAGACCTGGAACATCATGCTGAACATCATTACGCCGTGAAGGATCTGGGAAATGTAGGTCACTGCCGCCATGACCTCCCCCACCTGCATCTGCCGGGCCTGGACCTGGAGCCCGCCCATATAGATGATCAGCAGCACCGTTATGTTCATCAGGATGGATAGGAGGGGCATGGCGGTTGCCATCAGCTTCTGCACCCGCATGGTGATGCTGATCAGCTCCTCGTTGGCCTCATAAAAGCGGTCCTTTTCATGCTCTTCCCTGGTATAGGCCTTGACAACCCTTGCGCCGGACACATTTTCCTGAACAACGGCATTCACCTTATCCAGCTTTTTCTGCACAAACTTAAACAGGGGGCCGCCCTTGCGGAGCACAATATAGGTTCCAAGGGCCTGGAGGGGCAAAATGGCCGCCAGCACCAGGCCGAATTTTACATTGAGGGACAGCACCATAAAAATGCCGCCTACAAACAGCATCCCTGTGCGGACCATCATCCGCAGAATCTGGTTGACCAGGTTCTGCACCATGGTGATATCGTTGGTCAGACGAGTCACCAGGGAGCCGGTGGTAAACTTATCCGTCTGCTGGAAGGAAAGGTGCATGGTCTTTTTGAACACGTCGTTTCGTAGGTCCATGGCAAAGCTCTGGGATGTGGCGCTGGAAAAGGCCGCGCTCCCAATGCCCCCAATGCCCCCCAATACGACGAAAAGCATCATCGCAATGCCTGTGGTGATGATCAGCTCCATATTTCCCGCCAACACCCCTTCGTCTACGATTTTGGACATGAGCTTGGGCTGGATCAAATCCACCACCACCTCAATCACCATGAAAAGAGGGGTCATCAGCGCGATAAACCAATAGGGCTTTAAATATTTAATCAGCTTCATGGGAAGTCCCTTCTCTCCTTTCTCCTACCAAGTTATCCCTCATATGGGACAGTATTGCCAGCAGCTGTTGGCGTTCCCCCTCCGTGACGCCGCTCAGGGCCCTTTGCTCTGTTTTAACAATCTGTTCCCGCACCTTTTGATGGAGGTCCCGGCCCGCTCCGGTAATGTAGACCAATACCTGGCGTTGGTCCTCCGGGTCAATCCGGCGGGTGACCAGACCCTCCTGCTCCATCTTCTGCAGGGTGACGCTGACAGTTGGGGCGGCAAGGTGGGTCACCTTTACCAGATCCAGCTGGGTCACACCATCATGTTCGTTGAGAAAATGGATAAACGGCCGGTAGCTGGGATTGATGCCCGCACGTTCTGTGCCCTCCCTCATCTGCTGGTGGAGCAGGCGGCCGATTTCGCCGCAGAGCATACAGGGGTTCTGCCGCACCACCTCCCAGGGAGGGGCTGGAGGACGGCATTCATGCTTATGCTTCATTTTGATTCACCTCCCGGTGACAGAAAAATAATTAGTTTATAAACTAATTGAAAGTATAAAACGGAGGCGGGCATTTGTCAAGAAAAAATTTGAAGGCAAGGGGGACGCCGCAAAAGCGGCTTCTCTGTTGACAATTCCCCAATAAATCCTTACAATGGTATCTGGCATTATATTTTGATTGGGAATTTGGCATTTATTCCGGCAAAAAACAAAACAGAGGAGTGTTAATGTGCAGAGGGAAAAATTTTCCTCGCGGTTGGGATTTGTTCTGATCTCCGCGGGGTGTGCAATCGGTCTAGGCAATGTGTGGAGGTTCCCCTATATCACGGGCCAATACGGTGGGGCGGCGTTTGTGCTGATCTATCTATTCTTCCTGCTGATCCTGGGGCTGCCCATTATGGTTATGGAATTTGCGGTGGGCCGCGGCAGCCAGAAAAGCGCCGCCCGCTCCTTCCATGAGCTGGAGCCAAAGGGCACAAAATGGCACTGGTACAGCTATGGAGCGATGTTGGGCAACTATATGCTGATGATGTTTTACACCACCGTCGGCGGATGGATGCTGATCTATTTTCTCAAGATGGTAAAGGGCGAATTTTCCGGTCAGACGCCGGAGGCTGTGGAAGGGATCTTTGGCCAAATGTTGGCAAACCCCTTGGAAATGGGGATCTGGATGGTCATCGTGGTCCTGCTGGGGTTTGGGATATGTTCCCTGGGGCTGCGCAACGGTGTGGAGAAGATCACCAAGGTTATGATGTCCTGCTTGCTCCTGATCATGCTGGGGCTGGTGATCCGCTCTGTAACCCTTCCGGGGGCCGGAGAGGGCCTGCGGTTTTATCTCCTGCCGGATTTTCACAAAATGGCGGAATCCGGGATCATGCCGGTGGTAAACGCGGCTATGGGGCAGGCGTTTTTCACCCTCAGCCTCGGCATTGGCGCAATGGCGATCTTTGGAAGCTATATCGGCAGGGGGCGCCGCCTGACCGGGGAGTCCATCAGCATCACGGTTTTGGATACTGTGGTTGCCCTGATGTCCGGACTCATTATCTTCCCCGCCTGCTCTGCCTTTGGCCGGGACCCGGGCCAAGGTCCCGGGTTGGTGTTTATCACGCTGCCCAACATCTTTAACCAGATGCCTCTGGGCCGTTTCTTTGGATCGTTGTTTTTCGTGTTCATGTCCTTTGCCGCGCTTTCCACCATCATCGCAGTGTTTGAAAACATCCTCTCCTTTGCCATGGATCTGTGGGGATGGTCCAGGAAAAAGGCTGCCCTGATAAACGTCATCGCGATCATCCTGCTGTCAATCCCCTGTGTCCTGGGCTTCAATTTGTGGGCTGGGTTCCAGCCTCTGGGGGCTGGGAGCACCATCCAGGATCTGGAGGACTTCATTGTCAGCAACAACCTCCTCCCCCTTGGTTCTCTTGTCTATCTGCTGTTCTGTACTTCCAGGTACGGATGGGGATGGGACAACTTTATCAAAGAGGCGGATGCCGGGAATGGTATGAAGTTTCCCAAGGCAGTCCGTTTCTATGTGACTTATATCCTGCCTTTGATCGTGCTGTTCATCTTCTTCCAGGGATATAACAACAAATTCCATATTTTAGACGCCATCTTTAAAAAATAGGCAATAAACGCAGTAGGCCGTCCGCTGGGTGCGGACGGCCTACTTTTATTTCATCCCTTGTCAGTTCTCTAAAATTTGGATCCCGGCCCCCAGGACGCCGGGCCCGATGTAACAGCTGAGGGTCGCGTCTATTTTGACGTAAATATACTGCTCGTAATCCGGGAACATTGCTCCAAGCTTTTTCTGAAGCTCCGCGCCGCCCTCCGGGTTTCCCCCGTCCGCCACCAAAAGGTTATACCGGCAGCCGGGGCGCAGATGCTGCTTTACCTGGCTGCACAGGTGGTCCTTGAGCATCTTGTCCCCCCGCACCTTCTCCACGCTGCCCAGCTGGCCGTCAGGCATAAAGCTGACAATGGGCTTAATGTTGAGGACCGTCCCGGCCAAAGCGGTAATCTTCCCGATCCGTCCGCCCTTCATCAGGTACTCCAGGGTGTCCACCGAGAAGAACACGTGGGTATTTTTCAGCAGGGAGGGCACGCGGGCCACAATGGCGTCAAAGCTCTCTCCCCTTTCCGCTGCCGCCGCAGCCTCCAGGGCGTTTATCCCGCAGCCAATGCTGCCGCTGAGGGAGTCGAACACCGCCACCTCCAGCTGGGGGAACTGCTGGGAGACAACCCGCATCATATTGGCCGTTCCGGACAGGCCGCTGGAGAGCATGATGGCGATGGCATGGGTGTATCCGGAATCTTTAAGGCGCTGGAACAGCGCCTCAGCGTCTTGCGCGCTGGGCAGGCTGGTTTTGGGGATCTCCCGGTGCAGCAGCTCATACACCTCATTGGCGGTAATATCCACGCCGTCCCTGTATTCCCTTCCGTCCGAGGTGCGGATGATCAGCGGCAGAACGAAAATTCCATATTTTTGTATTAACTCCGGCGGGATATCTGCGCAGGAGTCTGTGATAACAGCAATTTTTTCCATAAGCCATCCTTTCTCAGGAGCAATCTGAATGGTTTTCTCCCCTTGTATTTGGTTCTGTTCATCTGTGATTCCCAACTATTATACCGCCAACAGCGCCGAAAAGCAATCCATTCCCGCTTTTTATTTCGGCAGCCGAAGAATTCCGGTCTGGCTTTTAAATATTCTGGATTTTCTTACAATCTTTTTTCTATATAATAAAAAACCTTTGACCAATCTCACAATAACTTTTATACTGAGAAATGGAACCAGAATCAACTGATATCAGGGAGGCCGACCCAAGCTATGATCTCAACAACCATCAAGGGCACCGACTTAATGTTTGACCCCGACCCCGCCGTTTTTTCACCCCATGCCGTTGACCAGGGCACCCTGGCCATGCTGTCCGCCGTGGAGTTCCTTCCATCGGACAGGGTTTTGGATCTGGGATGCGGATACGGGGCTGTGGGCATTCTGGCAGCCAAGCTCATCGGCTGGGAAAGGGTTGTCCTCTGCGACGTCTCCCGGCAGGCAGTGGACTGCGCCCGGAAAAGTGCTGTTCTCAACGGCGTCCCGGATATCGATATCCGCCTCAGCGACGGTTTTGACCAGGTCCAGGACAAGAACTTTACCCTGATCCTGTCCAATCCCCCTTATCACGCGGATTTCTCTGTCCCCAGGGCTTTTATTGAGGGAAGCTTCCAAAGACTGGAACTGGGAGGCAGGCTGGTCATGGTCACCAAAAGGCTGGACTGGTACAAAAACAAGCTGTCCGCCGTCTTTGGCGGCGTGAAGATAGCTGAAACCGGCGGCTACTATGTATTCACAGCGGAAAAGCGGAGCAGCACCATCAAAAAGAAGCAAAAATCTCCGCCCAAGCTGTCCAAAAAGCTGCAGTCCAAGTATAAAAAAGGGCTATCCATATAAAGTTCACAGAATGAAGTGAAAATGCGGAACAAACTATGATGGAATCAAAGAGGCAAAATTGCGAGGTGTTATGGTGCTATTATGAAAAAACTACTGGTAATGGATGAAAAAAATTACACGGACGAAATGCCCGTTTTTGAAAAAAGCACGGTTAGAGCAGTGATACAAAGAGGGAATCTGATTGCGATGCAAAGGGGAAATAACGGTGTCTACAAAATACCGGGCGGCGCTGTCGAAGGTGCTGAGAGCCATCACGACGCGCTAATTCGCGAGGTCGTTGAAGAAACTGGACTCATTGTAATTCCCGAAACCATATCAGAAATCGGGGAAATAGAAGAAATTAGGGAGGATTCTTTTTGCCCTGGGCAAAAATATATTTCACATTCCTATTTTTACAGTTGCAGCGTTAAGAATGAAACGATACAAACAAATATGACGGAAAACGAAATAGAAAAGGGTTATCAATTAGAATGGGCTACTGCAACGGAAATTTATGATAATAATGCTCATTTACTGAAAGAGCCATGGATGAACAGAGATACAAACTTTATAAAAATGATGGTAGACGGCAGCGTATTGCTATGACATAAGCGCCTTATTTCAGGCCATTTTCAGAGGATTCTGATAAGCGCTTGTGAGAAGATATAAGACCGTTTTTAGCGATTCAATCAATAAAAAATCTTTTCTGGAACAAAGGAGGTCATATCTATGCAAAAGGTCATCCGCTCCATGTTGGCGGGAAAAACCGAAAACCACATCCTGCCCTTTTTCTGGCAGCACGGCGAAAGCGAGGAGATCCTACGGGAAACTCTCGCCAAAATCCACGAGGCCCATATTGGGGCTGTGTGCGTGGAATCCCGCCCCCATCCCGATTTTCTGGGGGAATCCTGGTGGCGGGATATGGACATTATCATGGATGAATGCAAAAAACGGGGCATGGACGTCTGGATTCTGGATGACGCAAAGTTCCCCACCGGATATGCCGCCGGGAGGGTGGTCCGGGATTTTCCGGAGCACCGCAAGTGGTTCCTCAAGGAAACCCATATTGATGTAATCGGCCCCACCAGCGGGACCTCCTTTCTGCTGAAAGTCCCTGCCG
>CATJCP010000073.1 GCA_949737515.1 uncultured Oscillospiraceae bacterium | reverse complement strand
CATTCTTTCCGCTCTGTTCCAGCGGTATGTTCCCCAGGAGCTGATGACCTCCCTCTTTGGGGGAAACGAGGCCTTTGGGGTGCTGATGGCGGCCACCATTGGTGTTCCCCTCTACGCCTGCGGCGGAGGAACCATTCCGCTTTTGCAGGCATGGCTGCTGGACGGGATGTCTATGGGCAGCGCGGCAGCCTTTATGATCACCGGCCCGGCCACCAAGATCACCAACCTGGGGGCGGTAAAAATCGTGCTGGGGGTGAAGCGCTTTCTCCTATATCTGGCTTTTGTGATGGCTTTTTCCCTGACCTGCGGGCTGGTGGTAAATGGGCTGGTAAGATAAAAAGGGACGCCCGTGTACAACCCCCAGCTGGAAACCTTCCTCCAGGTGGCTGACACCGGCAGCTTCAATAAGGCCGCTGGGGAGGCTTTCATCACCCCTACGGCGGTCATCAAGCAAGCGAGGAAAGATCATGATGACTGTGAAACAAAAAAGCAAGATCGTTGTGGATATATGCTGTTCTTTCTGATCTACATAGCGAAATAGTAACATCTGCCCATCAATAGCGTACTTCCAAAATAACGAGGAGGGAATCTTTTGAAACATTTTTTCGGCTTATTTTTAATAGGGGTATTCTTATTTTCTTTTTCTTCCTGTGGGCAGTCCTCTCAGTTAAACCAGGAAAGCAGTTCCTTTGAAAGTGAGGCAGTATTCTCCGCGGTACAAAGTTCTGATTCTTCGCAGGAAGAAATCAACCTTTCTTTGGCACAAACACCTGTGAAAGAGATTCTCCCCTATGATGGTGTGTATCCTCAGCACAACCCCTATGGCACAGGAATCGGGGCAATGCCGGGCAGAGTGGTTTGGATACACGATCCGGACTCGGTGGAGTGGGACGGCGAGGGGTATTGGTGGCAGCCAAACCACTTTGATGAAGCGGTCATCCGAAGAATGGTGGATTCCGGTATCGCCTCCTTGGGTGGAAAAGATACTGCCAAGGAAGGGTGGACGGCCCTATTCACCGCTCACAACCAGCGTAAGGGAAAATCCAGCGGTTATATGGCAGGGGAGAAAATCGCCATCAAAGCCAACATCAACGGCTCCGGCGTCATGGATGACAGTACCTCCGGGGAAACAAAAATGAGCTACACCAACCCTGTGCTGCTCAAGGTTCTCCTTACCTCTTTGGTAGAGGACGCCGGGGTTGCTCCCGGCGATATTACCGTTTACGATGTTTCCCGCCTGTTCCCTGATTACATGGTGGAACTTTGCACTGGTGGCAAACTGCAGGGGGTACATTTTGTGGGCCGGAATAACGGCATAGCAGATGAAAACGCATCGATTCTCTGGTCCCATTCGTTCAGCGGAAAGGTAAACTATCTGCCCACCTGCGTTACCGAGGCAGAATACCTGATCAACTTGGCTAATCTCAAGGGGCACAGCTATGGAATCACCCTCTGCGGAAAAAACCACTTTGGCTCCTTCATCAACGGAAATATGATGCGTCCCCCGGAGGGAGCCAACCTCCACCAATGGTTGACCCGGAATGAGATGGGGATTTACAGCCCTCTGGTGGATTTGATGGCAAATGCCGGCCTGGGCGGTAAAACTGTCCTCTATATGCTGGACGCGCTGATCTGCGCCCCCTCTGAGGGAGCATCTATTACCGGGGAAAATTCCCGTTGGCAGCAGGCCCCGTTTAACGGTGACTATACCTCCAGCGTGTTTGTATCCCAGGACCCGGTTGCCATTGACAGTGTAGGGGCGGATTTCCTGATGAATGAACCCGCTGTCACCAGCCGCAACGGCTCCCTGCGGGATAATCCCACGGTGGAAAATTATCTTCATGAGGCTGGACTGGCTTCCGACCCTCCCTCCGGAACCGCTTATACCGACGGTAAGGGAAACCCTGTAAAAAATCTGGGGGTACACGAGCACTGGAATAATGCCGCCCAGAGGCAATACAGTGGGAACCTTGGTAAAGAACAGGGAATTGAACTGATTTGCGGCTAATGGATGAGCTCTTCAAAAAAGGAATGGATATACGGAAACTTATTTTTCTTCTGCTTTCTTTTCTGGTTCTTTCCGGCTGTGCATCCAAAATGGAGGAGGATTATCAACTTGTGGGAGACGGCAGTATTTCTGACTTATCGCCGTTGGCGGGAAAAGCTCCTCCTTGGCCTGCTGGTGTTTTGGCTCTGTACTCCAGAAGGGGAGATTGCCTTTGTGTACAGTACGTTTTGATGATAGGAGATCGTTCTCTGTTTCATGCCTATATCGCCATAGCCAAGGTACCGGCAACCATCAACAATTTGTTCCAAAATTCTTTACAAGAAAATAGGGCTGTGGTAAACTTACCATTGTTACAATGATTTTTTGAAAGTGAGGTATGGAATAGGTGAAGCAATGTGAGGAAACGACGGAACAAAGCAGGGTCTTATGGGAACAATTAGCCGATGATTGGGATGAAAGGATGGGAGACACAGACAATCAATACCATAGGGAGATCATCCGTCCTGCTACATTGAAACTTCTAGATCCACATCCTGGGGAATATATCCTGGATGCTGCCTGTGGAAACGGCAACTTTTCCAGATTTATGGCAGGAATGGGCGTGAAGGTTGCAGCCTTTGATTATAGTGCTACCTTAATTGAACACGCCAAAAAGCGCTGCAGGGAATATTCGCACCTCATTGATTTTCATGTGGCAGATGCAACCCGGTATGAAGAGTTAGTGCAGCTTCAATCAGACATACCATTTGATAAAGCGGTATCTAACATGGCTGTCATGGATATTTCCGATATATCCCCACTGATGAGGGCGGTGTACGAAATGTTGAAACCAGGAGGTGTTTTTGTCTTTTCAAGCGTTCATCCCTGCTTTCAAACGCCTAATATGCGTAAGATTACGGAAATAAACGACTATACCGGTGAGCCTTTCATGCGAATGGGAATACAGACATATGAATACATTCATCCTAAAAAGCATGAGGTTACAGCGCTGGCACGGAATAATAAACGCGTATTACATTTTCATCGCCCCCTTAGTATGCTTCTGAATATTTGCTTTGAAGCCGGATTTACGCTGGACGGCATTGAGGAACCTGTATTTGAGCAGACAAATAGGCCTGCCAGCTTTGATTGGTTTGAGATACCGCCGTCTGTGATATTGCGCCTGAGAAAATAACCAGGATCGTATGATGAAACCTTCTAAGTGAGACTGACTGTCTCCCTGTATAGATCGTTGCATTTGAAGGGGTTATCAGGTATAATAAATATAGGGATATGAGCAATAAAATCGCTGAATGAAAGGTTTACAGGATAAATGGCAGAGAAAGATATCACTGAGAAGGCGCTAGAAGCGTATGATGACGTATTTGCGGACATAACAAACGTTCTTTTGTTTCAGGGCGAGAGGGTTATTTCGGAAGAAGAGCTGGAAGAACGCCAGCCACGGTCCTATTATAAGGCGGCAGGGAAAGTCCGGGAGATCGAAAGAGATGTATCTAAATCATGGAAAAGCGGAAGTATAAGACTTGCTTTTATAGGATATGAAAACCAGACAGAAGCAGACCCTGATATGCCGCTTCGTGTAATAGGTTACGATGGAGTGGAATATAGAGCGCAATTAGTAAGGGAAAACAATGCAGAGCGCAGATACCCGGTGATCACCTTGATATTATACTTCGGCTATACAAAGCGTTGGAATAAGCCGAAACGCTTATTGGAGAGGTTGGATGTGCCGGATAAGCTGCGGTCATATGTGAACGATTATAAAATAAATCTGTTTGAAATTGCGTATTTGGATAGAGAACAGGTGAAACTTTTTAAGAGCGACTTCCGGGCAGTGGCAGATTACTTTGTACAGAAGAGAGAAAAGGGCAATTATGTACCGGAACCCCAGGAGCTTAAACATGTACAGGAGACCCTGCAGCTTTTAAGCGTGATGACAGGGGACCATAGGTTTGAAGAAGCGTATAATGATAAAAATGTAGAGGGGAGGCCGCATAATATGTGCGATGTTCTGGACAGGATTGAGAACAAGGGAATCCAACAGGGAATCCAACAGGGAATTCAACAGGGAATCCAACAGGGGAGGACGGAACAGAAAGCCCAAATTATTTTAAATATGTACCAGAAGGGGCTGCCTTTGGAACAGATCGCAGAGCTGGTTGACGCTACTCCGGACGAGGTTCAAACGATTGTAAAAAAGGAAAAGACATTGCCGTCATAATCCAAGGGAAACGCTGAATCCTTTTACTGCCAGTGAGGTAACGCAGAAGATGATTATCAGTGCCAGCCGCCGTACCGATATACCTGCCTTCTACTCAGATTGGTTTCTGAACCGCGTCAGAGCTGGGTATGCATATGTCCGCAATCCAATGAATGTTCACCAAATCAGCCAGATCAGCCTGTCCCCGGAGTTGGTGGACGGGATTGTCTTCTGGACGAAAAATCCCACGCCCATGCTGGATAAACTGGACGCCCTAAGGGATTATATGTATTACTTCCAATTTACCCTTAACAGCTACGATGCGGACGTGGAGAGAAACCTGCCCAGCAAAAGTAAGGTCATCATCCCGGCCTTCCAAAGGTTGTCTGGTCTGATCGGACCTGACCGGGTGATATGGCGGTACGACCCTGTTTTTCTTAGCCGAACTTATACCATGGATTACCACATCCGTTATTTTGAGGAATTGGCCAAGCGACTTTCTCCATATACAAAAAAATGTACTATCAGTTTTCTCGATTTCTACCGGAACACTGAGAAGAACCTGTCCTCTTTGTCCCTCGAAAGATTTCCGGCAGAGCAGCAGGAGCAGCTTGCTAAAAGCTTTGCTGAAATCTCCCATAGTTATGGATTGCGCATTGATACTTGTGCCGAGAGAATTGATTTGGAGAGGTATGGGATTGAACACGGGAGATGTATTGACAGCCAGCTCTTGGGGCAGCTGATACAATGTCCTATGGACGCCAAAAAGGACAGAAATCAACGGCTGGAATGCGGCTGTGCGGAGAGTGTGGATATTGGGGCCTACGACACCTGCCGCAACGGTTGCCGGTATTGCTACGCCAATCACAGTGAAAAATTGGTTTGCGCCAACAGCAGCAGGCATCATCCCGATTCCCCGCTCCTGGTGGGCGAAATCGGGATGGAGGATAAAATCACCCAGCGAAAAATGGTTTCATATCGGAAAGACCAGATTCAGTTCGGTGTTTAGCAGCAGCATAAGGCAAAAGCCGCGCCCATTTTAAACAGGTGGGCGTGGCTTTTATGTTTAATAGGGCTTCACCACCGGCTGTAACTGCCGCCCATCCAATGCTTCCTCCAGGGCGGGTATAATCTGCTCCGTGTGGGAGACCATGGAATTGGGCTTGCCCTCCGGGCTGTCCTGCCCAAAGGGTACAAAGTATATGTTTTTGCTGTTCATCAGAAGGCCGATGTTTTTCAGGTTGCTCCCCAGGGAATCGTTGCTGGACAGGAAGATGACAACAGGCTTATTGTTGCGCAGATGCCCCTTTGCCGCCATCAGCACAGGGGTATCTGTCACGCCGTTGGCCAGCTTTGCCAGAGTGTTCCCAGTGCAGGGGGCGATAAGCAGGATATCCAGCAGATTTTTAGGGCCGATTGGCTCGGCTTCCTGTATGGTAAATACGGGAGGGTGCTCCGAAAGGTCGGAAAACACCTTAATCCAGTCAGCGGATTTTCCAAAACGGCTGTCTATGGACTGGACGCTGTTGGAAAAGATGGGGATGATTTTGGCTCCCTGTGCTGTGATCTCCTGGACAGCCTTGTATATTTTTGAAAAGGTGCAAAAAGAACCTGTGACTGCAACGCCTACCCTGCAGCCGCTGATATTCATAAAAACCACTCCTTATGTGGACTTCTTTATGGAAATAGTTTCAGATGTGTAAGACATCCATGGGCCAGTATTCTGCCTGCTGCCCTGGGAAAATGCTTTCCAGGCAGCCCGGGACAGATAATGGCTTGAACCCCCGACCCCAAGTCCTGGGTAGAGGGAATATCTATGTGGTCCGCCAGCTTCCCGCTGGCTATATCAAGGACCAGCGCATCGGAAGAAAGGCAGGAGGATATGTCCCCGGGCAGAACCATGGACGGGATCGTGTTGACAAGAAGGCCGTACCGCTCAACCTGCTCCGGAAGCATCTCCAAAGGCTCCCCGCAGACGCCTGCCATTTCCGCCTCCATGCGCTGAATCGGATTTCGGGCGTACACCGTTACCTGTTGGCAAAGGCTTTTCAGGCGGACGGCTGCCGCTTTTCCGCATCGTCCATATCCCAGGACCGCCGCTTTTGTCCGATATAGACCGTCGGGGGAGTGCCGGAGGGCCTCCAGAACCGTTCCCTCTGCTGTTAAAATGGCGTTGGGCAGAGAGACGGTCTCCATCTCCATCCAGTCGGAAAAGGGGACGTTTAACTCCCGGCAGCGGGCCTTGAGCTCCTCAGGGAGCCTCCCGCCAAATACATGGCGGTGCTTGGGCAGTACGGCCCGAATAGCCTCCTCAACGGTAATGGGGGAGGAGGCAGGTATGTTTTCCCCATCTGGGGAAAAGGGCATGGGGAAAACCAGAATATCCCCGCCCAGGGCGGCGTCCGGGAGACGGCCGGCGCACACCGCTCCGTCAGGCGTCTCCGCCGTGCCGCAGCAGATAACCGGGTTTGTATGCAGAAGCTCCTGGGCCAGATAATATAGGCGTTTATCGCCGCCTATTACGGTAAATACGGGTTTCGCAGGCATAAAACGACCTCCTTTACTACAATATATGTCTGACGGAGGGGTTTTGTGTAGAGAAAAAGCCTTCTGGAGACCCACCTGTATACTTGCAAAATCAGATGATTTCTTTTAAAATAAGTATCATACCTTTATAATACCTGATGCACGATATCTGTATTGCCGGAAAGGAGCGAAAAAAATTGTCAACAGAAGCTGTTTCCTCCCGCTGGAACCTGCGGGAGATGTTTGCAACGGATGAGGATTGGAAAGCAACCCTGTCCGAAACCATGGCCATGGTGGACGCGCTGGCCGCCCGGAAGGGGAAGCTGGCTGAAAACGCCGCCGCCCTATGGGAGACGGCCCAGCAGTATGAGGCCATCCAGAAGAACCTTTACGCCCTATTTGTGTTCGCCCACTCCAACTTTGACCAGGATATGTCGGACAGTACCGCCAAATCCCTATTTGAGTCTGCCTCCAGCGCTGGCACCCAGATCGGAGAAAAGCTCTCGTTTATGGCCCCGGAGCTAATGGGGCATTCTCTGGAGGAGTTTCTGGCGTTCTGCCGGGAGAAGCCGGAATTAAAGCTCTATGACCTTTTCGCCAGGGATTTCTTTGAGAAGAAGGAGCACGTCCTCTCTGCGGAGATGGAAAACCTGATGGTGCGGATGGGGGATCTGGGGGGCTCCTTCCAGAAAATATTTAATGATCTTGCGGTAAATGACATTGAATTCCCCGAGCTGACTTCTCCGGAGGGGGAAAAGGTGAAGGTAAGCGAGGCGGAATATGGCCGCGCCTTGACCAACCCGGACGCCGGATACCGGAATGCGTTTTATAACGCCCTTTTAGGAGGGTATGGAAAGCACATCAACACCATCACCTCCACCTACTATGGGTCGGTGAAGTACGACGTCTTTGACGCAAAGAGCCACCGCTATCCCAACGCGCGCAGCCAGGCCCTGAAGGCCAACCACATCCCCGAGGAGGTTTATGACAACCTAGTTTCCACTGTTCGGGAGAACACCGGTCCCCTTCACCAGTACATCACCCTGCGGAAGCGGGTGTTGGGGGTGGAGAAATACCGCTTCTCGGATATGATGGTCCCTCTGGTCAAGGAAGCCTCTAAAAAGTACACCTATGAGGAGGCCTGTGACCTGGTTCTGAAGGCGACCGCGGTTTTGGGTGAGGACTACACCGCCGTTTTGAAGCAGGCCATGGAAAACCGCTGGATTGACGTCTATCCGGCCCCCAACAAGCAGTCCGGCGCGTACAGCACCGGGGCGTACCTGCCCCACCACCCCTATGTTTTGCTGAACTTCAACGGGACGTTGGACAGCGTGTTCACCCTTGCCCATGAGCTGGGGCATTCTCTCCACACCTATTTCAGCAACCAGACCCAGCCCTTTATCTATGCGGACTACAGCATCTTCTGCGCGGAGGTGGCTTCCACCCTCAACGAGGAGCTGCTCTCCCGGTATTTGTTCAGCCATTCCCAGTCCGACGATGAGAAGGCTCTGCTGCTCTGCAAAAAGCTGGACGATATCCGGGCTACCTTCTATCGCCAGACCATGTTCGCCGATTTTGAGATGCAAACCCATCGGATGGTGGAGCGGGGAGAGCCGCTGCTGCCGGACACACTCTGCGGGCTGCATAGGGATTTGAATGAGCTGTACTACGGGAAGGACCTGGATGTGGATGAGTTCCTTTCCTATGAGTGGGGGAGAATCCCTCACTTTTACCGGGCGTTTTACGTATACCAGTACGCCACAGGGATTTCGGCTTCCCTGAGCATTGCGGAGAGGATTTTCCGCCTTGGGGAGGAAGGGGTCAGAGATTACAGAAAGTTCCTGACCACGGGAGGAAGCGACCACCCCATCGAGCTGCTTCGCATTGCCGGAGTGGACATGGCGTCGCCCCAGCCGGTGCTGGACACGGTTAAGATATTCCGGGAGACGCTGGCAGAGCTGGAGGAGCTGCTGTAAGGTCTGCCAATAAACGCCAAAAAGGAGAGAACCCCGCCATGCTGGGGATTCTCTCCTTTATTTTTGCAGGCATCGCCTGTCATTTGATGCCAAACACCCGCCGCCCGTTTTCGTTGGTGATATCCAGTATTTGCTGGACGGATACCCCTTTCAGCCGCGCCATTACCCCGGCGTGGCGGGGGATCATGGAGGAATCGCACCGCTGGCCCCGGAAGGGGGCGGGGGCCATGTAGGGACAGTCGGTTTCCAGCAGAAGCCTGTCCAGTGGGATGGCCTCCACTGCTTCCAGGGCCCGCCGGGCGTTGGAAAAGGTGAGTACGCCGGTAAACCCCAGGTACATCCCCCTTTTTACCAGCTCCGCAGCCATTTCCCGGGAACCGGAAAAACAGTGAAAGACGCCCTTGGGGCGGTATTTGTCTATGAGCTCCAGGCAATCCCTGTGTGCTTCCCGGTCGTGGATGATAACCGGGAGGTCCAGGTCCCGGGCAAGGGCCAGTTGCTCCTCAAACCGGGCCTTCTGCACCTCCTTCGGGTGGTCCAGATAGTGGTAGTCCAGGCCGATTTCCCCTATAGCCTTGACTTTCTGCTCTTTGGCGAGAAGGGCAAGCTCGTCCAGATACCTGTCCTCTCCGGAAACCGTTCCGGCGTCCTGGGGGTGGACGCCCACTGCACAGTAGATATACGGGTGCCTGCGGGCCAGAGCTGCGCTTTGACGGCTGTTTTCCAAATTGCATCCCGCCTCCAAGACCAGGGAAACGCCCCTTTGGGGGAGCGCCGCCAGCAGCTCCTCGCGGTCAGGATCAAAGCGGGCGTCGCCGTAATGGGCGTGGGTGTCGAAGATGTTTTGATGTTCCATCTTTTTTCCTCCATGACAAAAGGACGTGCCGGTAGGGGCGGTACGTCCTTTTTGATTCAGATAACGCCTGTCGGGTATTTTACGATTGGGCTTAACGGACCTTGGAGCCGTTGGGGATATCGTTGCTTACAAAGATGACACTGGCCCCTTCGCCTACATCCGCGGCTAGCAGCATCCCCTGGGAAAGCTGCCCTCTCAGCTTGGCGGGCTTCAGGTTTGCCACCACTATGATCTTCTTCCCGATCAGCTCCTCCGGCTGGTACCATGCCGCAATTCCCGACACCACCTGCCTGGGGGTGCCGGTCCCGTCGTCCAGCTGGATTTTCAGCAGCTTATCGGACTTCTCCACCCGCTCGCATTCCACAACCTGCGCCACCCGCAGATTGACCTTGGCGAAATCGTCAATGGAGATGATGGATGCAACCCCTTCCGCGGCTTCCTTTTTCTCCTTTGCCCCTGGGGCGGGTTCAGACTTCACGGGAGCAGGGGCTTCAGGCTTCATCAGCTTGTCCAGCTCCGCCAGCTCTTTTTCCATGTTGATCCTCGGGAACAGGTTCATCCCCCTAGAAACCTGCACATCCCTTGGCAGCTGCCCGAAGGACTGGGTACTTTCCCAGGTGCAGAGCTCGGGCGATGCGCCGATCTGCCGCTGGATCTCTTCGCAGGCAGCGGGCATTACCGGGGTCAGGAAAATGGACGCAACACGCAGGGACTCCAACATGTTATAAAGCACCGCTGCCAGACGCCCTTTTTTGGCCTCGTCCTTGCAGAGGATCCAAGGGGCGGTTTCGTCAATATATTTGTTGGTGCGGGAAACCAGCTTCATGGTCTCGGCAATGGCGTTTTGGAATTGGAAGGCCTCCATTTGGGCTTCCACCTTATCTTTCAGGCCGTTGACCATGGCGATCAGTTCATCGTCCATAGGATCAGAGTCCTGCTGGGCAGGGAGCTTGCCGTCAAAGTATTTCATAACCATGGTGACAGTGCGGGAAACCAAGTTGCCCAGGTCGTTGGCAAGGTCGGTGTTGATCAGGCTGATCAGCAGCTCGTTGGTGAAGTTTCCGTCAGTCCCAAAGGGGAACTCCCGCAGAAGAAAGTACCGAACAGCGTCCACGCTGTACCGCTCGCAGAGGACAGCCGGATCCACCACATTGCCCCGGCTCTTGCTCATCTTCTCGCCATTAAAGTTCAGCCAGCCATGGCCATACACCTTTTTGGGAAGGGGCAGGTCCAGGGCCATCAGCATGGCGGGCCAGATGATGGAGTGGAACCGGACGATCTCCTTGCCCACAAAGTGGACGTCTGCGGGCCAGTATTTATCATAGTCGTGGTACCGGTCGTTCCCGTAACCCAGGGCGGTGATATAGTTGCTCAGAGCGTCCACCCAGACGTAAACGACATGCTTGGGGTCAAAATCCACAGGCACGCCCCAGGTAAAGCTGGTGCGGGAAACACAGAGATCCTCCAGGCCGGGCTTGATGAAATTGTTGACCATCTCGTTGACCCGGGACTTTGGCTCCAGAAAGCCGGGGTTTTCCTCGTAAAGCTTCAGCAGCCGGTCGGCGTACTTGGACAGCCGGAAGAAATAGGCCTCCTCCTCTGCGTCGATGACCTCCCTGCCGCAGTCGGGGCACTTGCCGTCTACCAGCTGGGTCTCGGTCCAGAAGGATTCACAGGGGGTGCAGTATTTGCCCTTGTAGGTCCCCTTGTAAATTTCGCCCTTGTCGTAGAGCTTTTTGAAGATTTTCTTGATGGATTCCTCGTGATAATCGTCGGTGGTGCGGATGAAGCGGTGTTCGGAGATGTTCATCAGCTTCCACAGGTCTTTGATGCCTGCGACCACCTTGTCGACGTACTCCTTGGGGGTAACGCCGGCTTCCTTGGCCTTTTGTTCTATTTTCTGGCCGTGTTCATCGGTGCCGGTCAGAAACATCACGTCGTATCCCCTCAGGCGTTTGTACCGCGCCATAACGTCGGCCGCCACGGTGCAGTAGCTGTGTCCGATGTGGAGGTTGGACGAAGGGTAATATATGGGAGTGGTGATATAAAAGGTTGGCTTTTCCATTAGCATATCCCGTCCTTTTCATAAGATGGTATCCATTATACCATTCCATACCAGAAAAGGCAAGAATTTAGAAAAAACATCGCACAAATTAAAAAGGTTTGAAAGTCCGGAAAACTTTCCTAAAAAGTTTTCTGGTCGCGTCCGCAGGCGCGAAACACCCCTCCACAAAAAAAGAACATCTAAACAGGAAAAAGCCCGCCCCGGCATTGCTCCGTTGGCGGAACAAGCCAGGGCGTCCTAAAAGCTGGAAAGGGAAAAAGGCGGGTTTTTGAATCCCCAGCGAAACATCTACTGTTTCGCGGCCCTCACCCACAAGATAGAAAAAGGAAAAGAAAAGCTCCGTTCACCGGGCCGCCCGGTTCAGGCCATCATAAAACGCCTTGTGATCCTCTTTGGCAAACGTATACCCATACATAGCCCAATCCGCCGTATCAGTAGACTTCCCCGGCCCATAGCTATAAACCCAAAGCTCGCCGTTGATATCTTGGAACCTCTGGGACGAACCGTCCTGATAAGAGACGGTTATGTTGAACCCGTTATAATTGCCGAATGCGTCCCCTCTTTCGACGGCAGCAGTAAAGCAGCCAACCCCATACACCCGCATATTCCCCATGGCCTGAAGGATTTTCTGTATCCTGCCGGAGTCCTTGGTATCCATATAAAAGGAGCTTCCATCCCAGCTCCCCGACACGCGGACGGAAGCGGCCTTGCTTTCCGGCTGGCGGATGGGCAGGAGATAGGTTGGATTCTTTTTCCCGATCTCCCGCAACGCTTTATAAATCCGTTCTGTCTCCTCCTCTTTCAGGGAGTACACAATGTGATAGTCCATATCGGAGGACCACATTTCCATTTCGTTTCCGTATAATCCGATACTGTAGGAGACATCTGTGTTAAATTCAAGGTCGATCCCAGGGAGAAACAGTCCTCCTGTTCTGGGGTTTTCCCTGGAACGGGTCCCGCCTTTTACCTGAATGGATTTTAGAAGATTGGAAAGCTCCGTCAGCGCCCAGGCCTCGTCTGTTATGAACCCGCGCCCTTTTTCAGTCTCCGACGTGTTTTCATCCGTAAATTCCCCATGGGTAATCTTACTTGTATCCATAAACACCAGCCACTTTACCAGCCCCGGCTGAGCGGCGTTGTTGTTCCGGCAGAGGGTGAGAAGCTCCTTTTCCTGGCTGTCGATGTAAATTTCGTGCCTTCCATTTGCCGTCACCAGCAGAAACCCGCCCTCGCTGGCGGCCTTTGGCTTGGCTGTTTTATTGTTTTCCAGCAGGTTCAGGAGCAGGGCGAGCTGCTTTTGGTCTGTTATCCTGTGGTATGTGATGTTTTTGGGATTGTAGGTATAGGCCTCCAAGACTTCCGAGCCGAAATAAGATGCAGAGGGCTTAGCTGCTGCATTGGTTTCCGCCTGTATTGCCTGGGGGACAGCGCTGATGACAGAGCTTGCCTGTACCGGGGAAGCGCTGAAAACTGCTGCCGCCATTCCCGCTGCGATCCATGAGAGAATTTTCGGTTTCATATAATGTACCCCTCTCTATTGAGCTGCACCGCTCAACGTGTTGTAAAAGATTGTGAAGTCCTCCTCCGTGAACCTAAAGCCATAGGTGACAAAACGGTCGTCTCCGAAATATAAAAGACCGTCGGTATATGCAAAGAAATATTCGGAACCGTCCCGATTGGTGATCCTGATGTCGAAATTACGGCCAGCTGGCGTATTGAAGCCTATGCTGCCGGCGTCTTCTGTTTTCCCGGTTCCGTAGACCCGCATGGTGTGGAGAATATCCCACAGACGGCTTATCTTTTTCCCGTCGCTTGTGTCAATATGGAAACTGCTGTCCCCAAGACTTCCCGACGCGTAAACAGAGACGATGTCCTCCAGCTTGAGCTCCCCAGGCAGTTCCAAAATACCGGTTGGATCCTGATCGTAAATCCGCTTCATCCCTGTGACAACCTGATTGTAGTTTTCTTCCGCCCAGGAGTAGTCAATAGAATAAGACATGTCCTTGGAAATAATTTTAACGCCTTCTTCATAAATCTGCAGTTTATAGTACACTCCTGTATTAAACCGGAGAAACAAAAGAGTGCCGCCACCTGTATCTGGGTTTCCCCAGTTCACTTCCGCTGTCCTCACATTTTGGCTGCTTACGGTCAGGGACTTTAACAGGCTGGACGCTTCCTGCAGCGCCCAGTGTTCATCGGTTTTGAACTGCCAGGAATCCGGCCCCATTCCCGAATAAAATTCAAGGCCTGTGATCTTCTCCGGACTCATAAACACCAGCCACTTCACCAGCCCCGGCTGAGCGGCGTTGTTGTTCCGGCAGAGGGTGAGAAGCTCCTTTTCCTGGCTGTCAATGTAGATTTCCTCCCTGCCGGTAGAAGTAACCAGCAGAAACCCGCCCTCGCTTTTGCCCTTCGGGGCTGCCGTCTTGCCGGATTCCAGCAGGTTCAGCGCGGTTTCCAGCTGTTTCTGACCGGCAATTTTATGGTAGGTGTATCCAGTAGGGTTGTAGCTGTACGCCTCCAATACCTCCGCCCCCAGGTAGGTCAGGGGTTCCGCAGGCGCGGCCGGTGTCTGGGAGGGCGTGGGAGCCGGCTGCACAGCTTGGCTTGATGAGGGCGGTTCCATTGTTTCCCCATGGTCGGGGACCTCCTCCGGGGTCGGGGGCTCCCCATATGCTGTCACAAACTCCTCCCATTCCTGATAGGTGCATTTGGTCAAATCAACCCGGTGCTCCTCCTCCCCAAAAGCGCTGATCAGATAGGCGTATTCCACCGGCCCGCCAGGGGACATGGCCCCAACCAGCACTGTCAGGTTTGCACTGTCCTTCACCGGATAGGGGACAATATACAGGCCGCTTCCCACATCCCTGCCGCGGGTATAGCTCTCAAAATCCGCCCAGTCCAGAGGTTCGCCTCCCCGGGCCTTCTCTACCAGGGCTTTGGTATCCTGGAGGGTGATCCGGGATTCCAGTTTCGCCGGTCCCGGCGGTGTTTCCCCACTCCTGTTGGGCAGCTCCTTTTTGTCCAGGTATGCCATCAGGGCGTCGTATGTCTCCTGGGATATCTGGGAACGGTAGTCCATGGGGTGCTCCACATAAAACTTCCCGTCTTCCCCATAGATAAAGTATGCCCGATGGCCTCCCTCACCAATTTCCACCCGCAGGAATTCCTCCGCGCCTGGGTAAGGGGCGGTACTTTCTTCTTCGCCGTAGGAGTTGAGCAGCAGCCCTGGGAGCTGCATACTGACCCAGGAGTTGTACAGGACATTATGTTTGAGCACCTCCCCAGCCTGGGAATACAGGGTGAAGGAGGAGAGATATTCATTCATCGTCACGGTGTCCAGCGCAACGTAGGTTTCCGGCCCGCCCTTCGGGTCATGCTCAATTACCTGATATCCCACGTTGAGCCAGTCCCCTGGCTGGATGCTTTCCGGCTGGGCTCCGGTAGTCCCGTCGTTTAGGCGGATATAAACCTGTGTCCCGGCTTCCCCCTCCGGGCAGTCGGTGAGGATGCGTGCGGAGACGATCCCATCGGTTTCCTTGTCAACCTCTGCCTGAAGGTAGGAGTGTACCACGGATTCCTCCGTTGGCTCCGTCCTCTGGGGAGAGGCCATACACACTGCCGCCACTGCGATGCACAGGATGGCGGCGATTCCGATGACAACCAAGGCGGGTTTCTTGTATTTCAAAACATTTTGTATCCTTTCTCTAGGCGAATTTTCCCCAAATGCCAGAGGGCTGCCGGTGATTTTTCTCCCCACGGCCATGTTCAGGATGGAGCGGCTGTAATCGGCGCGGATCCTTGTCCCCATTTTCTTTAATACCGCCTCATCGCAGGCAAACTCCATCTGGGCGGCGGCGATCTTTTGGAAGCTCCACACAAGGGGATTGAACCAGTGGACGCACAGGGCCAGGTAATAGAGCAGCTTCACAAGGTGGTCCCTGCGGCGGATATGGGTCTGCTCGTGGAGCAGGATATAGCCGGTTTCCTCCTCCCGTATGGCCAGGGGAAGGTAGATTTTAGGGCGGATCACCCCGCAGACAAAGGGCCCGGGGATTTGGTCGGAGCAGTAGACGTTTTCCCCCAGCTGGGGGCACTTAACCGCAGTGGCGACTTTGCGCTTCAGCATCCAGTAGGTGACGGCCCCGTATCCCATCATGCCCAGGCATCCCGCCAGCCAGATCCACAGAAGGATAGGGATCTGCTTTTCGGAAGCCCTTTCAGCTGGGTCCAGGCTGTCCGGCTTGGTCAGCACAACCGGGGTGTTGATGATGTTGTCTTCCCGGGGAACAATCCCCGCCTCCACCGCCTGATCAAAGACAGGGCTGCCCTGGAGATGGACCTGGTAATCTCCCACCGGGGAGTCAGGGGTGCGCTGCACCATATCCACCGCGCTTTCCACCGGGGAAAGGCGGAAGAACCCCACCGGAAGGGGGATCCCCACAGGGCAGAGCAGGCGCACTGCCACCACCAGGCACATGAGGGAGGAAAGGTATTTAGGCGCTTTCAGCCAATCCAGCACCAGCAGCAGCAGGCTGACCGCCAGCAGGGCCAGGGAGCCGAACAGGGTCATTTGGGCAATGGTTACAAACAGTTCCGACAGCATTTTGGTTTCCCCCTTTGCCGAATACAGATTGCCAGCCTATTTCGGAGGTTTATTTTACATTTGTTTTTCCATGCTTTGACTGGTAATCGTCGATCATTTCCTTGATTTCCCGGGCTTCCGCCTCGGAAATGCCCTGTTCCCCCAAAAAGGCGGCGATAAACTGGGGCAGGGAGCCTCCAAAGGCTTTGTCCAGCACCGTCTGGCCCTCCTGCCGCTGGATGTCCTCCCTTTTGGCCAGAGAGGTGACAACAGCGGATTCGTTCTGCAGGTATCCCTTGTTGCACAGCTTTTTTAAAACGGTGTAGGTGGTGGTCCGCTTCCATCCCAGACGCTGCTGGCAGAGCCTGCACAATTCCCCGGAGGGGATGGGCTCGTTTTCCCACACAATGGAGATCAGCCGGTATTCCGCGTCAAAAAGTTTCTGTTCTTGGGGCATAAAAGTCACTTCCTTGTGTTTTTTGTTCAAAGTTAGTCTATCACAATAGACTAACTGTGTCAAGGGGGTTTTGCGCCTAAAATGCGGGCGTGGTTTTACACCTTCCTTTGGTTTTGGTGCGAACGCCCGGTTACGGTCCGCGAAACAGTAGATGTTTCGCTGGGTTGCGGGGTCAAAAAGCCCGCTTTGTTTTCCCTTGGATAGTTGATAAGGCATAAGGCTGTTTCACCAACGCAGGTCATATGCAGACGGGCTTTTTGAATGGGCTTTTTTCTTTTTAGGGGAGGTTTCATCTGTCTTTTTGTTTTGTAGGGGTGTTTCGCGTCTGCGGACGCGACCAAAAAACTTTTTAGGAAAGTTTTCTGGACTTTCAAACCTTTTTCTTTCAAAAATCCCGGTTTTGCTCTTGACAATCCCCGTTTTAAAAGGTTATAATAAACGGCGTGGTATGTTGCGCTCCAGGCGGTTTCCCCCTGAGTGGGCGGGGACGTTGTGGCGCTTGTGGGACGCAATGATTTGGCAGCGTAACGCTGCTGTTTTTAAGGTGGCGCTCTATGCAAATTCAATTAAAACAGCTTTTTCTGGAAGAGGGCAAAACTCTGCCCATTGACGGGATTATCCCCAACACCGAGGAAAAGCTGTGGCCGGGCCATCCGGTGGGATCGCCGGTGCTGGTATCGGGCAAAGTAACAAACCGGGCGGGAATTGTCACCCTCGACTATTCCGCGTCCTTTACGTTTTGCTCCCAATGTGCCCGATGCTGCGAGGAGATCACCCGGCAAATGAACTGCCGCTTCACCCATATCCTAGTGGAAGAGCTCAGCAACCAAGAGGGTGAACAGGGTTATATCATCCTGGAGGATGGGGTTCTGGATATGGACGGGCTTGCAGCCGAGGACATCAGCCTTGAGCTACCAACCAAGGCGCTGTGCCGCGAGGACTGCAAGGGGCTCTGCCCCAAATGCGGCAAAAACCGGAACGAGGGAGACTGCGGATGCAGCGCCGGGGATGTGGATCCCCGTTTTGCGGCGCTGAGGCAGTTGCTGAAAGAAGAAACACCGAAAAAGTGATCAATATGGCAGGAGGTGCTCGTCATGGCAGTACCAAAGAGAAAAACGTCCAAGGCGCGTCGCGATAAGAGACGCTCTAACGTGTGGAAATTGCAGACCCCCAATTTTTCCAGATGCCCCCAGTGCGGGGAGTGGAAGGTTCCCCATCGTGTGTGCGGGAACTGCGGTTATTATAAGGGTGTAGAGGTCATCAAGGTGGAGGCGTAAGCCCCCCGGCATCCTGACGCGTCAGTCTGCAAAAGGAGGAGGAAGAAGGTTTCCCCCTCCTTTTATTTTGGAGAAGTGCCCGACGGTACCCGGTGGAAAACAGGAAGGAGGGGTGAAAATGGCGGTGACCATTGACGGGCTGGAAAAAGGCTCCCCGGCGGCAAGGGCGGGAATCTCCCCTGGCGATACGCTGCTGCGCATCAACGGCAATCCAATCAGGGATGTACTGGACTACCGGTTTTACATGACCGATACCCGTCTGCTGATAGAGACCCGGACCCCACAGGGGGAAGAGAAGACATACCGTATCCAGAAGGGGGAGTATGAAGAGCTGGGGCTGCTCTTTGAAACCTATTTGATGGACAGGCAGCAGAGCTGCAAAAACCGGTGTATTTTCTGCTTTATCGACCAGATGCCCAAGGGAATGCGCCCGTCCCTTTATTTTAAGGACGACGATTCCCGCATGTCCTTCCTCTTTGGGAATTATGTCACCCTGACCAACCTGGAGGATGGTGACATTGAGCGGATCATCAAAATGCACATCAGCCCCATAAACGTTTCGGTCCACACCACCAACCCGGAGCTGCGGGTTAAGATGATGGCAAATCCCCGGGCGGCGGAAAGCCTGAAATACCTGAAAATGCTGGCAAAGGGCGGAATCAGGATCAATGTCCAGCTGGTGCTCTGCCCGGGCGTCAACGAT
>CATJCP010000072.1 GCA_949737515.1 uncultured Oscillospiraceae bacterium | reverse complement strand
AGGGGTATGCGCTGCGCCTGCGCGCGATTGTCGGCGGCAACTGGAACAATGACCTTCAAGCGGGTCCCTTCTACGTGAACCTGAACAATGCGCCGTCGAACTCCAACTCGAACATTGGCGCGGCCCAATCTTATCCAATACATGGTAATGTGTTTCTCGAATTTTAATGCAGCGCATATTCCTCACCCCTTGGTGAAAATCAACTCGATGCAAGCGCCTGCCAGTAGCTGAAAAAGGACGAACACGGGCGAGAGGATAAGAGAGAAATGAAGTCTTACACCCACTTGTATGAAGTATGTATTTCCGAACAAAACAGAATATCTGCCTTAAAGTCGGCCAAGAAAAGCCTGAGGATTCGTAAGATTATCAAGGCCAGGCACCTCCCGGATGCGGAAATAGCCGAGAGCGCCCGCGACTGGATCGTCAATTACGTGACCAGTAAGCACGATCCCATTTATATTTTCGATGGCATCAGTCGTAAGCAAAGAATTATCTATGTTCCAACGCTTGAGGAACTGGTTGTGCAGCATTGCGTGGTCAATGCCCTTAAACCCATGTTCTACAAAGGCATGTATGAGCACAGCTATGCCAGCTTGCCAGGCCGTGGCTCACACAAGGCTAAAAAGGTCATAGAGAAGTGGGTTCGCACGGATACGAAGAATGTCAAGTATGTCCTCAAGATGGACATCCGGCACTTCTTTGACAGTATTCCGCACGATATTCTAAAGGCAAAACTGGCAAAGTATATCCATGACGAGCAAATGCTGGATTTGTTATACAAAATCATCGATACGACGGATTCCGGTATTCCTCTTGGCTTTCACACATCCCAATGGCTGGCAAACTGGTACCTGCAAGGCCTTGACCACTACATCAAGGAACAGCTTCACGCGGCCCACTATGTTCGCTACATGGATGATATGGTGGTCTTCGGCAGCAACAAGAAAGTCCTTCACACAATCCGGCAGGAAATCTCTGCATATTTGGAGAAGGAGCTAGGCCTTACGTTAAAGCCGAACTGGCAGGTGTTCCGGTTTTCTTATATTAAGAACGGAGAGGATATGGGCCGAGACCTCGATTTTATGGGTTTCAGGTTCTATCGGAACCGTACTGTTTTGCGAAGGAGTATCATGCTCAAAGCGAGTAGGAAGGCAAAGAAACTCGCATCAAAAACGAAACCGACTGCGTATGATGCGCGGCAAATGCTGTCTTATCTAGGCTGGATAAAGGCCACTTGTACATATAATATGTACAAACAGTGGATCAAGCCCTATGTAAATTTCAAAAATCTGAAGCGGAGTATATCCAAGTCGGACAGGCATAACCCGCTACAGGTCTACTATCGGCTGGCAAGG
The DNA here is from genome assembly GCA_949737515.1 of uncultured Oscillospiraceae bacterium. Classification (GTDB taxonomy): domain Bacteria; phylum Bacillota; class Clostridia; order Oscillospirales; family Ruminococcaceae; genus UBA1405. The sequence goes on along the minus strand of CATJCP010000072.1, from coordinate 6,913 downwards.
CTGTATCAAACATAAAGGAGGCATATCTATGGAACCGGAATACAGATGCTCCGAAAGCACTATCCGTCCGCAGCAGGTCGAAGTAGCTGGTGAAACCGTGTACATCCGCAAGGACATTACGGAATCCAAGCGCGAGGATATGGACGGCGGGACGGTGAGCTATTGGACGTACCAGGAGGCAGCCTTATCCAAAGAGGAATTTAATCAAAATGCCAACGCACTGCTCATGTCCGGGCAGAAGAATGGCGACGGCGACCGTCTCGCCATTATGGAGGCCATCGCTGATCTCTATGATGTGCTGGCGATGCTGATGTAGTTATGGAGCAGTTTCTATGACTGTGTAACACTTGACATACTACCAGATACGGTATATACTTTTCCTATAAATACCATTTAGGAGGTATAATACCATGGCTAATAAAGAGAAGGACTTGTCGCTTTTGATACATAGCCTAACAGGAACTGCAAAAAATCCACCGAACCCAACCAAGGTTCAGCAACAAAGCCATAATGAGCGTCCGGTACATAAACCTAATAATGCGGGAGGCGATAAGAAATAGAATACATTATTACTCTAATCGAAAACGTCCCTTTATTTCTCCAGTATTTTGCCCCGGGGTTTCTATTTTTGGTTACCTTTGCCTTCATTAGAAGCACGAAGGTTAAAGAATACCATACGACAGTTTGTAGCATTGTCATCAGCTTTATTATCGTAGTGGTGCTTCAGTTTATAGTAGAGACTACTGGGCTCAAAATACGAGGATGGACATTTCTACTCCTTGTGATTGTTATGGGCCTGTTGAGCGGAGTCGTATGTGCAATTATTGCAGATGCTTTATGGTTTAGGAAAATTTTATCGCTACTTGGGAAAACGCCGAATTCTAATATTTGGAAAGACGTGATAGATTTCGATATCGGAACAACTGTTGTGGTTTCTATGAAGGAATCCGGCCATCGTTTTACAGGTGTAATTGAGACTATCGAGGAAACCAATGGTGACCCATGGATCATCTTGCGGGATTACTCAAGCGGCGATTCTGCTCCTGCCACAGGGCCGTATTTAACGCGCCTGGCCCTAAATTTAAGGGATGTCGAGTACATGGAATTGTACTATCAAAAGGATACAAAACGGCTACAACAATAGCTGTTCGAGAGAGGGTCTGTAAAAACGCAGGCTCTCTCTTTTTAGTTCTAACAGAAATGGAGGTTCACTATGGTCAACATCTACTGCACGCTTATCATTAACAACCGGAGAACCTTTGAGAACGTTCCTGACGCTTTCAAGGAGCAGGTAAAGGCTCGGCTGAGAGAACTCGGTTACGACCAGAACGGCGAGAAGCTGGAGGCGTAACCGTGTTTATATTTTTAATCAATCTTTTATTAGGAGGTAGTGACATGGTAGCACTGTATGTAGCGCTCATCATTAACGGAAGGAGAACTTTTAACCAGGTTCCTGCAAAGTTCAAGGAGGCTGTCAAAGCAGACCTGGAGGCCCTGGGCCTGACCGAGAACGGCGACCCTGCCGAGTCCGTCTAAGGTGACCGCCTATGACGGACACTGGAAGCTGGGTACTGGTCAGCAGACGGCTGCCGCCTTATCCCAAGCCGGATTCCAGGGCAATCGAGTCCTGGTGCGGATTGTCTGCCGACCTTGATATGCTGCCCAAAACGGGATGCACAGGCAGTACTGCCTACTGCGTCGACACTGGCGACCGTTATATGTTTGAGGAAACTACGGATACATGGTATCCTATGGCGTCCTCAGGAGGTGGCGGCGGGTCGGTGCCAGAGGGGGTTGGCTCTTATACGGGATCATATAATGTGACTCCGAAGGCGTCCATGACGCAAATTCTTCCAACCTCCAACAAATATTTGAAGAACAATGTAACCGTGGCCAAAATCCCCTACTCCGAAACTGACAATGCCTCTGACGGCACCACGGTGAGCATTGCGGCAAGTTGACGGAGGTGATTGATATGGAGAACAACGATTACATAACGCGTGCGGAACATGAGGAATTCCGTCGTAGTATGGAAGCCGAGCATCAGCGCCTGGAAGACGAAAATGTCCGGCAGAACCGCCGTCTTGATATCCTGGAGTCTACAACGAGGCAGATTTCTGCAATCACTACGTCGGTGGAGAAACTGGCTCTGAACATGGAGAACATGCTGAAAGAGCAGATTTCCCAGGGCAAGCGTTTAACCGTGTTGGAAGGCCAGGATGGCAATAAGTGGCGTAACTTCGTAGGCTACGTCATTTGTGCGGTTGTCGGTATAGTTGCTGGCTTCCTGCTCAAGCAGGCTGGAATCTTTTAAGAAAAGAGGAAAATCAAAATGAATATCAACTGGAAAGTACGTATTGTAAACAAGCAGTTCTGGTTCGCTCTGGTGCCGGCGCTTTTGCTGGTCATCCAGGCCGGTGCAGCGATCTTCGGCTATACCCTGGATTTCGGTGATCTGGGTAATAAACTTCTGGCGTTCATAGACGCCATTTTTGTTGTCCTCGTATTGCTGGGGATTGTGAACGACCCCACCACTGCCGGATACAGCGACAGCCGCCGGGCCAGGCACTATGAAACGCCTTGGGAAGATTAAAAACAACTTATGACTTAAAAGGAGGGCCAAAACATGCCTGAAGCTATTACTAAAACCATCAATAAGGTCATCTACAACGGTGAAGTCCTGGTCGACCTGACCGCCGATACCGTCACCGAGGAACGGCTGCTTGCCGGCGCGACCGCCCACGATAAGAGTGGTGCTGTCATCACGGGCACCTGCCCCTACGATGTGGATTCTACAGATGCCACCGCTGCTGTTGGCGAACTATTGGAGGGCAAGACGGCCTACGCCCGTGGCGCAAAGATTACCGGCACTATGAAAGATAACGCGGCAGTTGCGGGCGTTATCTCTGCAAAAGACCAGGAGTATACCGTGCCCCAGGGCTATCACGACGGCTCCGGCAAGGTCTACATTGATGCCACAGAGCAAGCCAAGCTTGTAGCAGCCAACATTCGTGAGGGTGTTACGATTCTGGGTGTCGAGGGTTCCATGTCCGGCACCGAGGACGCCAAGCCCCAGGCAAAGAGCGCCACTCCCTCTGCTGACGAGCAGGTAATCCTCCCGGATGAGGGGTACAATTACCTTTCCCAGGTAACGGTGGCCGCCATTCCGTATGTGGAGACCGAGAACGCCGCAGGAGGCACTACCGTCACCATCGGCTAAAGGAGTGATGCCAGATGGCAGTAAATAAAGTCATAGCCAATGGGGAAATCCTCATTGACCTTACCGAAGATACCGTCACACCTAGTACATTGAAAAAGGGTACAGTCGCCCATGACAAGTCCGGCGAGAAGATTGTCGGCACGCTTGACCAAGGGGCAGAGGTTGACGATATCGACATTGTGCTGACCCATGGGTTCTCTGAGGGGACGAGGGCTTTTGCGGATAACGGCACCATCACCGAAAAGGATTCGCAGGGCCGGACACTGATTCGTGTGTTCTCTGAGGATGGCCGGGTGTGTACGTCGGATCTTTCTGATGAGAACGGTTACTGTCTTGGCGTTATGACCAAGGCTTACAACGAGGACTTCTCAGAGGTCACAGTTGTTGACCGCCACGACAATGTGACGGTTCGCAAGATCACAGTCACTTCCTCCGGTACGAGTACCGAGGTTGTGGATGCTGAGTAAATCAAAATGAGAATCCCGGCTGTCTACGCGATGGCCGGGACTATCTTTTTTGTGTTCTGCGAAGCCCTGAAATCTTACATAAAAATCGACATAATTCTTGCTTTTCCATTGTGAGTATGTTATAGTATAAGTAAAGGCGGTGGAAAAGATTAGGATGAAGAAAGCGATTAGGATTATTCTTGATATTATTCTTACTTCGATACCTGCATTTCTTTCATATCTTGCCAGTTCGACTATCTTTTTTGATAGCCTACAGCAAGCGGGATATCTAGGGCAAGGAGTTAATATAGCATATATTCAAGATTGCTGTTTATGGATTGGAATTGTTCTCACAGCGGTTTTAAGTACAGCGCGGCTTATCTATCGACAGTGGAAACTTGACAATTCATTGAAACAACGAAGTTCGCTTATCCGAATGAATAAGCGGATACTCGAAAGTTCATTAAGCGAAAAAGTTTCAGAAGGCTTTGCGAATTGTGACATACGAATTTTTGTCCCCAAACATCCATTGCTATATAAACTCACAAGTATTCAGTTATTTCATAATATGAAACGAGAGTTTGTAATAAAGAATTATGATACGATTGCAAACGAAGGGACAACAAGGAATTTGACGTTTGAGGTGTATCCCAACGTTGAAGGATTGGTTGGGAAATGCTATAATAAGCAGTCTATAATATACGACGACAACCTTAAACAAACTAATTCTACAAATTATGGGTTGAATGAAACACAGATTTCACGCACAACTGATTTGGCATGGTCGATATGCTGTCCGGTCTTTTCTGGAGGAAATGATGTTATAGCCATTGTTGCGTTAGATGGCAAGACGCCGATTCACATCTCCAATGAGGTATTGACTCCGCTCCGCGAAGAAATAACTGTGTTTTCGCAGATGCTTTCAGATTCTGTTCCCGAACTATTCAAAAAGGGGATATTTTTATGAAGATTCTGGCAAAAAAGGTTCCTAAAAAGGTAGTTCCATCAATGGAAAGAAGAGTTTTTCGAGGGTGGTCGAGGGTAATGGCTCAACAATATAAACCTGCTAGGGAAGTTCCAATCTGCTCTGGAAATGAGACGCGAGAAATTTTGAGACAAAAAAAGAAATAGAAAAGTGGACAGATCCCGGTTGTCAAAATGGCAGCCGGTTTTTTTGCGTTCTACGCTTTATCGAGGGAAAGGAAAAAGAGTTGTCCGGAAGCAAAGACAACTCTTTAACGTTGTGTAATAAACAATTCCATGGGGGAGCATCAAAGAACTGTTTCATTACGCTTATGATCGTTTCTTCACCCAACCCATGAAGAAAGCAATGTGGCGGTATCAATCAAAAACTTTACACGTTTCGGGGGAAGCAAATAAAGTTTTTGTTTTTGAAACCATTTTTAGCCGCCTTTTTGCTTTGCTCAAGAGCGGATCTGCCTTGAGCTTTTGCAAAACGCCAAGCCTCTGCCGGATGGGCATCCGTATATGCGGCGGCTTCATTAAGAGACATGTCCCAAATTTCTTTGTTTGACAATCTTGCCATCGTAATCACCTCCTTCCTTTCCCTTGATAAAGCGTAGAATAATCCTCCTAACGTGGCTCCCATTCACGCCATAGCAGGAGACATATACGCTTTCTAAAATATATTATAGCCTATTGGTCAGAGAAAGTCAATCAAAAATAAGAAAGAGGGATTACCATGTTCTCTGATTATCCAGACGTTGTGTCCATCACAGAATTACAGTCCATGCTCCGTATAGGCCGCAACACTGCCTATAGTCTTATTAAAAGCGGCTCTATACAATCTATCAAGGTCGGCAAGCGCTACATAATTCCCAAATCCAGTGTAATAGACTTTTTGGTACGCGGTTTGCATTCTGAGCTGAGGCGTGTTATAATGTTCCCATCGGATGAAGCCGCTGACAGCCTGGAAAGGAGTATAATGTAATGGCTATCACCGGTTTTGTAACAGCCAAACGCGGCAAATATTATGCCGTACTGAACCTTTACGACGAAATGGGCAACCGCAAGCAGAAGTGGGTTCCTACCGATCTCCCTCTCCGAGGTAATAAGCGTAACGCCGAGCGAATCCTGAAGGATTTGATTGAGGAATGGGAGAGCAAGGAGATGCCTTACTGCGCGCAGACGTTTGACGAGTACCTTGAGCAGTGGATCGAGACAGCGAATGCCGATATCAAACCAAACACCTACCGTATGTACCAGCTTAACGTGGCGAATCATATCATTCCATATTTCCAGCGGCACCGCATCATGCTGCAAGACCTGAGGCCCATGCACTTGGAGGACTTCTACCGCCACTTGCAAACAGAAGGCAGCAATATGCGTACGAACAAGCCTTTATCGGCTGCGACCATCAAGCATATGCATCAGTTGATTTCCAAGTCTCTTACGGACGCTGTACGGAGAGGGCTTATCAACTTTAACCCGGCCTCTGCCGCAAAGACTCCGAGAGCCGAGCGGTACGTGGGAAGTTTCCTTAATCCAAGCGAGCTTGACGAGTTGCTGGCATTGTTTATTGACAGCCCTGTAGAACTGCCGGTCAATCTATGTGCAATCTATGGCTTTCGAAGAAGTGAGGTGCTTGGCCTGAAGTGGGAGAATATAGACTTCGAGACCGGCTCTATCACCATTGCCGAAACCTTGCAGCAAGGGGTAGGCGGCAACTACACGGATACGCCCAAGACACATAGCAGTTATAGGACGTTGCCAATGACCAACTCCGCGCGCCTTATGCTGAAAGACCAGCACAAGAAACAAAAACGCCGCCAAGCTGCTCTGCGCAGCCGCTATAACAAGAGCGACTATGTTTGCACCTTTGACGACGGGACTGTCATATCTCCGAATTACCTGTCCAGGACGTTTCACAAAGTCATATCAGAGAGCGACTTGCCAAACATCCGTTTGCATGATTTGAGACATAGTGCGGCCTCAAACCTTCTCAACATGGGGTTCTCCATAGTGGAAGTGCAACAATGGCTTGGTCATGGCAGTGCGTCAACCACGTTGGATTTTTACGCCCATGTCGATAAAAAAGCCAAAGAAAATATGGCTGATGCGATGGAAAGGGCGCTAAAAAACCGCGTGCAGTGAAACACGTCTGATAGACAAATGATAGACAAGGCGGTTTTGGCTGATAGACAGAAAAAAGAAAAAGCCCGGAACCCGCATGATTCCTGGCTTTTTTGGCAGGGGCAGAAGGATTCGAACCCTCGGCACGCGGTTT
>CATJCP010000071.1 GCA_949737515.1 uncultured Oscillospiraceae bacterium | reverse complement strand
TTCGACCTCCAAGTTCCCCAAGTGGGCCGCGGCATTTAAATATCCCCCGGAGGTGAAGGAAACCATACTGCGGGATATTGAGATTCAAGTGGGGCGAACAGGGGCCCTTACCCCCACCGCGGTTTTTGACCCCATCCAGCTGGCCGGAACCACTGTGGGCCGCGCTGTCCTCCATAATCAGGATTTTATCAATGAAAAGCAGATTGCCCTTGGGGACAGAATTCTGGTGCGGAAGGCCGGAGAGATCATCCCGGAGGTCATCGCGTCGGTGAGCCATGATCCCGACAAGGCGGTATTCCAGATCCCGCTGGTGTGCCCCTCCTGTGGCAGCGCCGTTGTCCGGGACGAGGGGGAGGCTGTCCTGCGGTGCCCCAATGTAGACTGCCCTGCGCAGCTGCTGCGCAACCTAATCCACTTTGCCTCCCGGGACGCCATGGACATTGACGGGCTGGGTCCGGCGGTTCTGACCGCATTGGTCGGTATTGAAGCGGTTCATTCCCCAGCTGACTTATACACCCTGTCGGCGGAAACCATTGCCTCTCTGGACAAAATGGGGGAGAAGAGCGCATCCAATCTTTTAGCTGCCCTGGAAAAATCAAAGCAAAACGATCTTTCCCGGCTGGTATTCGCCCTGGGCATCCGCAATGTAGGGCAGAAGGCCTCCCAGCTTCTCTGCCAAAGATTCCAGGACATAGACCAGCTGATGAACGCGGATTTTGAACAGGTCAACGCCATCGACGGGTTCGGCGAGGTCATGGCTCGAAACGTGGTCCAGTTTTTCAGCCTGCCAAAGATAAAGGGTCTGATCGAACGGCTGCGGGGGCTGGGGCTGAATATGGTTTCCACATTAAAGCCAGTGGGGGATAAGCTTTCAGGGCTTACCTTTGTCCTGACCGGCACGCTTCCCACCCTTTCCCGCAGCGAAGCAAAGGAAAAGATTGAGGCCTTGGGCGGAAAGGTGAGCGGTTCTGTGTCCAAAAAGACCAGCTATGTTCTGGCAGGGGAGGAAGCGGGGAGCAAGCTGAAAAAGGCCCAGGATTTAGGAATCACGATTCTGGATGAGGCGGAATTTTTGAAGATGCTGGAATAAGGGATGATCTGAATTTCATGTGGTTCTTGACAAATATCCTGTGAAGGAGTAGGATAATATACTGAAAAGGTTCTGTATCCAAAATGAATGGATACAAGGCCTTTTCGTCCTAAAAAGATACATGACAAAATGCAGAACCGGGAGGAATGTAAAGATGAAACGTCAGGGACAGATTCGGGTAGAATCAGAGAATATGTTCCCCATTATTAAAAAATGGCTGTATTCCGATAAAGATATCTTCCTTCGGGAGCTGGTTGCTAACGGCTGCGACGCCATCAGCAAGCTGGAGAAGCTGCGCGGAATCGGGGAGGCCCCTGCCTCCGAAACGCCTCCGCGCATTGTCGTCTCAGTGGATAAGGAGGCCAAGACCCTATCCATCTGCGATAACGGCATTGGTATGACAGAGGAAGAGGTTGAAAAGTATATCACCCAGGTGGCGTTTTCCGGCGCCCAAGAGTTTGTGGAACACTACAAAGAAAAGAGTGACGGAGGCGACGCGGGGATCATCGGCCACTTTGGTTTGGGCTTTTATTCGGCCTTTATGGTGGGTGCGCAGGTAGAGATCGACACCCTCTCCTATCAGGAGGGAGCCGCGCCTGTACACTGGTTTTCCGATGGCACTGCCAACTATGAGATCAGCGACGGAAGCCGGGATACCGTTGGTTCCACCGTTACCCTCCACATTGCCGAGGGTGAGGAGGAATTCCTGGAAGAAGGGCGTATCCGGGAAATCCTCCACAAATATTGCCAGTTTATGGCCTATGAGATATACCTGAACCCCAAACATCTGGATGAACCTGTCCAGGAGGAGACAGAGGAGGCCAAGGAGGGGGAGGAGAAAAAGATCCCTGAAAAGGATTATCCAGTCAACGACACCCATCCCCTGTGGCTGAAGGCCCCCAAGGACTGCACCGACGAGGAGTACAAGTCCTTCTATTCCAAGGTATTTATGGATTTTAACGAGCCGCTGTTCTGGATTCATCTGAATGTGGACTACCCATTTAATCTGAAGGGGATCCTGTATTTTCCGAGACAGCAGAACAAGGTGGAGGTCATGCCCGGGGAGGTTAAGCTGTACTGCAACCAAGTGTATGTGGCGGACAATATTGAAGAGATTATTCCGGAGTTTCTGCTGCTGCTCAAGGGTATGATTGATTGTCCCGACCTGCCTCTGAATGTCTCCCGCAGCTTTCTCCAAAATGACGGGGACGTGGCTAAGATTTCCCGGCACATCACCAAAAAAGTTTCGGATAAACTCCATGAGATATTTAGCGGGGATAGGGAACAGTATGAAAACTACTGGGACGATATCTCTCCCTTTATTAAGTTTGGCTGTATCAAGGATGAAAAGTTCTATGACCGGGCCAAAGATATCCTGTTGCTGAAGACCATCGGCGGGGAGTACAAAACCCTGGAGGAATACCCCAAGGGCGAGGATAAGAAGATCTTTTATGTCACCGACGAGAACCAGCAATCCCAATACATCCGGATGTTTAAGGACCAGGGGATGTCTGCCGCTGTGCTGACCCATGCCATTGATCCCCACTTTATCAGTTTTTTGGAGTACAAAAACCAGGAAGTTAAGTTTGCCCGCATTGACTCGGATATCGGCTCTGCCATGAAAGAGGGGGAGGGCGATGCTGAGCTCCAGAAGGCCATTACGGAAGCGTTTACCAAGGTCCTGGATGACAAAAACCTGGAAGTAAAAACCGAATCCCTCAAGGACGAGGATACCCCTGCTGTAATCCTTTTGAGTGAAGAGGCCCGCAGACTGCAGGATATGAGCGCCATGTATGGTATGGACTTTGGATACGGAGAGAAACCCAAGGTTTCCGTTGTCCTCAATTCCCGGTGCAGGATTGTGCAGGAAATACCGAAGCTGGAAGAGGAGAACCGGAAACTTGTCTGCCAATATGTCTATGACCTGGCAACACTGAGCCACCGCTCGCTCTCTGCCAATGAGATGGCGGATTTTATGAGGCGCAGTGTCAAGGTTCTTGAACTGGCCGCACATATGGAATGATCCCTTTTCCTTCTCATATTCCTATGTGAAAATGGAGGTCAATTCTTTATGCCGAAAAAGGAATACCGCACTGAGCGGCTTATTCTGAAAGCATCCAAGCTGGTGACGGCCCAACAGACGCTGGATTATTACAGGAGAAATCACAATCTATTCACCCCTCTGGACCCTAAGCGTGTTCCGGCGTTTTACAACATCGGCTACCAATTCCTGCTGCTCCAGCAAGACGAAGCCGAAAGACAATCAGGGTGCGGGCTGCGGTTCTGGATCTTTACAAAGGAGAACCCCAACCGCATCATTGGGATGATCTCCTTTGCCAATATTAAGCATGGGAATGTTTCCTCTACTTTTCTGGCCTACAAGCTGGACGGCGCAAGCCTGAACAAAGGATATATCACAGAGGCCATTGCCAGGGGGATACGGATTATCTTTGAGGAGGTTAAGCTCAACCGGATTGAAGTAGCTGTGCTGCCCAGGAATACGCCGTCTCTGCGGGTAATGGAAAAGCTGGGTTTTGTCAGGGAAGGATATTCCCCCAGGTTTATGGAGATCAACGGAGTTTGGGAGGGTCATGTCCGGTTTGGATTGGTCAATGACCCCGATGCAGATTGGCACAAGCTGCCTCCACATATCCGGTGCGCTGCCTATATGGCCCCCAAGGTAAGGCTGGCAAAATTGTTTTGCAGGGATTGAAGGGAAAAAAATAGCGTCAATAGAAAAGCGGAGAAGCTGTCTCAGGCTCTCCGCTTTTCATTGAAAGATTATACATATCAAAATCATCCGAGGTGTTTTTTTCAATGGACTTAAAATACAGCGTTCCAGCAATATTGACGGCTGGAATGGTTATGCTGTCCGGGTGTTCCCGCAGCCTGCCGCCGGGGGAATTGGACAAACCGTCTGCCATTCAACCCGAACAGGGGGAGATATCCTTTGATTTTACTGCGATGAGCTTTGAGGAACAAAAAACGATTGTGAAGGAAACGCTTGACAAGGCGACGGCGTTCTGCGATTACAGGGATGTGAGAAAACATATGATTGAAAATGCATCGGAAATGATCGCACGTACAAACAGCGAAGGAAGGGAAGAATACTATCCGACGGATTACCCTTACCATTCCATTGAGGAAATGCGCCAAGATATGCTGACGGTATTCAGCTCCCCGGAGGTACTGGACGACAGGTTTTCCTATCTGTTTGAGGGTGCGGTTGATTATAATGATCAGATTTATGCAACTGGGTACGCTTCTTCCCAAGCAAGAACATGGAATTGTGAGAAAATGGAAATTAAAGAAACAGCCCCGGAAAGCATTACAGTTTCTATGCCCGTTAAAGGGCAGTGGGGAGATGAACGGCTTGCCTCTGTTACATTGGAGTATTCTGATGGAAATGTCCGGGTAGGGGAGGACTACTTTGCAAAGGAAACAATCCATCCAAAAGTTCCCTCGATTGACAAGATTGAAAGCCTTGACTTTACTAAAATGACCTTTGAAGAACAGAAGGCTGTCATAAAGTCAGTCCTTGAAAGGGCCGCTATGTTCTGCGGGTACGGAGAAACAGATGACTATACGGATTATTTTCCCAGCCCTTCGGAAATCATTAAACGGCCATTTCATACATGGAAGGATTGCGAGTATTATCCGTCCTATTATCCGTATAGCTGTATCAATGAAATGAAACTGGATATGTATACAGTATTTAAACCGTCCATGGGTATTCCAGAAAGGGAATTATCCTGTATTTTCGATAACCTCGTAGATTATAATGACAGGATTTATGTGTACCCTGGAACAAGCGGGCTTAATAAGAGAGGAAGATGGGATGCGGAACGGATGGAGGTTTTAGAAGTTACGCCGGAAAAGATTACCGTTTCCATGCCTACGGCATATGGCGCTGAATATGAGGAACATATTGAACCCCTTACATTTGAGTATTATAACGGGTATGTTGTTGTGGGTTATGATTATTGGGGACATGAGCCTCACTAATATGAATTGTTATGCTGGAAAATAGAGATATTTTCCAGCATAACTTGTTTTTATTCATTTTTCAGCTGGGATTCTTTTGTCCTGCGCTCGGTATCCCGGCAGTATGCCATAATTTCAATGCTGTTCATGTAGTTGTCAAATACGTGTTCGCCGTGTTCTTCCAAATATTTTTTGAAAGGACAGAGCAGGCGCACAACGTTGGTCTGGTTGAAAAATATAAGCTGTATGGGACATTCCATTAACCTGCTCATGCCGGATATGGTCAATGTACCGTTTTCTTCCCGAATGTCCGGGCAGTCCCGCAGGACATTTTTATGAGAGGCTGCTTTACTGAGCATTTCCCTGTCCTCGCCCCCTACGATATTCGATACAGCTACCCTCTGGAGTTTGTCCTGGAAATCAGTATCAATTACTACCTGAGCCGCATCCAGCATGAAGTCATAACCATACCGCCATGTGGCGGAATATTCGACAGCCGTCCATCCCTTTATTTCTTTTGTTCCTTTAAAAAGCATTTCAATCATCCCTTATACAATGTTGTATCCTTGGCTGCTTAGAACCTCCAACGCTCTTTCAAAGTTTTCCTTTTTCACCAGAATGTAGTCGGTATTGTAAGTAGATACTGCAAAGATGCTGATATGGTTTTCCGCCAGAAGGGCGGACACTTGGGATAGAATACCCACCAATGAAAAATCCAAAACCCCCTCTATCCGAAAGCCTTTCCAGCCGTCCTCGCGGGCAAGGGTTTTCAACGGCGTGTCCTCTGTAGGGCAGACCAAGGAGATTTCTTCGTCGGTTCTGCCGATAAAGTATAGCTCTTTGTGTAGACCGAGCTGACTGGGGTCTGACAGCTTGCATACTGTTAAATCCCAGGGAATAGGCCTGATTTCCATATGTTTTTCTCCTCTAAGTTAAATTGCGGAAAATGCCGGAATTCCTTCTGCTTCCAACAGACAGTCAAGGCTATCCTGACGGTGCCCAGCTATTTCGAGGGCAATTTGTGCAAAAGCTTTCCCGGCTTCATTTACTGTCCCGTTCTGGCAGTATCCAAAGGTGTGGATTTCATGCTCTATAAATGCGATTGCTGAATCCAGCACATCATCCAGGCTGAATTCTTCGCTCCCCAGCATTTCAAAAGTGAGGGTTTCCCACTCCTGAAAAATTGCAGGGGAGGTGTGCCGGCCATTGCGGAATAACGATGGGTCTGTCCCATTGACCAGGAATGCCAGACTTCTGCTCGGTTCCGCTTCATAATATTTCTGCAATAAATGATGGACCATTTCAAACGCCTGTCTGCTTGTATACATCGTGTTTCCCTCTTTTACGCTCATCAAATTAACTCTTATTAAGAGCTTTTTCTACAGCAATTATACAAACTTTGTTCCTGGAATGCAAGAGTTTTTTGATTATTTGCATATATTCGCCCTTCTCCAATATATGCAAATAATCATGGTTGATTTTAAATAACAAATTTATGGCATAGAATTTATTTTTCTCATAAATTGCTATTTCGGACAGATTATGATATAATATCAGAGAATTGTTAAAAAAATTTGAATTGATTGCCCATGTTCAACGGTAAAGGGTTTTTCTGCGTCTTTATGATATAAAAGGGGAGGTTTCCCCACATGACAGGAGGATATGCGTTATGATGGAGCAGCAAAGAAGCTGGTACAAACAGGGCAGCGGGCTTTTAGAGGAACTTTCCAGAACCTTCTTTCCAAAGGGTGTTGCAGCACTGTGGTATTTGGGACAGTCAGGGTTTGCGTTAAAATCTAAGGAGCTTTTAGTTTTCTTTGATCCCGTTTTTGCAGACCTTCAGAGTAAGGACGGTACAACCCGCCGCTATTATCCCGCGCCCTTTTCCCCGGAGGAAGCCTCCCAGACCGGCGTTTCCTATGTCTTTTGCAGCCATGACCATTTAGATCATCTCCAACCTGGGACAGTTGCGCCTATGGCAAAGGCTCAGCCGAGGCTGAAAATCGTTGTCCCTGCGCCCTCTGTGGGGAAAGCCCTGTCTATCGGCATACCGGAAGGGCAGATCATCGCTGCCCGTGCGGAACAGACCATTGGCCTGCCGGACGGATGCGCCTGCACCCCCATTCCTGCTGCCCATGAAGAATATGAAACAGATGAAAAGGGAGACCAGAAATCCCTTTCCTATATCTTCCAAACTTCTGACGGCATGAAGATTTTCCACGCAGGGGATACGGTCGTCACCCCGGAGCTGACCGAAAGGCTCCAGCGGGAAAAGGGCTTTACTGCCGCGCTGCTTCCCATTAACGGCGCGGATTACAAACGTCGCCGCCGGGGTGTTATCGGCAATATGAACAGCCGGGAAGCCGCCGATCTGTCCGCTGATATCAACGCTGATTTGGTGGTTCCTTGCCATTATGACATGGTTTTTGGAAACGGGGAAAACCCGCTCCACTTTGCGGAGTATATGCAGGCTTATTACCCAGGAAGAAAATTCCATATGCTTTCCCTGGGGGAAAGGATGCTTTTAACTGCTAACAACTAAAGCGCGGTTTGGAGGCTGTATAAATGAAACAAAAACTGAAACGCCTGTTTTCCGCTTATGGGAATCTGTTGGGGATTCTGTATCAAAGGGCGCCTGTCATGGTCATTATGACCTTTGTGGCGGCTATTGTGCTGGGGCTTATCCAAACCCCGCTGACCTTGTATGTCAACAGCCATATTTTTAATGACGGCCTGCTGGTGGCCCAGGGAGAAATGAGCTTTCAGCAGTATGTACCTGTTCTGGTACTGTTTGCGGCTGTTTCCCTTTTTCCTATACTGATTGACCGTATTTTATTTTTGGATATGTGGAGAAAAGATCACTCCTGATCCTGCGCTCGGATTTCCGGGGGAAAATGCTCCAAAAAATCAAGAAAATGAAGTATGCACATTTTGAGGATGAAAGGTCTGTTGAAATTATAGAAAAAGCCTATAACCGTTCGGAAACCTCCGCCCGGCATATGTTCCCTATGTATGTGACATGGACTTTATCATCAATGATAGGCGCAGCGGGCGTTATCATTTATCTGGCGCGTGTCCGCTGGTGGCTTGTGCTGACTGTCGTATTTCCCTGGGCCCTGGAAACAATACAAAGGGCCAAGGACAATTATAATATCTATGACGAACTGGAATTATATTGGAAGCAGGAGCACTCCTATGGGACATTGGCAAATTTTTTAAGGCGGCGGGAGTATTTAAAGGACAATAAGGTGTTTGGCTTATCTAATTATCTGACTGGGACTTATAGAAAACGCCTGAACGCCCGCAACAAACAGTATGAAGGCTTTTTCTTTAAGCATTTGAGAGAAGTCATTCTCAAACGGAACATTACAAAAATAAGTGTGCTGCTGAATATTTTTCTTTTACTCTACCTATTTTTGCATGGGCAGCTGGACGTGGGAATGTTTATTGCCATGACGCTGTATATTTATCAGAGCGTATACGAAACTCTCACAGGATGTATCATATTTTTTGCCGCCAGCGGGATGCACATTAACTTTTTTGAATACTACGACAAATACCTGAATCTCTCTGAGGATGACACAGGTGAATGTACAGACGAGGTTCCCGAAAACATTTCCATTGAATTTAAAGATGTTTGGTTCCGGTACCCCAACACAGAGCGGGATATTTTAAAAGGGCTGTCTTTCCGCATTGAGCCGGGGGAGCGGATTTCCTTGGTAGGTGAGAACGGCGAGGGCAAATCCACCATGACAAAGCTGCTGCTGGGGCTGTTTGTCCCTGACAGGGGCGAAATCTTAATCAATGGCAGGCCGCTTCTTTCTTATTCCTCTGAAGCCCGCAGCCGTATGTTTGGGGCAGTGTTCCAGGACTTTGCAAAGTATGACATATCTTTTCGGGAAAATATCCAAACCGGGGACATTGCCAGCAATTCAGAGGAAGCCTTCCAGGATGCTGTCAAAAAGGCGGGACTAACCGAGGTGGTGGAAGCCCTGCCCAATGGGGCGGATACCATGCTTGGGCGGGAATTTGAAAACGGC
>CATJCP010000070.1 GCA_949737515.1 uncultured Oscillospiraceae bacterium | reverse complement strand
TCAATGACCAACGAGGCACTGGTGGCGACGATCCAATCCGGACAGCGGGAACGGTGGCCGGAACTCTGGCAGCAGGTGAAAGGACTGGCGTGGCGGCAGCACTGAACGTGGAACCGGCGGAACTTTTGGAGGGGACCTGATTTGACCAGAGATTTTTGTGAGATTCCTGTTGTGGGTCACATGGTTAAGGGACTGGACGGAAAATATCACCTAGACAAGGCTGCAAGCACCTGGGCGAACATTCCCGCTAATGTCGTTGCCAAATTCTTGGTGGACCGATGCGGGGCGGATGCTGTTTTCGGGGGAAGTGAGGCATATCATTGAGCGAAAAAAGTTTTGAAACCAATGACTTGCCCGCCGGGTGCTATGATCCAGCGCATTGGAGGCTGGCAAATGAGATTGCTCCTGCGCAGGACAACACTCCACAAACAAGGGAAAAACCCTATCTAACCGAGGCCACTTTGGAAGAGTACCTAGCCGCCAAAGGCATCATGGTCCACCTCAACGTCATCACGCACGAGTTGGAGATCACCGGAATCCCTACCGAGTACAACCCGGAGAGCCGCAGAAACGATTTGCTGGTGATCCTTTTCGATGAGTTGAAGCAGCTGTACCGCTGTGACCGGCAGACTGTTGGTGATCTCCTGAACTTGATTGCCGGCAAGAACCGTTACAATCCTGTCCTAGAGCTAATCGACTGTAACGAGTGGGACGGCGTGGACTATCTTGGGCAGCTGATTGACATCCTTGGAATTCGTGAAGATGACGAGCTCTCAAAGACCCTGCTTTATAAATGGGCCGCCCAGTGCTATCAGCTGTTACACAACGAAATTGGGCTGAATATCAGCGCCGACGGTATGCTGGTCCTCCAGGGCCCGCAGGGCTGTGGGAAAACCAGTTTTGTCCGACAAATCGGAATCCGTCCCGATTTCGTGAAGTTGGGCCAGTGGCTGGACCCGCGAGACAAGGACACACTACGCCGCTGCACGTCCGCTTGGATCGTGGAGCTTGGCGAAATCGAGACCACGCTGCGCTCAGACCTGGAGAGGTTGAAAGCTTTCATCACGGCGGAATCGGACGAATACAGGCTGCCGTACGCCCGGGCCGACAACAAAACTGCCCGGCGGACAAGCCTTGTTGGAACTTGTAATTCCGAGCGGTTCCTGATCGATCCCACCGGCTCCCGGCGATTCTGGACCATCCACGTTGAGAACATCGACTTGAACCGGCTGATGAATTTCCCCTCGCTGCGGTTCTGGCGCCAAATCAAAGAAATTTGCAAGGGACACCCCGACGACTTCCGGCTGACACTGGAGGAACGGGAAGAACTTGAGCTCCGGAACACGGAGCACGAAAAGCCCATGAAAGCGCAGCTGGAGGTTGAGGACATCATCAGCGAGGCCGAACGGGACCCCAATTGTTTCGAGTGGCGGCTGGTGACCGTCTCTGAGTTCAAGGAGGAATATCCCTCTCTCCGGCGGTATGATGTCCGGCAGATCGGTGCTGCGCTGGACAAGCTTGGGTATGATGCAAAACGAGTAAAAAGAAACGGAGCTGTATCCAGATTGCGAGAACTCCCCTTCCACAAGTGGGGAATAGCGGTGAACGCAGGGTGAACATCGGTGAACATCACATGTTTCTAAAATGGTGAACATTGTACATCTGGTGAACATAGTGAACGCGAAGCAATGTTCACCGTTCAACCCCTTGCGCCGCATGGAATTAAGAGTACTGGTGAACATGGTGAACATCACTTTTATATAAAATCTATATTTCATATAAAAAGGGCCTAAAATAGGCGTTTCAGAAGAAAAACACAGAATGTTGTAAAGTTGATGTTCACCATGTTCACCGTTCACCAAAACGAAGGAGGCATTATGAATAACAAAATTCTGCAATTCCCCCAGCAAGGTCCAGACATTCAGGAAATGATGCTGGACGGCAAACCGGAGATGATGCTGTCTGCCCGGGGTGTAGTGCTGATATGCCTGTCCTCGTGGAAGCTGGACGGCAACGAGAGAGCCCATGACGCACTCCGGCGGTACTGTGAGTACATCTGCTCCCACGGCTGCCCGGGAGGTGCGGTGAAGACTCTGGCGGAGGTGGACGGGCTTGGAAAAGGCGATGATGCCGCGTGGATCAGGCGCACATTTGCCCGGTATGTAACGGACGAGGCCAGCCTTATGCAGTATGTACTGGAGGCGCTGGCGTGAGCGGAAGACGATCACAGCGGAAAGGCGCAAATGGTGAAAGAGAACTTGCTGCCGTGCTCCGGAGCTATGGGTTTGACATTCAGCGCGGCGGGTCTCTGTCATTTGGTGAGGTTCCGGACTTGACCGGCCTGCCCAATGTCCACATCGAGGTCAAAAGGCGGGAAACCGTCAATTTATCGGCGGCCCTGGCCCAGGCGGCAGAGGACGCCGCACGATTTGGAGACGGACTGCCTGCAGTCTTTCACCGTGGGAACCGTGAATGTTGGCGAGTAACGATGACACTGGCGGACTGGATGAGTTTATATCGTTCCGCCGCGGGAGGTGATAAGGATGGACCTGTGGGTGTGTGAGGGTATCGGCTTGAGCGAGGGCCAATCCAAGTCTGAACGGCTGAAAATCCAGAAGGAAAAGGTCCTGGCCAAAGGAGGACGAAATTTCGTCCTCCCTACAAAGGGCGGAAATCAAGAGGCTCTTTGTCTCCAACTGGACTTCGTTCCCCTCTGGCTGGCGAAAATCAGCATCACACCAACGATGGAGCAGGAAACACCGGAACTGGCGGCACGTCTGATGAAGTACCAGCTCAAGGCAAAGGATGTGTTGGCGGCGGCGTTCGTGCCAACCGCAGGAGGGTACACCAAATTCTCCAAAGAGCTGCAAGCTATCTTCATGCTGGACAACCGCACCGTACAGCATGAACAGAGAATTGCCGCCCTGGCGGACACCCTGGAGGACCCGAAAGCAGAAGACCCCTTCCGGCGGGCCGAGCTCAGAGCAGCGTTGGAGAGGGCCCTTGCCGATCTTTCCGGGGAACAGCGTCACGCTCTGTATTGCCGGTATTGGCTGGAGGTTCCAGCCGACTCAAGAGCGCACAATGCCGCGCTGAG
>CATJCP010000069.1 GCA_949737515.1 uncultured Oscillospiraceae bacterium | reverse complement strand
CTTGGTCACCGCCTCCTCTTCCTTTCCCCTCCTTAGCCATGCCATCAGCCTCCCTATGTCCCGCTCGTACTTCTTGATCGTCGATTCCGCTCGCTCTTCGGACTCCAGCTTTCTTTTATATGCCTCTGCCTCCCGATATGTCAGAATGTGCTCTTTCATCGTATTGCCTCCTTTTTGGTTTTCTCTATTTTACCATATGGAGAACCTTGGCGAGTCAAGAGTCCAAAAAATGAAGAATCCCCCTGGCCGATCAGTAAAGAACAACTGACCGGCCAGGGGATTCTTCACATTTCCCAGGAAAGAACCACCGTTCAACGTCCTTGGGGAGACCGCTTGCTTTCTTCCATATACCTACCCGGAGAGACCCCCTCATAGCGTTTAAATATACGTGCCAAGGTCAGGGCAGAATTGAGCCCCACCGCCTTAGCGGTTTTTTCCACAGTCGCTTTCGGCATCAGCAGAAGTTCCTTGGCCTTGTCAAGGCGGATTCTGCTGATATGATAAAGCAGCCCTTCCCCAGTCACATTTTTAAAAGCTACATAGACATAGTTGCGCGACCGGTTGAACCTTTCACAGACACTGTCTATGCTCAATGCAGGATCGGGGTAATTCTCACGGATGTATGCCAGAACATCCGAACAGAATTTTTCCTGAGAACTGTCTTTAGGCGTCCTGCATTCATGGTTGACCAGAGAAAATATTTCCAGGAGATAGGACTTGCACTCATCGTGACCGGCACGGTACATGTGGGAAAGCAGGAGCGCAATCCGCTGCTCAGTCTCAATATCACCGTCTGTATTTTGGTACGCTCTCAGCGCTGTTGAAGCCATATTGCCCGCTAAACATCTGAGAATAATCGAATTGAATTCTCCGCTGCTGTTTTCATCCCAGAGCCTCTCCAAGAACTCCTCCAATTCAGCCATAGAGCCATGAAGCAGAAGATTTAAGAGGCGCTGATCCTCGGTGATAGGATAATAATACCCGATCAGCGAGGGACGCCCGTCTTGTATGGATTCCGCTCCATTGTCGTGGAGAATCATGTAGCGAAGTGCGAATATTGCCTCCCGATAGGCGTCCGCTGCACCGGTATAATCAATGTGCAGCTTGCTGGAGGCAGCGATCAACTGCTCGTCGAAATTGTTTTCCCATGAGACAGTGAACTGATAGATTGTATTTGCGGCAAGGTCGTTCCAAGAGTCCTCCATAAAAACTTCCCCATTGAGAATAAGGATGAAGGCATCGTCACTGGTAAGATACCTGCAGTCTATGCCCAGCTCAGCAAGCTCCCCTTTGACCTTTTCCGCAAGCACAATCAAGAATATGTCCTGCTCGCTGGTCACTGAATACTGTCCTTCGCCAGCAGTAAAAACAATGGCCCCGAAATGTGGATGGCACAAATTCAACTCTTGCAGCATTGTCTTATCCGGAGGGGTGTCCCCATTTGAATTGAGCAGCATGGCAAGGTAGATTTCCTGCAGCTCCCGGTTTTTTACCTCGAGTGTGGTGGTCATATGGCTGACAGTCTGCTGGGAGCGTTGGACGGCGTCTCGGATTACGCTGAGTTCACTGTCGTTTTTTTCAATGTTTCCCATTGCGATCATATCACGCAGCTCCATGAGGGGAGCCGCGTTGCGCACAGCGAAGCGAATGGTCGAGAGTATTGCCATGACCACCGTGATAGCAATGCTCACAGCGCACAAGATCAATAGGATCGGCGCATGGTATGCTTCCGAACTGTCGGCAGCATAGAGAGCATAATATATATTCATCTGCTCGCTGCGGGTAAGAAAGAGCGAGCCGCCCTGGGTGGATATCATCTTGTCGCTGCCGTCCAGCTCCAGCTGGGAAAAGGTGTTCCCCTGGAGGATGCTGTTCCACACCGGATAATCGCTGCTGACAAAAATGGACCCATCCGCCAATACCAGCGCGATGCTCACACCCTTTTCCAGGTCAATGCTTGAAAGCATCTGGGCCATGCTGGTGCCCTTGACCGAAAAATATGCCTGCACCCCCCCCCTCGAGATTTGATTCTCCTCTTTTTTCCAGCATAAAGTATAGCTCATTGCTGCTTCCTGTGTTGGGTAAGGATGCGTTTCTCATCATGACAAATGCGTCGCCCGAGTTTCTGTTGTAAAAATACTCGTGCCACTGTGAAAAATCAGATATATAGTCTTTATAAGCCGCGGTGTGGAGGATTGGTGAGGGGGAAACCGTCTGTGTAGTGATAATGTAATCATGGCCGGAAAAATACAAATGGATATCGCTGATAAAGCTGTTGAGCTGGATATAAGACTTCATCTGGTTGATGATTTCAATTTTATCCTGGGAGTAGGCAATGTCCTTTATATTCTCCGCTTGTGCGAGCCGTTCCACCTTTCGGTCGTCAAGGTACTTCAAAAGAAGGGTCTGGGCATCGGAAAGGTTCATATCAAAGGACGCACCAATTTGGTGGATCAGCACCGAATATGCGCGGTTGGCCTGCCTGCGGAACTGCCAGCACGAGATAGCATATGTAAAAGCTCCAAACAAAACCGAGATGCAGATAAAAAGGAGAATTGTACGTATCCATAGCATGATAATGCTATTCTTATTGGGCCTTCTTATATACTGACTCAGCTTCGCTATCAAGGTATCCACCCACCTTTATATCGCTTTAATATGTGTGATATCTGTACAACTTCTGCAGATTGATTATACCACAAAATATACTAAATTGACAGATAAATTTTTTCGTATGAGGCTGGTACCGATTAAAAAGTTATACAAAGTACAAAATGAAATAACAAATTGCAGGGTTTAAGTGGAAAATGATAATTTTCAACTTCCCCGAAATGTGTCAAAATGTTTACAGCAAAACCTCCAAAATATATCATTTAACAGGCGCTTCATTCAATAATTTGACAACAAAAGGGGGCTGTATAAATGAACACCATTTTCAAAGACAAGGATGGAAAACCAATCTATGTCCTTGGCCTGCAGTCGCACAACTCCAGCAATGGATGCTGGGAGATGATCGACGCCAGCATCGAAGCTGTAAAGAAATACCATGGGAACACCCTGGAGGTTCCGGTTTATTGGTATCAGGTAGAGCCGGAGGAAGGAAAATACGACCTTTCCATGGTCAAAGAACTGATCCGCAGGGTCCGCGCTGGAGGCCTACACCTGATTATCCTCTGGTTCGGATTCAGTAAAAACGCGGATATCACCTATATGCCCCAATGGGTCAAGGCTGACCCCAACCGGTTTTGGATGGCCATGGGGAAGGACGGCTCAGTCACGGCGCAGCTCTCCCCCTTCTGCCAGGAGGGCATTGAGGCGGACCGGAAGGCCTTTGCGCAGGTGATGCGCGGGATTAAGGAAGAAGATCAGGAGGAGCGCACTGTCATTGCCGTCCAAGTTGAAAACGAGATCGGCATTTACCCCCTTGACCGCTGCTACTCCAACGCTGCCCAAGAGGCATTTGACCTTGGCGTCCCAGACGAGCTGATGGATGTTGTCATTGGGGACAGCGGGGCGATGGACAGCGGCAGGGACTGGTATGACCACTTTGGCCGCCACGCCCACGAGGCCTTTACCTCCTGGTACTTCGCCAAGGCAATTGAGTCCATCGCCAGTGCAGGCAAGGCGGAATACGATCTGCCCATGTACTTAAACGCGGTCGTCGGTGAGCTCAGGCAGGAACTGGCTGGGCAAAGCTATTCCTCCGGCAGTCCGGTGGGCAGGGTGATCGATATTTACAAGAAGGGGGCGCCAAGCATCGCCCTCTGCGCCCCGGATATCTATGCTGCCCACAAATCCGGTTATCTGCGGATCTGCGCGTCCCATGCCCGCCCGGATAATCCTCTTTTCATTCCTGAGACCGGAACCGCTGGTGACACCTTTGCCATCAACCTGATCCATGCAGTTGGCGACTACGGCGCAATCGGCATCTGCGGCTTCGGCGCAGAGCACACCCTGGACACCAAGGGGAACCTGACGGCGGAATCCCAAAAGGTAGCGGACACGATGCAGATCATTGAGAGAATGTCGCCTGTTCTCCTCAAATACGGCGGCAGCGGCAGGATATTCTGCATCTCCCAGGAGGAAGGGCAGCAGCTCCAATATGTCAAGCGGGAAAAGTTCCACATCACCTTTCACTTCACCACTGTAAACGGCAAGGGATACAGGCTTGGACGCAATATGCGCCCCGGGAGGGCACTCAACGACAATCCAGACCTGTTTGACCAGAGGGGGAGAGCCCTTGTGTATGAGGCAGGCCCATATGAATACTTCATCTCCGGTGTTGGCTTCACCGCAAGGTTTCTGCGGCGCGCTGACCCCTATGATACAGCCCCCTATTTGACCTATTCCTCCCGCTCCGCCACCGAGCTTGCCGCCCTTACCGTTGAAGAGGGCCACTTTACCGAGGACGGGCAGTGGGTGTGTGAATTCCAGCGCCGGGGGGACGAGCTGGACTGCGGCGCCTTCTGCTACCCCGGAATTGTACTCCGTATCAAATTAAATCCCAAGGCGCTCCATGGCTACAATCACTGAACCCTGTGCCAATCCCCATTTAACCCGCCCCAAGGGTGTCCCCAGGGACGTTAAGACACTAAAAATTAAGAGAAAGGAAGAAAGAATTATGAAAAACCGTTCCAAGCTTTTGGCCATATGTATGGCCATGTCTATCGTTGCAAGCGGCTGTTCCGGCAGCGCCTCCACATCCAGCTCCAGTCCCAGCGCCAGCCCTTCCGTCAGCTCCGGTTCTGTTGCCAGCTCTGACGCCGGTTCTGGCCCTGCGGAGGATTTTTCCTACCCCATGGAGCCCATTACTCTGAGTGTCAATGTCGATGAAGTTGACCGAGAGTCCATCCCGGACTGGGCATTGGACTACTATGTCTGGGATATCATTGAGGAAAAGACCGGGGTTACCCTGGAACGTGTGGGGGCTTCCGGCCAGGGCAGCGGCAACACAGAGGATATCTCTCTCATGATTGCCTCGGGAAATCTGCCGGATATCTTTTTAAACAACTGGTTGGCATACCCTGGCGGGCCAGAGGCAGCCATTAAACAAAATTTGATCATCCCCCTCAATGACGTCTATCCCAAATATGCCCCTAACCTCTCTCAAGTATTGGCAGACAATGCAAAATGGGCCAAGGACACCTCCACCGATGCAGGGACCTACTATGTATTTCCCCTTCTGCGCGCAGACAGGGACCTGAATTTCTACGGAATCGGTTATCGAAAGGACAAACTGGACGAGTTTGGCCTTACAGTTCCCACCACGCCTGACGAACTGGAGAAGGTTCTGCGCACCTTCCAGCAGAATGGCGTGGAGTGCGGTTTGACTTTTGAATACCGTTTTCTCTTTACCGGTGAGCAGGGCTATGGCACTGCCCTCCAGTCCGGCTTTAACCTCAAGAGTGGACTATACCTTGACAACGGTGTCGTCAAATTCGGCGAATACGAGCCCGCCTATGAGGACTTCCTCAACTGGCTCCATCAGATGTACGCCGATGGGCTGATTGATCCTGATATGCCTTCTATCGACAAGGCGACCTCTGTCGCCAAATTCTCCAACGGTACCGCTTGGGCCTGTATCTGCATGTCCTCCCTGTCAGTGGCGGAGCTGTTTGAGACCAATCCTGGCTGGGAAGGCGTTGGTGGCCCTTCTCTGGCGGTTGAGGCCGGCGCAAAACCCCAGTTTGGCCAGCTGCAGAACTCCTACTCCGGTCTCGCCTCAGCCGCTATCTCCACCGATTGTACAAATGTGGAGGCAGCCGCCCGCTTCCTCGACTGGTTTTACGCTGAGGAGAACCTTGAAACCTATCAGCATGGCGTGGAGGGCTTTGCCTATGCGGTAAAGGACGGCGAGTATACCCGTGACATCAACGCCCCGATCCCGATTGAAGGCGAAAACGCCGACAATGTCTCCACCCGCATGAGCTACGCACAGATCGGTACCAACTGGCCCATGAAGATGCTGGACGGCATGTCTCACGACTATCACAAATACCCGGATCGTCAAGGGGAGATACTTTCCACCTGGCGCAATAACAATATGGCGGAGCACATTATGCCCCCTGTAACCCTCACCCCGGAGGAATCCGGTGAGTACTCCATGCTGTTTACGGATATTGACACCTATATGAGGGAGCAGGTTGCCATGTTTATCATCGGCACACGACCTATGTCTGAGTTTGCCGATTTCCGCGCCACCCTGGAGAAACTGGGGATCCAGCGTCTGATTGAGATCCAGCAGACCGCTTACGACCGTTACATGAGCAGATAAACGCTGCACTTACATATTGAAAGCAGTCGGGAGAACATTCATGCTCTCCCGACTCTTTTAGAAGAGGAGGACATCTATGGGAAAACCTGTGCGCAAATATTCCATTGCCTCCATACGCAAGGATTTTAAATGGAATTGGCCCCTATACCTGATGATACTGCCTGTGCTCGTCTATTATCTCCTGTTTGCGTATGTGCCCATGGTCGGAAACATCATGGCCTTTAAGGAATTTGTTCCCGGCATGGGGATACAGGGATTTTTTGCAGGCGAATGGGTCGGCTTCAAATATTTTAAACAGTTTATCGACGGCATCTATTTTTCCCGCCTTGTCAGGAATGCGGTGCTGATCAGCCTTTTGAATCTGATCTTCAGCTTCCCTGCCCCCATCATCCTGGCAATACTGCTCTCCGAGCTCCCCTTTAAGGGCTATAAACGCGTTGTGCAGACCATTACCTACCTTCCCCACTTCATTTCCACGGTTGTCATCTGTGGCCTGATTGTGAACTTCTGCCTTTCCACTGGCCTTTTCAGCGATATCATTGAACTTTTTGGGGGACAGAGAATCTCGCTTTTGCAGGATCCGAAATACTTCCGGACAATATATGTCGGGTCGGGCATCTGGCAGGGCGTGGGCTGGGGCTCCATCATCTACCTGTCCGCAATAGCGGGTATCGACCAGTCCCTGTATGAAGCTGCGGTGATCGACGGGGCAAACAAATTCCAGCAGATCATTCACGTCACCATTCCCGGCATCTCCAATACCATTATCATTCTGTTCATCTTACAGATCGGCTCTATGATGAGCGTCGGCTCCGAAAAAATACTGCTTTTATACAATCCCTCCATCTATGAGACTGCGGATGTGATATCCACCTATGTCTACCGTGTCGGTCTTGTGCAGATGAACTTTTCGTTCAGCGCAGCGGTTGAACTGTTTAATAAAGTCATCAATTTTATACTTCTCATAAGCGCCAATGCAATCAGCAGGCGCGTAAGCGAAGTATCGTTGATGTGACGGAGGGCAGTATGAAAAAATCCATTGGTGAAAAAATATTTATCGCGCTAAATTGCCTTTTTCTAGGCATTCTGTGTATCATTTGTCTGTATCCGTTTATCTATGCGGTGTTTGTCTCGATCAGCGACCCTGTTCAGCTTGCGCGGGTGGACGGGTTTATGTGGAAGCCAGCCGGATTCAGCCTAAACGCATACAAGGCCATTCTCTCCAACCGCCAGATCATAACCGGCTACCGCAACACCCTGTTTGTTGTGGTGGTTGGCGTCACAATCAACCTTTTCCTCACCACCCTGGCGGCCTATGTGCTTTCCAGAAAAAACGTGCTTTGGCGCAACGCTTTAATGATGGTAATCGTGATTACCATGTACTTTAACGGCGGCATGATCCCAACCTATCTCATTGTGCGGGAGTATGGGCTGTATGATTCCCTGTGGGCCCTCATCCTGCCCAATGCCATGAGCGCGTACAACATGATTGTCATGCGAACCTACATGGCGTCTATTCACGATTCCCTTTCGGAATCCGCAAAAATAGACGGGGCGGGACATATTACGATCCTATATAAAATTATTCTGCCCCTCTGCAAGCCCTCCATAGCTGTCATGATCCTGTACTACGGCGTCGGCCACTGGAATTCCTGGTTCAGCGCATTTATTTATCTGTCCTCTTCCACCAAATATCCACTGCAGCTGGTGCTCCGGAACCTGTTGATACAGGGCTCTACGCTGGATATGATGAACAACGTATCCACCGGCGACTATGATTTTGTGCTCAACACCCTCAAGCAGG
>CATJCP010000068.1 GCA_949737515.1 uncultured Oscillospiraceae bacterium | reverse complement strand
GGATGTATGGCGGGGAAATCAGCCGCCGTACCATGGACAGCCTGATTAAGTCCGGGGCCTTTGACTCCATCAGCCCCAACCGGCGGCAGCTCCTCCAGGCCTATGGCCCAATTATGGAAGAGCTGGAGCGCTCTCACAAAAACAATCTGGAAGGGCAGCTGGATCTGTTTTCCCTGTCCCCGGAGGAGGGGGATCAGAAACCAGCTTCCGCTTATGTGCTGCCACAGGCGGTGGATTTTACCCAGGCGGAACGCCTTGCCATGGAAAAGGAAGTGACAGGGATCTATGTCTCCGGGCATCCGCTGTTGGAATACCGTCCGCTGATGGAGCGCATCCAGGCGGACAGCCTGGCGAGGCTGCTGGAGGATGCAAAGGAGCAGGGGACAGCCCTGGATGGAAAGGCCCTGAAGCTGGTGGGGATCCTTACCGAACCGAGGACCAAGATGACCAAAAATAACGAGACCATGGCCTTCGCCAAACTGGAGGACTTGACTGCTTCCTGCGGGCTGATTATCTTTCCCAGAGTCTGCCAGCAGGTTCGCGCCCTGGTGCGGGAAGGACAGGTGGTGGTCGTGAAAGGGAGAGCGTCGGTGCGGGAGGAGGAGGAACCCAAGGTCATTGTCGACGCTATGGTGGTTCCGGCCGAGTACCGCGATGCTCCCGATTCTTCTGCCCCTGTGATTGCCCGTCAGGCTCCCCTGGCCTCCGGGTATCCCCGAACCTCCCCGCTGCCCGGCCCTGTAAAGGGGAGCCCTGTCCAGGGGGGACAGATGCGGAAGGCCCTTTACCTGCGGGTAGAAGGCCGGGAATCCCCCGCCTTTCAAAAGGCCCAGCAGATACTCCTGGTCTTTGAAGGGACAACGCCAGTGTATTTTTATCTCCAGTCCGAGAAAAAATATTTGAAAGCCCCTCAGGGGATGTGGGTGGAGCCCAACGAACCCATGCTGAGGGAGCTGCGGCGGGTGTTGGGGGAGGGAAATGTGGTATTCAAAAATATCTCCTGACAATGTACAATTATAGCCAACTCCTTCTGGATGGGTTGCGCCGGGGCAAAAGGTTCTTTATAATATAAAATGGCGTTTTAGGAGCTTATCCCTTTATGAACCAGGCTTCTCCGCTGCCCTTTACCAGGCCATCCGGGGAAGAAAGAACGAATTTTGGACGGCGAAAGGAATGGATGAAAATATGACGAACCAAGTGAAAACAATAGGCGTTTTGAGCAGCGGCGGCGATGCGCCAGGTATGAATGCCGCAATTCGCGCAGTCGTCCGTACAGCTATTAACCGCGGGATTCATGTCATGGGAATCCGCAGGGGATATAATGGACTGCTGGCAGGCGATATGTTTGAGATGAATCTGAGGAGCGTTTCGGATATCCTCCACCGGGGCGGGACGGTGCTGTACACTGCCCGCTGTCCTGAATTTGTCACTGAGGAAGGTGTGGATAAG
>CATJCP010000067.1 GCA_949737515.1 uncultured Oscillospiraceae bacterium | reverse complement strand
TGCAGTCCTCCCTGTCCCAGCCCCATTCCTCGATGAGCGGGTAACGGTTAACGTATTTTTTATCGGCCTCATTACATTTGAGGACGCGTTCATACCGCTTCCTCTCCCCTTTGTCATAGCCGATAAACCGGACCACCTTCCCGCCCTTTTTCCAGGCCTCAAAGCAGGGCGGGTAATGGTTGCAGAACTTCGCCTGCGGCCCAATCTTATGCTTCTGGGAACACCGTTTGTATCCGTGGGCAATCGACGGAAGCGTCCCTGACCGCAGGCATTCCGTTTCCAGGGACAGACGGTTCCCGTCGCGGTCAACATTATATACGACGGTAATCTTTGGCATATCATGGGTCACAAGCCACTTATTCATATGTTCTATAAACCGGTATGTATAAGGCCGCTCCGCGCCCGTGTCCGCGAATGTGATCAGGTCAACGGGAATGTTGTGATTGTAAAGCCCCACAAGTAAAGCGGCACTGTCCGTGCCGCCCCCAAAAGATACGATATTAATAAGCATCCCTCCAATCCTGCTGTCATATATTTATGGTTAATATCCCTTATGGCCGGTAAGGAATTACCCATCCTGATTATGGCCTGCCTGATGCCGGCACGTCAGGGCATCCGTTTTTTCCGCCCGCTGTTTTTCCTCTTCCTTTTTCGACTCTCCTGTCCGCTTCTTATCTTTCTTTTCCTCCTCTTCTCCCGCCTTTTCGCCGATTCTTCTTCCCTGCGGATCCCACGGATCACTTCCTCCCCCTCGGTGGACACATAGGCAAGGGGACGGCTTGAAAAAACCATGCGCAGCTTCCTTCCCATATACTCATAAAACCCCATGCCGTTAAAGGAATAAAATCCCCCTAACGCGATTGGCGCGGCCGCAGGGACCGCCACATAGGCACTGGGGGTAAGGCCGATATACCGGTACAAACACAGCACAATGCCGCCGCCCGCGGCGAGGGACGCCACGGAAAAGATAAGCTGTTTTGCCGTCAGCCCCATAATGACAGACTCTTTATAACGCTCGATATCCTTATTGATTTCAATGACCATCCTGCCCCTCCTGCTACCTGCTCTTTTCTTTTCTCTCCGTTTTTTTGTCCAGCCCGTTTTCCTGTTCATACGCCGCCATGCCGTCAGGGCACAGCTTGTGCAGCCACCCTTCTGCGTTAAACATATAAAGGGGATAGCTGTAAAAACCGCAGTCATGTTCGAGGCCGGTAAACTCGGCCAGGTTATTTTCCACGAGGAAATCTCCCAGTTCCGGCATGTTGTTGGTATCCACATAGGCGCAATAAGGGGGCACGGGAACGGCCAGGTTCACTGTCAGATCCGCGTATGGTTCCGGCTCCGCATCCCCTTCCTCCATCAGCCACACATGAAGGCTGCGGTCAGCCGTATAGGTTCCCACTCCCAGGGACACGGCTATCGGCCCTTCTTCACAGAAACCGGGGGCCATCCTCAGTGTTTCTGCCAGTTCTTCCGCCGTTTTTTCCTCTCCTTTTTCTTCGGCCCGTCCCGCTTCCGGTTTCGCCGGCGCGTAGGCCGCCCCGTTCCGTTCCAACAATTCCGCAAACTCACAGATATGGTACAAACCGCTCCCGACCTCCGTATGGTACTCGTCGATAAAGCGGCAGGCGAAATCATGCTTCCCGCCGTCCGCATCCGTAACCGTGATCTTCTCCCCATCCCTGATGCGGAACAGCTCATGGTACCTGCTGTCAATAAACCGGATGCCCTGCGCGGCCTTCGCGATATTCCTTTCCAGCAGCTCCTTCACATAGCAGTAGCAGTAAAAGTTATCATCTCCCGGCGATGGGTCGCACCGCAGCAGGAAGGCGTGTTTTTCCGTTTCCACACGGAAACCGTATACCGTACGGCCATTCCCCTCAAAAGCACTTTCAGGATAACGCCCTGCGTACCGGCGCATGGCCGCCTGGTTTTCCAAAAGCTCGGCCCTGCCAAAATCGCCCCTCAGATACCCGGCGCACCCTGTCTGCGCCATAAGCTGCGTACTCTGTGTGTATGTGTACTTCCGTTCTTCCTCTTTTAACGGCCTGATCTCCATATTTCCCCCTTTCCTGACGCGGCCTGCCACGCCATCCAGGCAGGTTTGAAAGTTCCTTTCAAACTTCCCTCCTTATAATCCCAGCGCCTTACTGGTCAGTGACTGTGCCCCTTTCACGCTCCCGACGGTAAGGGCAACCGTAAATGTCATCTCACACAGATAAATAAGCGTCTTTGCCCAGTCCGAATAGCCGCCCGTAAAGGCAGGCAGCCCGGCACTGATAAAAGCGTTGCACACCATAATCGCCAACGCCATCGTGACCGCCTCAAACACCACGGATAAAAAATATTTGGCGTAGGCCCCCGCCGTGTTCGCCACGTTCCGGTTGCCTGACAGCGTGGCAAAGGCGATGGAGCCTACCGGCGCAATCACCATGATCCTTAAAAACCGGAAATATACCGTATAGATCATGAAAAAGCCGCAGATGATGACGATAACGCTTAAAAGGGCCGCCAGGATCAGCATGATAAGCCCTTCGCCAAACCCCAGCCCTTTTATGACCTCCGCCTGGGCGCTGTCAATGGCAAGCATGGCGTAATCCCCCGCCGACAGCGCGTTCACCAGGTTCCCGGCCGCGCTGAAAAACGCCTTCATGATGGGCAGGTTATTGGCCACCAGCCATTCCGAAATCCCCAGCCTGATCAACATGCGCAAAATGACTTCGAACCGCATTTCTTCCCGCACGTCCACGCTCTCCGAGCAAAAGCCGATTACAAAAAACAGCACCACCAGGGAGGAACCTACCGCCACGAACACCGGCTCCACGCCCTCCACCAGCGCCCACGGGCCCCCGCCTTTAAAACTGACCGGGGACTGGCCCAGCAGGGTG
>CATJCP010000066.1 GCA_949737515.1 uncultured Oscillospiraceae bacterium | reverse complement strand
GGAGTGCGGGGACAAAACGGATATGGCCTCCCACGTTGAGGACAAGGGAACCGTGACCAAGCGTCCCACCGAAGAGGAGACAGGGGTCAGGACCTTCTCTTGCTCAGTTTGTGGACGCAAGCTGTGGGAAGAGGAGATCGAGAAGCTGCCTGCCGTCCATATCCACGAATATCCCGCCGACTGGGAGAGCGATGAAGATAGCCACTGGCACGAGTGCGAGTGTGAGGAGAGGGCCGAGCTTGCCCCCCATATTTGGGATAACGGAGAGGTAACTAAGGAGCCTACCGACGCCCAAGAGGGGACACGGACCTATACCTGCACGGTCTGTGGCCGGACACGGACCGAGGACATCCCGGCCACGGGGGGTGGCAGCAGCAGTGGAGGAGGAAACTCCGGCGGAGAGACGACGTATGCGGTCTCCGTTCCCTCCGCTCTTAGAGGAGGAAAGGTTAAGGCTGAGCCGCGGAGGGCCGGGAAGGGAAAGACGGTGACCCTCACCGCCGAGGCGGCGGACGGCTATACGCTGGAGACGCTTACCGTGAAGGACAGGAAGGGCAATTCCCTTTCCCTGACACGGGGAGAAGGGGATAGCTATACCTTTACCATGCCCGCGTCCAGGGTGACGGTGGAGGCGGAATTTGGCCCCAAGGCCGCTGGAGTGGAGAAGCCTCAGGGGCCTGAACCGGTGGAGCCGGAGAAGCCCGTTCTGCCGTTTACCGACGTGAAGGAGAGCACCTGGTATTATAACACGGTGGCGGAGGCTTACCGCACGGGGTTAATGACCGGGGCTACGGAAACGCTGTTTCTGCCGGAGAGCGCTGCTGACCGGGGAATGGTGGTGACGATCCTTCACCGGCTGGAGGGACAGCCCGCCGCCAGCAGCAATAACTTCTCCGATGTGAGTGAGGACGCCTACTACGCCGGGGCCGTGGCCTGGGCGGTGGAACAGGGGATCGTGAACGGCTATGAGAACGGCGCCTTCCGCCCTGAGAAGCCGGTCACACGAGAGGAACTGGCTGCTATCCTCTACCGATATGGACGCTACCAAGGCCGGGATATGACGGAGAGAACGGCGCTTTCTGGCTATGTGGACGCCGAACAGGTCAGCGGGTATGCCTGGGAGCCGCTGTCCTGGGCCGTGGGAGCGGGGCTGATCTCGGGCACGGACTGGGGCGGCCTCTATCCCGGAGGCAGTGCCACCAGGGCTGAACTGGCGGCCATTCTCCTACGTTACTGTAAGAATTAGGAAAAGGGATCACAGAGGGCCGGAGCGGCGGATGCCGCTCCGGCCCTTCGTATATAGGACGCGAAAAGGGACGGCTCACGCCGTCCCATCGAAACGCGCCGCATGGGCGCGGAGTTTGTGGTCTGCCAGCCCGCGGACCGGCGGTTGCCGATCCGCGGGGGGCAGCATCTGAGAGAGAAAGAAAAAAGAGAGGAGGATTCTGTGAAGTTGTCACTCATCCTGATGATAGGATACCATATCCAGGAAGAAAGTGATGTACGAATTGGTAACAACCTGTGAACGTTTTGTAAATGAAATGGCCCATTCCCGGGAAAATCAGCCCGTAACCTGACGAATTTGGTAAAGAGAGGAGAGGACCAGCCAGTTTTGGGGGAATTCCCGCATGAGGTTCCAATACCCTGCCCCCACCAGGCCGTACTCGGAAATGAGGGAGAGCTTGGCCTGGACGCTGCGGGCGTCCTCAAACCAGACCTCATGGACCACGCCCAGCTCATCCGTGTAACGGAACCAGGGGGATTGGGCGCGCTCATCATACTGTATCTCCGCCCGGTAGCGTCTTGCCAGGGCTACGGCCTGTTGGCTGGAGAGGGAGGTGGCGCGGGTCAGGCCCCGGACGTAGGGCAGGGGCCAGTCGTAGCCGTAGTTGGGCACACCCAGCCAGATCTTTTCCGCCGGGATCTCGGTGAGGGCATATTCCACCACCTGCCGCACATTGGGCACGGGCGCTACGGCCATGGGCGGACCGTAGGTATAGCCCCATTCGTATGGATATTTCTTCCAATTACATGGCTTTCGGGTATTCTTCTCTTTCTTCGCTGTTTTTCGCTAAATCCAGCAGTTTTTCACGCTCTGCGGAGAATTTGAAATGTATCTCGATATGCTCCCGGTCATGGACAACGATGCGGTCGATCAGATGGATCACCGTGGTGCGATCAAGGGTTTGGATATTGCCATACTGACGGAAGAACTCCACAAATTCATCGTCGGCCCGCCGGGCTTCCTGGAGGTCTTGGGTGGCCTCTTGTAGCTTGGCTATGTATTCCTCCTGTATGGCGATCTCCCTGGTGTACTGGCTTCGGAACTGCTCATATTCGCCCCGGTCGATCAGTCCGCTCTGGAGGCTGTCGTAGAGCTTGAATTTGGCCTCTGTCAGCCGCTTTTTCTCCCGCTCTGCCCGGTTGATGGCCGTGGTGTACTCGTTAGTGTCCGATACCCCCTCGGCGGCCTCCTGTGCCGCTAAAACGGCGGCGCGGGCATCTGCCAACTCGGATATTTGCGCTCTGATTGCTTGAAGGACGATACGCTCCAACTGCTTTTCAGAGATGGACTCCCCCTGGCACTTCTCTGGGGCATATGTCCGGGTCTGACATCGAAACCGGGCATAGCCCCCGGACACACAGCGGTTCATCCTTCTCCCACAGCAGCCGCAGAACACAAAGCCAGACAACAGATAGGGTTCGTCCCGCCCAGCAGAAACACGGGTATGCCGCTGGAATCGCTCATGGACAAGGATAAACTGCTCGTCGGAAATGATGGCCTCATGGGTGCCCTCGATGACCGTCCAGTTAGATGGCTCGTTGGGCACCATCCGCTTGCTTCGGTAGGAGGCGCTTTTGTACTTTCCCTGTACCAAATTCCCGATATAGACCTCGTCCTTCAGAATGTTGTTGACCGAGGTAATGCTCCACACATTCTGCTTTTTGCCGCCGCTGGCGTGACGGGAAAAGCCTTTACAGCCGTGGGCGGTCTTGTAGACTGAGGGCGGCGGGATGTGGAGCGCGTTGAGCCGCTTTACAATGGCCGACGCGCTGGCCCCCTCGGTGTACCAGTCAAAGATCATCCGCACCACTTCTGCCGCCTCCGGGTCTATGACTAGCTTGTGGCGATCCTCCGCACTCTTTACATAGCCATAGGGGGCGTAGTTACCGATGAACTCCCCGGCGTTGCGTTTCATGTTCAATGTGCTTTTGATCTTCACCGAGAGCTGGCGGATGTAGTCGTCGTTGACGATGTTGGAGAAGGACACGATGGAGCTGCAATAGGTTTCCGGGCTTTTTACGCTGTCCAGACTGTTGAGGATGGAGATGACCCGCACCCCTTTACTGGGAAAATAGTCCTCCAGCAGCCGTCCCAGCTCTGGGTAGTTGCGGCCCAAGCGGGACAAGTCCTTAAAGATCACACAGTTGATGACCCCGGCCTCAATGTCGCCGATCAGGCGCTTGTAGTCAGGCCGATCAAAGCTACCGCCGGCATAGCCATCGTCTGTATAGAGCGTTACCGAGGCCACATTCTCGCCCTGACGTTTCATCCAGTCGATATAGTTGTTAATGATCTTCTGCTGGTTCTCAATGCTGTCGCTCTGGGGCTTGTCACCGTCCTCTTTGCTCAGGCGGGTATAGGCGCCCAGCCGCCATTCCTTTTCGGAAACAGTCTTTTCTTTTGCTTCGTTTCGCACAAAGGTCATGTTACGCTCCCTTCTGCCGAAAAGCCAAATTTGCGAAACGATGTCTGCAATATTATGATAGCAAACATCTGAAATCCCGTCAAATTTTTGGATTTTTCGTCATGTGGGAGTGTAGAACACAAATTAGCTGGTCTTGCAGGGCCGGGCCAGCCTTTGAGTGAAATACTGTGACCTCAGTTTTTCCGCATTTGATGGTTTTGTCGTGTTTATGAAGCGCTTGACTTTCCATATAGAACACCTCTGAAACAAATTCGGGGTGTCCTATCTCTATTCTCCGCCACGCCCTGCTATTATCACAGTTACAGGTAGGTGATTTTTCAAAATTTCGGGAGAAGAAGTCATGGAAGGCCTGAAAGAAACAAAAAACCGCCTGCTTCACAAAGAAAGCAAGCGGCCTTTGTATTATCGAAACGTGCCTCAAATTGAGGCACGTTTTGGATTGCTGTCAAGTACATACATTAACTGGCTGGCTAATACAATTTGTTCAATAGATTCTCGCCTAGGGACATCCAGGTTTTCGTGTGTTGTTGGGTTGCGATATGCCGCAAAGGCACCTTCAAATATAGCTTGAATTCCTCTCCGATAGTTCTTTCCGCTCGGTGTGGATAAATCTGCGAAACAATAAGCTCCATCCTCTGTTAGCAGAGCCCCCATGATTTCACCAACTTTTGCCGGCTCTTTAGAGTTAGGCTTTAACTCTCTAAACAGCTCTCGCAGACGCGTTTCAACCTCTACTATTGCTTTTTCGGCTGCCGATGAAAAATGCCCATCTGCATACAATGTACGAGAAACATTGCAAATTCGAGGGTGTATGTAACTCCAGAATTGCATATTGATAGGTTCTGAGTTCAAATGTCTTTCGATTAGAGCAAGTTTACCATACGCAGTATGATTTAAATCAATCGAAATGAAAGGAGTGGCAGATTGCAGAAATAGAGTATTAGCAATAATGCGAAGTTCATTTGCATAAAAGGGATATTCGGTCTGTATACAGGTTGCAATTGAAGTGATTAGTTGACACGTACCAGTTGCAACATCATTTGAAATGTTGGGTCGGCTCCTCTGTTGAAGTATAACCTCAATATCATGCACCCAAAGCTGGAGCGAGTGCAAATAACTCTTATACAGCGAATCCAAATTTATTTTACCTCCCTAATATAGATAAGTTGTGTGACATTATAGCACATCCCGATGGAAAACGATATAAGGAAATAATTAAATAGGCCAAAATTCCAAACACGAACACAGAAGATTGACACTTCATTTTTTCTATATTATACTTTCATAATGGAGGGATGATAAATGAAAAGGTTTATTTTGACTATTTTATTATTTTCTTTCCTCTGCATGGCTGTAACTTCATGTGAAGTTGTGACATTCCAAGAAGGAAATGAAAATCTCTATCCTTCGGATGTTTCCGCTCTAGAACCAAGTGACGTTGTGAATTTATCCGACAGCGAGGAGATGGATAAAAAAGTACTCTTATCTCCCGGAGAAGAAATGGTTGCTCGGTCATACATTTTGCTTGAAGATGTTGAATTCTATTATGACGGCACAGAGTTTACAATTACCAATCGTAGAGATGATGAAGTGATGTTTATGGCAGAGATTGTGGGTGTTAAGAAAGATGGATCACATGAGTTGATTGGAATCCCTGCATTCTATGGAGTTGATGAAGTCCAGTATGAGAAAGATTTAGCAGAAAATGGATGGGCGATACAGAAGACAACTAATCGTGTTCAGCCAGGGGAATCACTAAATGCCAAAATGACGATTGTTGATTTTGGGAAGGATTACCCAGCCTGGGATATAGATGGAGATGGGTACTATGACGTTATTTTTACAATCCATCCACAGAGAAATGAAACAACAACCGTAGTATCATCTGATTATCCTGAATCAGCAGTATACAGATTAGCGGCAAAATAGATAAGAGAGCCGGGCCATAGGCCCGGCTCTCTTGCTCAATCCCAGTTTACAGCGCTCTCCGGGACGTAGTCCCCGGCGTCTATCTCCGCTGCCGCCTTGTCGATCTGTGCCTGTTCCGTGGGCGTCATCTTGGTGAAGTCGGGATCCCAGGCCAAGACCATCTTCTTGATCACCTCAAAGGCGAGAGTCTGGTCCTGTTCCGGGAGCATATCCACCATGTCCGCAATTTGCTGTGCTATGGGTGCCATAGATCAGACCTCCTTACTTGTAAATGTCGCCTCTGCTACCGATATCTATAATATGCAGGATCTCAAACTGATTTTCAAGGCTGTATTTGTAAATAATTCTGTAAGCGCCGACTCGCAAGCGAAACCGTCCATCATGGGAGCCTTGCAGGGGCTTAATATCGCCCTGGGGTGGCTTTTGAGCAAGGCCAAGTATTCCCGCTTTGATGCGCGCCTTTGTTGCCTTGTCCATGCTGTTGATCGCTTTCACAGCGGCTTTTGAATACCGTATCTCCACCGGCACCACCCCTTTTCTCTATTATAAGGCATAGTCCAGGGAAAAGCAAATGCTTTTGGCATTGGCAGAGCAAAAAACAAACCTCAAATTGAGGTACGTTTCTGTCCAAACTCAAAAGAGGGCGAGCAGCCGCACCGCGGCCTGCTCGCCTTAATCACCGAAAAGCAGAGAGGGCAGAGGAAGTCAAGGGCGGGCGAAGACCGCTTGGTATACCCTTGACTTCCGTTACCCTCTCTGCTACGGGGCTTTAGGGGTGTCAGCCCCTAACAAGCGGAATTTGTGCTACAAATTCCATGCTTGCGCGGACAACTGCTAGAAGCGTTGTTTATGTAGTTGCTTCCTCTGCTCCTTTTGCAATAATTACATGAATTTATTGTGTTCTTGTAATTTATGCTTGACATTTGTCAAGCATTAGTATATTATAGACCTCAAGGGAGGGAAAAATATGGCGACAAGCGCAAAGATACAAGAATGTGTGTTGAAATACCTCGCAGATGAACAGGAGCATAGCGTCAAAGAAATAAAAAAGCATCTTGATGACGAAAATGTCGACTATACCGAAGGGCAATTCTCTGGATCTATGAACACCTTGCTTAGAAACCGTTCAATTAGAAAAAATGACCGCGGGATTTATGTTATTGCGAAAAGGAGTGAAAATATGAGAAAATGCTTTGTAGTGTCTCCCATCGGCGATGAGGGAAGTGACATTCGTAAAAATGCAGACCAACTATTCAAATACATTATCAATCCCGCATGTGAAGCTTGTGACTTTGATCCTATCCGTGTTGATTTGTTGAATGATGCTGGTTCCATCACAGAAACAATTATCAATTATCTTGAGGAAGCTGATCTCGTTATTGCTGATATCTCCGGGCACAATCCGAATGTCTTTTACGAGATTGGATATCGAACCCGTACAAAGAAGCCTATCATTCACTTAAAGAGCAAAAGTGCCACATTGCCCTTTGATATTAATACAATTCGCACCTTGGACTATGATTTGACTGATTTAGATAGTGTAGAAGCAGCAAAAACTCGGCTAAGTAACACTATTAAATCGTTTTCTTACCCTACGACCGAAGAGTTGTCTGACAATGATGTTTCAGATGATGCTGTGTTTGCTCCGGATATTATGCCTACGCTTTATCAAATACTTAATGGAATTGCTGATTTGAAGAATGATATCCGAGCAATTAATGCCGAAACGATTGGGACTGTAATTCGGAGTATGCAAGACGCCCAACCCCAGATGTCCGCTGATGCGGCGCTTCAAACCCAGTTGTTGCAAGCGGTAATGCAGAATCCAGACAATCTTCTGAAGCTTATTCAAATATCCGAGATGTTACCCACCAACAAGAAATAAAAGTTGTGTTATTACACGCAAAAAAAGAGTTTCATTCGTTTATAGACGAATGAAACTCTTTTCATCAATTATGATTGCAGGCATCGCTCAAATCCAGTTATATCAATGCTTTTCGGCCTGTGTGTTAAGATATACCATCCATAGGTCATCAGCAGCACTTCGTTGACGGCGGCGCCGATGGCGGCAAAGTCGTGGCCCTCATAGAGCGCCCCCCGCTGATCGGCGGAGACCTTGGGGGCCAGGGCGGCGATGACGGGATAGCCTAAGGGGTTGAGCCGCTGGGTGAGGGAGGCGAGGAAGTCTGCGTAGGCGGCGGCATCCTCGGCGAAGACATATTCAAAGTCCACGTCCAGCCCCCGGTAGCCCTTCTCCCGGAGAGTGGTGATGATATTGTTGGTCACTTTCTCCTGGAGAGAG
>CATJCP010000065.1 GCA_949737515.1 uncultured Oscillospiraceae bacterium | reverse complement strand
GCTCCAGTTCCAGTGATAGCGGTCTATGTACCGAAGGAGGGTAGGGCGGATGTATTCATCAAGAATTGTGGTGGTCATATGCCGTTATCCTTCCTGTGGTGCGTCAGCTTTACGGTCCATAAGGCGAAGCGGTTTTATCGGATCTGGGGATTCCATATATTGGATAAAAAATTGGCAACATTTGGAGTGTTGACGTACTGGGAAATCCATCCTATAATCAAAACAGTGAACGAACTATAAAAGAAATAACGGTGGCTCGGTTAAAGGTGCGATCATCTCGATGGAGGTTCGCTATAAGATTTCTCGTCCCATTTCCTTTGCCTTTGCGACGATAATCTGATAGTTTTTAGTGTTTCCCTTTTTCATGCGTCTGTATCCTGAGTACGATTTTGGGCATATATCGGGAAGGGCCCCTTGGAGCCATTTGTAATCGCGTTTATCGATACCTCTTTGGGCTTCAAATGCTATAATGTCATCTTCAGCACGAAGTTCTTGCTCGGTTAGTTTTGGTCCTATTCCTATTAGGTTGTCCATTGTATAGCCATGAAAAAACTGATCTATTTTCAACTTTTCCGTTT
The DNA here is from genome assembly GCA_949737515.1 of uncultured Oscillospiraceae bacterium. Classification (GTDB taxonomy): domain Bacteria; phylum Bacillota; class Clostridia; order Oscillospirales; family Ruminococcaceae; genus UBA1405. Next base: position 2,223 of record CATJCP010000065.1, on the reverse strand, counting down.
GTGCCTCTTCTGTAAATCCGCTTCTGGCCAGAAGCCTGACCAGCATATAGTAATCATCTTTTTTGTAACCGCGTTTGCTGACCATTCGAATTGCGTTTGATTTTCTCAAGCAGAGAATCGCAAGCCTGATGTTGCCTGCTTCTTCAAATATGCTACTCTTGAGACGTAGGTAATAATCCACATCACATGTATAATTCCTAAATCCACCACTATCCACATTTGGCGGGCGTGGAAGGTCGCTCCTCTCCGGGATTGATTGGATTCCTTCTGCGGTGTTCAAATCATAGTGAGCCTCTAACCATGCTTCATGAGCCTGCCGCATACGTTGGTATTCCTCGTTTGCGATAGGCTTTGGGGCCTTGAAGGTTAGGCCCTGATATCTTATTTCAACCTCATCATTTGAACCTAGAGCAGATACTGGTGTGCTTAACCCCTGATAATATTCTCTGGTCAATTGTATTTCGTTCTTTATATAGTTGAACACCTTTCTGAGCATATGCCTACACACTTTCTTTTCTTGCGCACCTATTCTGCCTCGGACTGGCTACGCAAATATGCGCGATAAAAATACTGGTACAATGTTCCAGGCAATGTTGCATTGACTAAATAGAACTAACGTACTATAATTGCTACAGGTGGACGATAAAGCAAAGGAGAACGGTGCCATGACAAAAGAACAAGCAGAAAAATACATCGAACAACTCACTTACGACGAAAAAAAACGGCTTAACGAGCTGCTAAAAGTCCTTGAACAAAAGCGTCAACCTTCTCCAGTTCCTCTGGTGTCAACTGGACCAGACGGCTAATAATTTCCTGATCTAAGCGCTCCTCATCGGAAATGGTGGGGGGCTCTTTTTTTTGCTCGGAAGAAAATCCAAACGCCTCGTCAACTGAACGGCCCAGAACCTGAAAGAGCATGAATAGTGTATTTGCATCGGGTTGTGCGCGACCAACCTCCCACGCAGAAATCGTATTTTGTGGGCGATTTAGTGCGTCGGCAACTTGTTTTTGGGTTAGCCCTGCGTCTATACGTGATTCCTTGATGACCCTTCCGATTTCTTCTTTGGTCCACATGGCATTGGCCTCCCCATTCTGTATCATAAGTGCATTGTAACACGAGCAATCGTAAATATCAATAGAAAAACTAAAAAAATTGCTACAGAGCTATTGACAAGCAAAAAATTTAGTGTTAACATGCAAGAGGTAGCAAAAAAATTAGTATCAGGAGGAGGGATAACATGCGAGATGTTAGAGACATCTTAGGTTTTGAGCTCAGAGACCGTTGCTTCATGCAGGCCGCAGTTGCAAAAAAAGCAGGACTTACCGAGCAACAGCTTTCGGATGTGGTCAAAAAGCGTCGTAAGTTGGACGCAAATGAAATGTTTTCCATCTGCAAGGTAATTGGGGTAACGCCTGACGCGCTGTTCGCGGCGGCCCAGGACAGCGCCTAGCCGAGCGGGCCAGGATACGACATGAGACAAGAGGGAGGTGAAACGAACGACCACCCCAAAAGCTGTATATGAAGTCACGGAACTTTTCTTTGGAAAGCCCAATCCACAGGTAGTTCAAGTTTCATTCTCACTGGCCGCCCACGATTGGTGCACACTTCAACGGTCAGAAACGTGGCTTCATCTGCTGGAAGCTCTTTCATGTTTTCAAAAAGAACAAGCGCACTTTGGGCAGTCATACCAGAAACAGTGAGAGGCAACGGCGAAGAAAAGGTTTGCTTTACGCTGATGACACTATTGCCTTCACGGAGCGTATTTGTGCAAACAAGTGTGGGAACTGCGGTACAAGGAATACGTTCGTCCCCATATATCAAGGTTATTTGTGTGATGGCGATTGCTAGCCTTGACTTGTTTTCAACCCCGATGTTCAAAAAAGTAACATCTTTATAAGATTTTATTCCGTAGATACGGATATCAAAGTTTTTTCGCTGCGTCATAACGCTAATCGTCAAATTGTAAATGGATATTAAAAATCCGACAATAGCGATGATTTGGGTTATATGGTTCCAGTCTTGAAGCCAAGCAAGAGCATTTTTCAATATAGTTTGCACAATAAATATCCCCCTTCCACAGCATTTTACCACGGCTCTTAGGGGGACGCAAGCAGACTCGGCCCAGGACAGCGCCTAGCCGAGCGGGCGTAAAAGAAAGTGCCCCGCCAGGTGTGACCGCACCTGACAGGGCAAGAGAATGACCAGCCAATCATTCCTATGTC
>CATJCP010000064.1 GCA_949737515.1 uncultured Oscillospiraceae bacterium | reverse complement strand
AGATGGACCGCCCCTGCCGTCACAAACCGCTCCGGAAGGAGCAGAAAACCGGCAGCGCAGAGCAGATTCACCCCAGGTCCCGCCAGATAAACCAGGGCTTCCTCCCACCAAGGCCCAGTGGAAATCCCCCTCTGCCGGACCAGCTCCACCCCGAAGCAGGAAAAGCACATCCGCTCCATGGGGAGCCGAAACGCGGCAGCTGCTGCCAGGTGCCCCAGCTCATGGATCAAGAGTGCGGTCAGGATATGCCCCATTTCCCGGCCGGACTGCTCCAGGGCAAGGAACACTCCCGCTGCGGCAAAAAAGGAAAAATCGAAAAACACCTTTAATCCACCGATCCGGAAGCCCATTGTCCTTCACCCTCATCCCTCCGAAGTCCCCGCCGGGAGGGGCAGCTCCAGGATCCAGGCGGGGTCGGTCAGTGTTCCGTCTACAATGCATTCAAAATGCAGGTGGGGTCCAGTGGACACTCCTGTGGACCCCACCTGGGCTATGGTCTGGCCACAGGCCACCGCCTCCCCCTCCTTTACCAGGATCCGGCTGCAGTGGGAGTAGGTTGTGACTGTGGAGGAGCCGTGGCGGAGCATCAGGTAGCTTCCCAGAGAACTGGATTTCCCAGTCCTCTCCACCACCCCCGCAGCGGCGGCATAGATGGGCGTTCCCAGGGGAGCTCCGATATCGATTCCCGTGTGGAAGTCCGGCTTGCCGGTGATGGGGTGTTCTCTGGGGCCATATTCACAGGTCAGCATCCCCTTTGTGGGAAGCACTCCTGCGGCGGAGGAGCGCCTTCCATCCTGCATCACCGACAGGGCATAGGGAACCTGTTCCATAGAAACCGGATAGGTTCCCCCTGCGGCCACGGCCTGGGAAACGGCGGTTTCTTTGCCGCCAGAGGGATTTTCCGCACCTCCGGCCGGTTCCTGCCAGCTGGAAAGGGGGGCGTCTGAGGCGACAGAGAGGATAATTTCCGTCTGCCCTTGAGCAATTCTCTCTCCATCGTTCTCCAGTCCCTTGGAGAGCGCCTCCCTCAAGACCTCCTGGATCCCCTTTTCCTTCATCTGCTGGATATGTCCCGCCGCCGTACAAACTGCCTGCATATTGGAAAGCCCCTCCCGGAGGCCCTCCTGTATTTGTTGGAACACCGGCTCTGCAGTCAGCTTAAACAGGCATGCCAGCCCAAAGATCACCACAGCCGCGCAGACCTGGGCTGAAAGGAACCGGGTAAGGCTGTCTTCTCCCTTGGGAGGAGCGCTGGCCCGAGCGGCAAACTGTGGGGAAACCAGCGGACTTTGAGAAGGGTTGTCCTGTGTCTCCTCAACTGGTTGGATGGATCCTGGAACGTCAGGGAGCCGTACTTCCGGACCGGGGAAGGGGGCGCAGGGCGTTTCCTCCCCGTGGAATATTTTGGGGATTCTTTCAGGGACGGTTTCCAAAAACCGGACGTCAGACGGAACCGGCGGATTGGCTGGAGACGCAACGTCCCTTTGCGCGGGCAAGCGGGCGGGCGGCAGAGCGGGCTTTGAAAGCTCCTCCCTGGTCAAGGAGACCTGGGGCTTCTGCTCCTGCATCTTTTCGGCAACCTGTCCAGGCTCCGCACCATGGGCTGTCATGGGCTTGTACCATCCGGTTTCCACAATATGGGCAGACGCTGCTGAACGCTTCCCATAGCGGGAGGCAATGCCCGCTGAAAATTCCGCCATTTTGACCATTCCTTTCCCGGCTTCCTCTGTCTTTGAAGGGATTGACCCTTGACCTTCAAAAAGCTTCTGTTACCTCTATCTTTATGCAAAAGGGCCGGTCAAAAGACCAGCCCTTTTCAAAAACCGGAAAATCCCCTGCTTTTTGCTATTGGATAAACACAACATCGGTGATCCAAACGCTTTTGCCTGAGGCGTATGCCCCAATCCCCACCTTGGTATACGTTTTTGAACGCATAATGGCGTCATGTCCCTTTTTGCTGGTCTTCCAGCCATCAATACTGAAAGCAGCCATCTGGCTGTCAGTGTCCAGGATATCCTTTCCCCTTTGGCGGTACTGTATCTCCCCCCAGGCCGCAGCCTTGATCCCCTGCTCCGACAGCACCGTCTCCCAAGAGGTTCCATCCGGCCGGGTATGGCTGAAAATACTGTTGTCCAGCATCTCCACCACCCGGATGGAGGCGCATTCATCCAGGCTGCTCACCCTGGTCAATTCCGGAAGCCCCAAAGACTTGCGGTAAGCGTTCATCTGCTCGAAAATCTGGTCCTCCACCTTGGTTAAATGGGTGTGGGAGGTGTTGGAAATAGACGATGTTTCGTCAGAGCTGTCTCCCACTTTTTTTACCACAATTTTCTGGCCTTGTGAACTGGCGGCCGCCGAAGATTGGGGCGGACTGGCAGGCTCTGTGCTGCTGGAAGTCTCCTCTGCGGCCCTTCGGGCGGCTTCCCATTCCGCCTGTTTCTCTGCCAGGACCTTATCCCCTTCCTCCCTGAGGCGGGTGGCCTCCTCCAAAAGATCCTCAGAGGAGGCAAGCTCCTCCAGCCGGGCCAAAGCCTCTTCTCCCTGGGCGGTCTCTTTGCGGATAAATTCCAGCAGAAGGGAAAGGCTCTCCCTCTTCTCTTCCGCCCCGTCCAATATGTCCGCCGCCTGCTGCTCCAGCCCTTTGATCTCCTCTAAAAGACGGTTTGCCTGTTCCAGCGCCTGGGGAATTGATTCTGAAAGGGCTTCTCCGGCAGCCTCCGCAGCTCCCAGATGGGCCTCCAGCCCTTGGGCGGCGGCCTGCGCAGTTTCCGGGGAATCCACCTCTGCCATCTCCTCCCGCGTACTCCTGGCCTGCTGAAGGGCCTGCTCCAGCTCCTTTTCCTGGTCCAGTACAGGCTGGGCGGCCTTCTGCACAGCGTCACGTTTCTCGCTGATCCTCCCGGAAAGCAGCCGCATCTCCCGTAGGGCCGCCATTCCCTTCTCTTCTTCCCCTTTTTCGGATTTTTCCGAATCCTGCGGGGGTTCATCCTGCGGGGGTTCCGACGCCGTGGAACCACTCTCCCCAGAGGGGAGACTGGCCTCTGTCTGGGAACTGAAACGCTCCTGTTCTCCCCCTTCCCCACCGCAGCCGCTGAGAAAGAGCGCTGTCAACAGCAGCACCGCGGCCGCCCCTTTTATCCTTTTTCCATGACCCATCTGTATTTTGCTCTCCTTTATTTTATTTGCTCCCAATGCTCTCCCGCAGCAATTCCCCTGCCCTTTTCTCCAGCCGGTCCCTTTGGTTGGGGAGTTCCCCCTTCATCACATCGTCCAGCAGACGTTTAAGCGTCTCCCCAATCTGCGGGCCTCTGGCTCCCAGCTTTTGGATGTGGGCTCCCTGAATCTCCAGCTGGCCAATGGAAATACAGTCCCCCCGCCGGACAATCTCCCCGGCCTCGTTTTGCATCCATTCCGCCTCCTCCGGCGAAGCAGCCTCGGTGACTTCCCACAAAAAGATCAGCTGGGCTACGGTCTCCCATCCCATTTCTCCCGCCAGTTTCCGCAATTGGTACGGGGTCAGAGGAAGCCCTTTTTCCGCCTCCTCTATCAGGACGGCTACCCGTTTCCGGGTGGCCTTATCGGTCCGAAGGGCAACGCAGCAGTCAAAGGCCCTCTTTCCCGGCTCCGAAAGACCGGAAAAGGCCCCTTTCCAAAGCGTCATGGCAAACCGCGCTGTTACTGTCATCCACTGGGACCACCCGTCGGGAACGGGGGCCGCCAGACACCGGGCAGCGCAACGCCACTCCCTTTCCCGCTGCCCTGCCGTTGAATCCAGGCGCAGCGCCGCCTCCACCACAGGGTAGAAGCGTTCCATCACTGGGGCGGCCTCCGGCCCAGCCATGAGCCCTGCCAGTTCTGCCCAGATTCGCTCTGGGGAAATCAACGAGAGGCGTTCCCGTCCCTCCATCACCGCCTGGGCAGTCCCCTCCTCCAGCTGGAAGCCAAGCCGGGCGGCAAACCGCAGCCCCCGGAGGATCCGCAGGCCGTCCTCCTCAAACCGCAGCCTCGGATCCCCCACACAGCGGATGCACCCTTCCGCCAGGTCCCTTCGCCCGCCAAAGAGGTCTATTACCTCTCCGTCCCGGCGGCATGCCATGGCGTTGATGGTAAAATCCCGGCGGCTGAGATCATCCTCCAAACGGCCGGTAAAGGTCACATGGTCCGGTCTTCTCCCGTCGGTGTACTCGCCGTCGATCCGGTAGGTGGTAATCTCCACCGCCTCCCCCTGCCACAGGACTGTAATGGTTCCATGCTTCTTTCCCGTGAGAATCGTCTGACAGCCCGCCTCCTCAAACACCTTTTGGGTTTCGTCCGGACAGGCGCTGGTACACAGATCCCAGTCGTGGATGGGCCGTCCCAGGAGAAAATCCCGCACGCATCCGCCAACGGCGCATATCTCATGGCCGTTTACTTCCATGACCTCCATGATCTCCTGGATTTTCCTCGGTACTGTCACAACATTCATTCTCTTCTCCTCCCTCTATCTGGTATTGCAGCAGGCTTCCGCTGGGAAAATACCCGCCCCTCTCCTGGAAAAGCCAGCCTTTACAAACCGGGCAGCGGTAGAGCCGTCTCCTTATGATACCGGCGGAGTTGCCCCGGTCCAGGGCTGTCAGCCCAGTGGCTTGGGGCTCTGCCCCGCAGCAATTCCCTTTCAGGCTGCGGCGAGGAGGCCTGCCGCTGTGGAGGCTGTACCCGCTCTCCCGGTTAAACCACTGGGAAAAATAGTCTCCCTTAGGGTCACTCTTCATGGCCAAAGAGATCCGGAAAGATGTATTTCTCCGCCAGGGCAGCGGCATCGGTCACACAGTCGATGCAGGGGCGCAGTATGGGCCCTCCGGTCAATCCCATCAACTCGCTGCATAGGAGGGAGCCGTTCTGCTCCTCAAACTCCTTCATCATGGGCTGGATCAGGGCGTATGTGTCCATTTTTGTGACGCCCCTGCCCGGCAGAGCGTCGGAACGTTTCAGCCCCGCCAGCATTGCCAGCGCAGTCACCGTGCCGCAGGTTCCTCTGGTCTGGGCAATGCCGCCCCCAAAGCCCTCGGATATACGGTAGCCGTCCTCCGGCGTAAGTCCCAACAGGTCGCAATAGGTACACATGACCGTTTGGGAGCAATTATAGCCGTTATGAAACCGCCCGCGGGCGACTTGAATCCTGCTTTCCATATTGAATACCGTCCTTTTTGATCAAATTCAGTACATCCTCAAATATGTACTTGAATGTACCTTTCCCATTATAGCGGATTGTACTCCGCGTTTCTACCCCGGAAGCAGAAAAGAAAGGAGGCCAGACCCCCTAGGGCCTGGCCTCCTCCTAAACGAAAGGGATGGCTGGCAGCTAATAACTGCTATATGCTATATGAAAAAGCTTATACACCCAACGAACCAAATTTACTCCTGAGGCTCGATCAGTCCGTAACCCCCACCCGAACGGCGGTAAACCACATTGATCTCCCCGTCCTCGGCGTTGCGGAACACATAGAAGTTGTGGCTGGTCATATTCATCTCCAGGATTGCTTCCTGGACGTCCATGGGCTTCACCGGGAAGCGCTTGACGCGAACCAAATTAAACTCCTCTTCCTCCAGATCCTGCTCCTGACCAGCTTCCTGGGGTTCCAGTTCCAGGGGCTGTTTAAAGGCGTCCTTGCGCAGGCGACGGGAGAGCTTCTTCTTATTGCGGACAATCTGGCGGAACAAAGCGTCGACGCAGGCGTCCAAGGCTTCTTCGCGGGCTGGGGCGGATTTCTCTGCCCGGCAGAACATCCCGTCTGCTGTAATAGCCACCTCCACTGTCTCCCTGCCCTGCTCATTGGTGACGGTTACCACCACGCGGGCGTCCTCGTCAAAAAAGCGGTCAAGCTTTTTGAGTTTTTTCTCGACTCTCTCCTTGAATGAGTCCCGAATCCCTGTTTTTCTTCCGCTAATGGTAATCTCCATGTTGTCAACCCCTTTGTTTCGTGAATCTTGAACCCGGGGCCGCGGATGGCCCTCAAGCGTCCCGGCGAACCGGTGCTTTTGAATTCAGTTATAGTATATCATCTTTAAGCAAACTTTACAATAGTTTTTAAAAAATATCCTGAATTTTATCCGAACTGTCACAAGCAGTTCATGTCATTCCTCATCTTCAGTACCGGCGTCCATATATTCGAGAATATCCCCCGGCTGGCAGTTCAGTACCTTGCAGATTGCGTCCAATGTGCTGAAGCGGATGGCCTTTACCTTCCCGGTTTTCAGATAAGACAGATTGACGTTGGAAATCCCAACCCTTGCAGCCAGGTCATTGAGCCGCATTTTTCGGTCCGCCAGCACCCGGTCAAGCCGAATAATAATCATAATGTATGATCCACCTCATCCTGCAGATGCACTCCGTAGTGGATAATGTACGCGGCTACTATAAAGGCAGTGCTGGGAACAAGGGTGGTGAGCATGGTTTGGCCTGTGGAAATGGACATACGGCTTTCAGGATCAAAACTGACAATCCAGCAGACCAGCAGCTTAATAAACGGGAGAAAAACCGCTTCCGAGAACTGGAGCAGCCCATAATAGAGCAGGAAGGAGGAATTTTGGTCTGTGAAAATTCTTCCCTGCCGGATGTTGGCAAAAACACGGCTTAAAAACCAATAGGCGAAAATCATCGGAACCGTGTGGAAAGCATACATCAGTGAAAGCCCCATGTGGACCTTCCAATCAATCCGGTCATTGCCGTTGGTCCATACATGGATGTCATCGCCCATCTGAACCGTCATGGTGCGGGAATGGGAATCATGGTTTTCCTCCGCGTAAATTGCCCGTTCGTAGGTTCCCGTGTGGGTATGCAGGAAAAAGGTCTGGCGCCCCATAAGGCTGAGCGCAAGGCATAGGGCATAAAAGCAGATCACAACGTAACAGGCCCCCTGCATAAAGTGGGCGGCAGGCTTGGCAAACCGTTCATTCGTGAGCCTTTGAACAAATTTCATCTTCATCACCTCAAATGCAGGATAACATATAAATTCGCAGTTGTCAATAATAATTTAATGATTAACATTAAATTATTATCGTTTTATCTCACAAGAAAAGCTTCGGATGCGGCAAGGGCAGCAGAAAAACTGTCCAGACAAACGGAATCCTCCCCTTTACAAGAGGAAGGATTTGGATTATACTATAATGGCTGACAGGAAAGCACTGATACGTGTATATCAGCTACAAGTTTGGCATCAACCGACATAAAGGAGCGTGTATCAACATGGCAAACCGCCGCATCTATTTGGACAAATCCGAACTGACTCTGCTGATCCCCGGCAAGAAAAAGGTGGAGGATGTACACCTGGCCAGCAGTGTGATCACCCGCATCCAGTTTGATAAATGCACTGAACGCATTTTCCTTGTGATCCCCAAGCAGTCGGAAAAAATCACCATTGTTTCCTCTAAGCGCGCCCAGCCCGTGGTTTACACCAAGGGGCAGAACAAGGCTTTCTTCGATCAGTACAAGGAAGAGCTGGCAAAATTCGCCAAGGAATATAATGTCACTTTCACCGACAACACCAAATGATCCCTTCCGTCAAAAATATCCGCCCCGCAGGACAAGCGCCTGCAGGGCGGATATTTTTTATCGGAAACCGTTATTCAGAATCTCCGATGTAAAGCCGAAGAAAATCCTCAAGATATGGACATCCTTCCTGGACAGGAATAAACATATCCTGTTCCACTAACTGCCGTATCTTTTCCGCACTCGCCCACATGACATCACAGGTTTCACCGGGTTGAAGAACCACCGAACAAATATCAACCTCCTGCCGGAAAATCCACACATCAATAAATTCTCCGCAGTCCTCGGTAATGTCATTTCTATATTGTT
>CATJCP010000063.1 GCA_949737515.1 uncultured Oscillospiraceae bacterium | reverse complement strand
CGGATGGTGCGAGAAATATTCCCTAACTGTCAACGGGGCTCCTGCAGAGTACCGTCTCTCCGACGGCTACGCCATCTTAAGCCGGCCCTTCCAGGACGGGGATATGGTGGTTTTGGAAATGGAGATGAAACCGCTTCTGATCGCCGCCAGCCCAGAGGTCCGGGACGACATTGGCAAGGTCTGCGTCCGCCGCGGGCCGATTGTCTACTGCTTAGAACAGGAGGACAATGGAGCCAGCCTCCATAAAGTCCGGATCCCCGGGGAAGCCTCTTTCAGCGAAGCCTGGGAGGAGAACACATTGGGCGGTGTTGTGACTTTGGAATGCGCGGGGGCGTCCCTTGACGAAGACGGGAAATCCGCAGGGGGTCTTTACCGCCGTTATATGCCTCCTGTTTACCGTCCGAAAACCTTGAGATGGATCCCATACTACGCTTGGGCAAACCGTTCTGCCGGGGAAATGGCCGTCTGGGTCCGCGTGGAAGGGTAGTCCAATCTTAAATCAATGATATTAAATTGGGGAGTGCATAAACAGCACTCCCCAATTTAATATCATTATAAAAATGCCGGCATCTTTTCAGGGTATGTGTGTTTCTGATGCATTCACCGCCTCTGTTTCTTCGCAGAATAAACCTGTATCCTCCGTGATGGTCCCTAAGAATCCTTTGGCCTTCATTACAGCAGACCGAATCTGCAATTCACCTACTTCTCCCCAACCTAAAAGATCTATTGCCTGTGCCGGGGACACAAATACCCTATCATAAGTCCTCCCTGTATCGGGATCCGGCCTTTGATCTCCAACCCGTTTCAGTTTAGCGGCCATTCTCACCTGAGCATACAGCGGAGTCCCGTTCTGCTCATCAACCAGCTGATATCCAACCATTACAATATCACTGACTGAAACATTGACTTCCTCGGCAAGTTCTCTCGTCAATGTCGCCTCCATATTGAGGTCAAATGGCTCCGGCTTACCGCCAGGCAGAGAATATTTCTTCCCATCTTTTCTCAGCAGTATTTTTCCATCCTCGGTAAAAACAATCCCATAGACCTGTTTTACCGGCATTTCAGAGGGCGCCGCTCCTTCCGCCCATTGGTAAATACTCATTGACAGCCCTTTCATTTTCAGCTCTAGCTCTGCTTCTTTTCCAAAAACTTCACATTCAACGCCCGCATTGCGTTGAGGATGGCGATCACCGCCACACCCACATCGGCAAATACGGCTTCCCACATGGTCGCAATCCCAAAGGCGCCCAGGATCAGCACCAAAGCCTTGACCGCCAAGGCAAAGACAATGTTCTGATACACAATGGACAAGGTCTTGCGGGAGATGGCCATGGCGTCGGCAATGCGGGAAGGTTTGTCGTCCATAATCACAATATCCGCTGCCTCAATCGCCGCGTCAGAACCAAGGCCGCCCATGGCGATTCCAATATCCGCCCGGGTCAGAACCGGCGCGTCGTTTACGCCGTCGCCTACAAAGGCAACCATCCCTTTGGGGGACTTCTGCCCCAGCAGCTCCTCTACCTTTTCCACTTTTCCAATGGGGAGCAGCTCCGTATACACCTGGTCAATGCCAAGCTGCTTACCGATGGCCTCCCCCACTGGCTTCAGGTCTCCGGTGAGCATGACGGTTCTGCGGACCCTTCCCTCTGTTTTCAGCCGGCGGACCGCATCCCTTGCGTCGGGCTTCAGCTGGTCGGAGATGACAATGTATCCGCTGTACCTTCCGCCAACCGCCAGGTAAACCACCGTCCCCACGCTGTCCACCGCAGGCGGCTGCACGCCCACGGATTCCATCAGCCTGCGGTTTCCCACAGCCACCTGAACGCCGTCAATTACCGCCTTTACCCCATGTCCGGAAATCTCCTCCACCTGGGAAGCAAGGCTTGGGTCAATCTCTTGTCCATAAGCCTTTTTCAGCGACAGGGAGATGGGATGGCTGGAATAGCTTTCCGCCAGGGTACATACCCGCAGAAGCTCCCTAGAGGTCACCCCCTCCGCCGGGCAGAGCTCCGATACCTCAAATTTCCCCTGGGTCAAGGTGCCGGTTTTATCCATAGCAATGATCTCCGTCTTAGCCAGGGCCTCCAGATAGTTGCTGCCTTTGACCAGGATGCCGCACTTGGACGCGCCGCCAATCCCGCCAAAGAAGCTCAGGGGCACCGAAATGACCAGCGCGCAGGGACAGGAGATCACCAGGAAGATAAGCGCGCGGTGAATCCATTCGCCAAATGGCTGGCGGAGGATGATCGGCGGGACAAACGCCAACAGAAGGGCGGCGATTACCACCGAAGGGGTATACCAGTGGGCAAACTTGGTGATAAAGTTTTCACTTTTGGCCTTTTTGCTGCTGGCATTTTCCACCAGGTCGAGGATCTTTGCCACAGTAGATTCCCCAAACTCCTTGGAAACCTGAACGGAAAGCACGCCTGTCAGGTTAATACATCCGCTGATCACATCCCCGCCTGGCTCCACTTCCCTGGGGACCGATTCCCCTGTCAAAGCGGCGGTGTCCACTGTGGAGCTGCCCTCTGTCACCACTCCATCCAGCGGGATCTTCTCCCCCGCGCGGACAATAATCGTGTCCCCAATCTTTACCTCATCGGGATCCACTTGGGTCAGGACGCCGTCCACCATGATATTGGCGTAATCGGGGCGGATATCCATCAGGCCAGCAATGGACTTCCGGGAACGCCCCACCGCGTAGCTCTGGAACAGCTCGCCGACCTGGTAAAACAGCATAACCGCCACGCCTTCTTGGTATTCTCCAGAAGCAAAGGCGCCTACTGTCGCCAAGGTCATTAAAAATTCCTCGTCAAACCACTGACGGTTCCAGATTTTGCGTATCGCGCCGTACAGCACGTCCCATCCGCATACCAGATAAGCCGCCACGTAGGGGAAGGGCTTCAGATAAACGTTCAGCGGCAGTAAAATGGAGATCACCAGCATAACTGCGCTGAGAATAATCCGAAACAGCATTTTTTTCTGTTTTTTCGTCATTTCAGTCAATCCTCCTCTGTCCTACCGGTGGCACAGGCGGGAATCCATTCCCACTTGGCCCCACGCCGCCGGTGATTGGGACTACTTCAGCACAATCTCACAGTCCGGCTCCACCTTTTTGCAGACCTTGACAATTTCCTTCATGATAGCGTCAAACTGGCTGTCTTCCGCCTCCACAATCAGCTTCTGGGCGAGGAAGTTCATAGTCGCCCCTGCAACGCCGGGGATCTTCTTGATGGCCTCCTCCATCTTTGCGGCACAGTGGGCACAGTCCAGGTCGTTTACCTTAAATGTCTTTTTCATAGCTGATTCCTCCACAATTGATTTTAAAAAATTTATGAAATGCCAGCCCTCCGGCGGTTTGACACTATTCCGTGATGTGCTCCATCCCCTGGTTGATGATCTGTTCCACGTGCCTGTCATTGAGGGAATAAAACACAGTCTTCCCCTCCCGGCGGAACTTTACCAGACGGGACTGTTTTAACACCCGAAGCTGGTGGGATATGGCGGACTGACTCATATTCAGCAACTGGGCAATGTCACAGACGCACATTTCCGATTCAAACAGCACATACAGGATTTTGATTCGGGTACTGTCCCCAAAGACCTTGTACAGCTCCGCCAAATCGTAGAGCTGCTCTTCATCGGGAAGCTGGGTCTGCACCGCCTGGACAATATCCTGATGGACTTCACAAACATCGCAGCGTTCCGTCTGATTTTTATCTATCATATGTTCCCTTCTTTCATATGAGTTATTGTTCATATGTTCATGATACTACTCTGCATTCCATTTGTCAAGGGCTTTTTTCATAGATGCGGATAAAAAACAGGCCAGCCTGTAAAGGACTGGCCTGTGCCGTCAAACAAAAAACTCCACTGGTTTATATTTCTCCTGATTTTGCACATTGAGGGTTTGGTAAAACTCGCGGATTATGTCCATACACTCCTTTTGGGAACAGTTTTTCCCAACCAGCCTTGTATGGTCTCCCTCCTCAATCCCCAATTCCACATCAATCCCCTCGCCGGTTTGGGCAGCCTGAACATAGCGGATATGGTAAGGGGCATCTCCAGCCGTAAGGGTTACAAACTCGTCTGCATCAGCGAACATTCCCAAAACACAGTCCTCTATTTCATCCCATGAAGATACTGAGCAGTCCTGTTCTTGGGTCCTTATGTTCCATGGAACATTGCAGACAGTATTCTGAAAGGTAACATCTGTTGTGGTTTGCTTCGGTTTTGGGGTTTTCTTAAAAAAACTTCCAAACATGCTTCATTCCTCCCTTCCCTTGAAGCGGCGGCTGGCTGCGCCCCCTTAAAACGCGTCGTCTCCCAGCCCGATTACCTCGTCAATGGGCATGGACATGACGATACCCTCCGCCTCGGTTTTCAGGCCGCAGGATTCGCTGATGGCCTTCATAATCCCCAATTTGCTTTCAGCCGAGGCAATAATCAGGACGATCTCCTTCTCGTCCTTTGCCCCCAGCCCCCAAAAGCTCAGCCCTTTTTCGTTCCCGATCCGGCGGCTGTGGAGGACAGAACCCCCGCCTGCCCCGGCAGACTTGGCAGCGTCCATCAGCTTCTCGCTGTATCCCTGGTTGATTACGGCCGCGATCATCGCATATTTCATTTCAGCCATAGAAGCTTCATCCTTTCCGCTGGGAATCCTGCTGGAATCCCCATCGCCCTCCATTTGATTCAGTACCCGCAGGATCAGCGCATTCATTCCCGACAGAGGCATGGTAAAGACGATCCCACTGTCCGGAAGTCCGATCCTCAGGGTCCTTTTCAGCTTTTTCAGCAGATCCCGGCAAAGACTCTTGGGAACCATGCCGATCAGCAGATTTTTATCTGTACTGCCTAGGCCCAGAATATCCAGAATCTCACTGGAGGCGGTGCCGGCAGCTGTCAGCTGAAAGTGCATGGGAATGGAACTCTCATCCAGCAGCTTGGTGGCTTTGGGTGCGAGCTTGGGATTGGTAATAACGACCAGGACACGGTACGCCCCCTGGACCGGTTCCGGCACTTTGCTCATACTCCCACTCACGCGAACACCTCCTCAATCTCAACAATGTCATCCGCGTCATCCGGCAGCATGGGCTGAACGGAAGCGGCCTTCTGGAGCTTGTTGAGCTTAAATTTATACTGCATCCCCATAATTTGGACAGCGATTAAGGGGGTCAGTGCAACCAGCGCGATCACACCGAAAGCATCCGTCATCAGGTTGCCTCCATGCATTTCACAGGCCCCGATACACAGGGGCAACAGGAAGGTAGACGTCATAGGGCCGCTGGCCACGCCGCCGGAGTCAAAGGCGATACCCACAAAAATCTTTGGAACCATTTTAGACATGGCCAGCGCAATGATGTAACCGGGAATGATGATCCATTGAATGGGCAGCCCTGTCAGAACCCGCAGCATGGAAAGCCCGACGCTCACCGACACACCAATGGAAAGGCAGCGGTTCATGGCCTTAGCTGAAACCATGCCGTTTGTAACTGTCTGCACCTGCCGGTTGAGGATCTGTATTGCAGGCTCGGCCTTGACAATGTAATAGCCGATGAGCATACCGATGGGGATCAGCAGCCACTTTACAGAGGAACCAGCCAGATTGTATCCAATGAGGGAGCCCACCGGCGCAAAACCCACGTTAACCCCACACAGGAACAGCACCAACCCCAAGTATGTATATCCAAAGCCAACAACGACCCGCTGTCTCTGCCGGTGCTGATAATGGTGGGTATAAACCTGGAAAATAAGGAACATTGCCAGGATCGGTATGACAGAAATAAAAACTTCCTTGGCGTAATGGGGCATTTTAAAGGCAAAGGCCTTCGCCACTTCCTGCATGGTGGAGACAGAAGCCGCTTCATCGGCGGCATAAAGGGCGCTGTCCGGGTTATAAAAGCACCCTAAAATCATCACCGCCAGGATCGGCCCAATACTGGACAGGGCTACCAGACCAAAGCTGTCGCTGGAGGCGTCCTTATCCACACGGATGGAGGACAGACCCACGCCCATCGCCATAATAAAGGGAACCGTGATCGGTCCGGTGGTCACGCCTCCGGAATCAAAGGCCACCGATAAAAACGCCTTGGGGACAAAAAAGGAAGCGGCTAACAAGGCAACATATAAAATCATCAGAAGGTTGGAAAGGTCGATCCCCTTGATAATCCTGACCACCGCCAGGGAGAGGAACACCCCTACGCCGCCCGCCACCGTAAAGATCAGGGCCATGTTGGGAATGGAGGGGACCTGGTTTGAAAGCACCTGGAGGTCCGGTTCCGCCAAGGTAATAATCGCGCCCATAAGCAGGCTGACGCCGACAATGGGCAGTAGGCTTTTGGACTTGGCGATCTGTCCGCCAATGCCCTCCCCCAAAGGGCTCATGGACATCTCGGAGCCGAGCTGGAACATCCCCATCCCCACAATCAGCAGGATAGCTCCAACGACGAACATGACCACGGAACCGGTATCCAGCGGAACAAGGAAGATGCTCAGCAGCAATACAATTCCTGTAATGGGCAATACCGCTGAAAGGGATTCCAATATCTTTTCTTTCAGTTTTGGGTTCAAACAAGGCACCTCCTGTATGATTGATTTTTGCTTCTAGCTATTCAAAGGGCCTTCCGTCCTCCATTAGCACAGCGGTCCGCAAAATATGGACCGACTGTGTTTCCAGCCCCGTACTTTGGGAAAAGGCCTCTAAATAGAGGGTAGGATTGATATTTTTTTCAATTCCCGCTGTGCAGGAAAGCTCCATCCTCAAAAAGTTCCCCTCTGCTTGCGGCCTGTGAAGGGAGACATCCGGGCGGATATCTGTTTCCTTCATCCCCTTTTTGGTGCGCTTCATCACAAGGATACTCTCCCTTTGGTCGAATTCCGACAGCTTCTGGAGGGCGGCTTCCGCATCAGCGTCAACAAAGTCCATGCGAACCGTGTAATTCGCCTGGCGGATCTTTTCCGGCTTGTTTTTCTGCAGGGCAACCTTTTTTACCACAAGCCCCTCTGGAAGAACTGCGTTGAGCTTCTGAGCAACCTCGGAGCAGCTCATCACGCGGGTAATGCGCATATCCATGGTTTCACAAAGGCTTTCAAACCCCAGGGACAGAGGCAGGGCAAAAGTGGTGTAGGGATGGGGATTAAACCCCTCGGTGTACCAGACAGGAATTTCTGCCCGCCGCAGCGCCCGCTGCATACAGCGGTTGATGTCCAGATGGGAGATATATTTCGCTCTGCCTGTTTTTTCATAGAAAACCCTTAAATTGGGCATTTTGTTTACATCGGTGATCACAATTTCAGTCAAAGCAGCGGCCTCCTACCAGTTGATTGGCCCCACAGCCCGCGCATTGCTGGCGGCAGTTGGGGGTAGTTTGGTTGTTGTGGGCCTTCTTGTTTTCGCGGATTAGAAACTCCTTGGAAACCGCGTAATCCAAGTGGTCCCAGGGCATCACTTCATCATATTCCCGCCGGCGGTTGGCATAGAAAGCAGGGTCAAGGCCGCACTCCTCCATCGCTTCCTTCCACCAGT
>CATJCP010000062.1 GCA_949737515.1 uncultured Oscillospiraceae bacterium | reverse complement strand
TCGGAGTATGAGGTTTACAGCAATTTCAACGGGATCACCGGGGACAGGACAGCTGTATATATCAGCCACCGTTTGGCTTCCTGCCGGTTCTGCGATAAGATAGCTGTTTTCCATGAAGGGGCAGTTATCCAGTCAGGAAGCCATGAAGAACTTCTGGCAGATACCAAGGGCAAATATTATGAGCTGTGGCACGCCCAGGCACAATATTATACGGTGTAGCGGTCGGTCAAAAGGGGCGCTTACTGATGGAATGGTATCAGTAAGCGCCCCTTGTTGTGGCTTGATATTCTGCCAGCCGATATACTATACTTTTTATTGTTATCTAGGAGAATGGCTTGAGAGCTGGGAAAAAGCAGGTCGAACATCTACAGCCTTGCCCTTTTGACACTGAAATCTTTCCCATGTAACACGAGTAACTTCGTCAACAAAATACTTTTCCTTTGGGGTTGCGCTTGAATAATGGATTTTATATTTTTGACAGATATAGAAAAACAGGTCTGTGTATTCCATACTATCTTCACTGGGAAAAGCAAAATAACCGCCTGCCTTGTCAGCAAGATTGTCTATCAGGCTATCTGTCTTTAACATCTCGCCCATTTTTATTCCTCCTTCAAAAAAGCAGAAAACAAATCCCATGCGTTTTCATCGGCAAGCATATAGCGCTGAATACCGTGTCCTTCTATACTGGGCAGTTTGGTTGCACGATAAGCTTCTTCATAGTGCCGCGCTAATTCACATGTTTTTGCCTCAAAAACAATATCCCCGCCACATCCGCTGTCGATTGAATATTTAATTCCAAATGCGAGGACAACCCTTCCGATTCCAGAGTACTTTCGTTCTTCTTTCTGCTTCATCGTGGGATTGCTGTGGGGAGCGCTTTCTGCATATAGCACATATACATAGGCTTTATTTTTTCGTATCTGGTAAGCTGCAAGGGCAATTAAATCGTCTCCAGCCTTAACGGAATATTTAGAAATAGATGGATCAGACAGAAAATCGGATGTCCAGTCAGTTTGCCACTTAGGATTATTCTTTGTTGCAACCAAATCATTAGCAGTTGCTTCGGCAAAAACGACGTCAACAGGTGTTCCAGTATCACCCTGCAGTACAAAGGGAGAAAAAAACATTTCTTCACCTCCATTAAGTCCATTATACATTATTTTGAAAGGTATATCAATACCTTTACTTGACAAGAGCCAACTCGCCTAAGAGCGCTCCCGGAAGAACATCTGCGTCGTTGTGAAGTCTCGCCAGGCGTCAGCCTGCCTTCGACTTCACGCCTAGCAGCTGCCCTCCCGGAATCACTCTTAGGTCCTTCGGAGTTTTTGGGGCCGCTTATCACTTTTTCAATTGATATAGCTCTTGTTTGGCCCCAAAAACCACGTTTTCCCTTGTCAAGCAAAGGTAAACATTTTCATTTATACCTCTCGGCTTCCGTTTTCAGAAAAAATCGATATAGAATTTATAGAAATTATATGGAGCATTTTTAACCGTTATGTGCTATAATGGGATACAGCCTTAAAAACGCCTTCCCAAGGAGGAGTTCCCATGACCAATGAGGAAATTTTAATCGTCGACGACGAAGCCGCCATTGCGGACCTGGTGGAGGTCTACCTGAAAAATGACGGCTATTCTGTCCGCAAATTCTATAACGCCTCCGACGCTTTACAGTATACCCAAACCGCTCAGCCCGACCTTGCCATCCTGGACGTGATGCTCCCAGATATGGACGGCTTCACGCTCTGCCAGAAGATACGAGAAACCAGCCTGTACCCCATCATCATGCTCACCGCCAAGGTAGAGGACATGGACAAGATCATGGGTCTGACCATGGGGGCGGACGATTACATCACCAAGCCCTTTAACCCCCTGGAGCTTCTGGCCCGGGTCAAAACCCAGCTGCGCCGCTACAAGCGGTATAACCAGGGGGAGGCTCCCCGGCAAAAGGGGGAGGAGATGGAACTGAACGGCCTGCACATCTCCAAAACCACCCATCAATGCACTCTGTATGGGGAGGTTCTGCCGCTGACGCCCATGGAATTCTCCATTCTGTGGTATCTGTGCGAGCGCAGGGGAGAGGTGGTTTCCAGCGAGGTCTTGTTTGAGGCGGTTTGGGGGGAGAAATATTTTGACAGCAACAATACAGTTATGACCCATATCGCCCGCCTGCGGGAGAAGATGCACGAGCGGGGACGCAATCCAAAATTCATCAAAACGGTCTGGGGGGTGGGGTACACCATTGGAGAATGAAGAGAGAAAAAAGAGATACCGCACCCGAATTGCCAATCAACTGATGGTGCAGTACCTGGTTGTGCTGTGTGCCTTTGTTGTCCTCTTGGCGCTGGGGGTTATTTTCGCTTTTGAACTCAGCCATATGTTCATCTGGCAGCCTGGACCGGTCTACGACTTTTTTTCAGCCGTGAGGGATTATATTTTGCTTTGGCTATTGCTGGCAGTGCTGGCAGGGTGGCTGTTTATCAGCTATTTTTTTCTGTCTAAGCCCCTGCGGTATCTGGACGAGCTGGTATCCGCTGCGGAAAAGCTGGTCCAGCTGGACGAAAGGCCCATCCGCCTGCCTGAGGCCATGGGTAAGGTGGAAACTGAGCTGAATCTGATCCGTCAGCAGGCCATTTCCCACGCCAGAGCTGCCAAGGAAGCTGAGCAGCGGAAGAACGACATGATCATGTACCTGGCCCACGACCTGAAAACGCCTTTGACCAGTGTGATCGGCTATCTGTCCCTTTTAAAGGACGAGCCGGAGCTGCCCGCCAAGACAAGGGAACATTATACCGGGACAGCCCTGGACAAGGCGGAACGGCTGGAAGAGCTGATCAATGAGTTTTTTGAAATCACCCGCTTCAACCTGTCCCATATGGAGCTGGAAAAATCCCAGGTTGACCTTGGATTGATGCTGGAGCAGGTGGCCAGCGAGTTTCAGCCCATGCTCCAGGAAAAGTCCCTGAGGTGCGAGATGAATCTGCTCAAGCCCATGCCCTTTGACTGCGATCCGGATAAAATGGCGCGGGTGTTTGACAACCTTCTGCGGAACGCCTGCAATTACAGCCTGGAAGGAACCGCGGTTCAGATCACAGGCGGACTGGAAGGGGAAACGATCAAGCTGACGTTTGCCAATGAAGGCAGAGAAATCCCCCAGGAGCGGCTGGACCGAATCTTTGAGCAGTTTTTCCGGCTGGACGCCTCCCGGGGGACGGGCAGCGGCGGCGCGGGCCTGGGGTTGGCGATAGCCAAGGAAATCGTGGAGCTTCACAGCGGAAAGATATGGGTGGAGGGCAAAGGACACACTATAACCTTTTATATAGAGCTCCCCTTAGAAAAAACCATAATAGAATAAACCTTTTCACAAGCCTCAGTTCCTTTCAGGCCAGATATATCAAACAAACCGCGGCAGAACCCGCCGCAGAAACAGGTGACAAAATGGAGAATTTCCTATTCAGCCTAAACGCCACCATGCCGGTCTTCCTGGTAATGGCGGTGGGTTGGTTCCTTATGCAGATCAAGCTGTTCAACAAGGATTTTCTGTCAGTGGCAGATAAGTACGTATTCAAGGTGGCCCTCCCGGTGCTGCTGTTCCGGGATATTGCCACCACCAACCTCCGAGAGGGCTTTCAGTTGAAATTCGTCCTCTTTTGCATGGCGGCGACAACGATCATGTTTTTGGGCATCTGGGGTCTTGCCTCGCTGCTCATGAAGGACAAGTCTATGGTGGGGGCCTTTACCCAGGCGGCGGCCCGGGGCAGCGCGGCGGTGCTGGGGATCGCCTTTGTGGAGAATATCTACGGCAATTCCGGAATGGCGCCGCTGATGATCGTCTCGGCGGTGCCGCTGTTTAACATCTACTCGGTGATCATCCTGACCCTTTGTGCCAGGGACAATCGGGGAATCAGCCGGAGGGAGACCATTAAAAGGGCGTTCTTCAATGTGCTGAAAAATCCCATTATTATCGGGATAGCCTTGGGGGTGCCCTTCTCCCTGCTGAATGTCCAGCTGCCGGTCATCCTTTCCAAGGCGGTTTCCAACATCGCCGGAACCGCCACGCCCATCGCCCTGCTGGTGGTGGGGGCGAATTTCGAAGGCCGAAAAGCGATTGCAAAGATTAAGCCCACCATGATCGCCTCCCTGTTAAAACTGTTGATAATCCCTGCCGTGTTCTTCCCCTTTGCAGTGATGATGGGCTTCCGAGGCAGCGAGCTGGTGGCGATTCTGGTCATGCTGGGCTCTCCAACCACTGTCACTTGCTATATTATGGCGAAGAATATGGGAAACGACGCGGAGCTTTCCTCTAGCATTGTGGTGATGGCAACGCTGCTCTCCTCCGTTACGCTGACCCTCTGGATTTACCTGCTGAAAATGCTGTCGCTTATCTGATACCGGACTTTGCCGCAGAAAAAACGTCCCCTCCGCCGGAGCATACTGCATCCTGTCCGGCGGAGGGGGTATTTTAAATTATGATGGAAGGGTGGAGTCCAAAAGGGTCTTCAGCTCTTTCTGTGTCATACCGGTTGCCCTCATTATTTGTTCCAGAGGCATTCCCATTTTGATAAAGCTTTGAATTACCTCCGCTTTTCCTTCTGCTTTTCCTTCTTCCCTTCCCTTTATTTTTGCATGGAGAAGAGCCTGAGCTTCGTCATGCCCGGCCTTTTCGCGAAGCCTTTCCAACTCTCGATACTCCGGCGATGCTGTAATTGCACGATAGGCGCTGATTGCTTCACTCATAACCGAAACCTCCATTTTATTGATTTTTTCTAGGTCCTCCTCTGTATCTGCGTTAAATAGAGATAACCACAGCAACAATGAATTATCTTCGCTGACCTTGGTAGGCAGCTTAGGCAGTTCAAAAAAGTGAAAGCCCATTTTATTTGACAACAAGGTGTAACGATTTACTTCAAGGGGCTGAAAGAATGAATGATACTCCTTACAGTCAAACAGCAAAAAATCAGTGATGCTGACAATGATAGTGCGCGGCAGAAGAGAATAGTCCTGCCCTGCTGGTAACGCAGAGGAATAGTCCCGTGCCCAGTAAAACAGTACCCGTTCTAAGTAGTTCCCCTCATCTGTTATTTGTATTTCTATGTCTACTCGCTGACCATTTACCTTCATGTTGATATCTAAGCGGCAGAATTTGCTTTCGATCAACGCTGGCGTCATTTCAGGATTTAAAATTTCAAGCTCTGTGATACTTTTCACAGGCGTCTTCAGAATTGCAGCCACCAGATCCTTTAATAGATTTGGATTTTTCACAAACAACAGCTTGAACAGAATGTCGCTTTTAAACGTATATCGAAGTTTTGTCATAAATTTCTTTTTTCCTTATCCATAATTGCTCTCTTTACTATTAGTATAGCACGTTTTTTCACTTTTTTCCATCATAAATTGTAAATATCCCCCCTTACACGCCGGACAGATCCCAAACCGGGACAAAGGATTCCACCGCCGATTTCCGGCTCTGGACAAATCCGTCTTCAATTCCGCTTTCAAAGAGATAGTCCTGGGCCTTCCGGTATTCCCGCGCCGTGATTTTCCGGTTGATCTCCGGGTATTCCGCAGCCTGCCCGCTGGGGATGTACTGGCTCATCAGGCTGAACAGGGCTTCTCCTGGCCGGAATGTCTCCTGGAACCAGTCGATTACTCCATAGGTGTTCCGGAGGTTTCCCGGCAGGATCAGATGCCGTACAATTACGCCGCTGTGCAGAATGCCATCCTCTCCCATACGGTAGGGCCCCGTTTGGCGGAACATCTCCTCAATCGCCTTTTTGGCGGCAGCGGGGTAGTCCCCGGCGCGGGAGTACCGCTTGGCCGCTTCGCTGTCAGAGTATTTCATGTCCGGAAGATAGATTTGAACCTTCCCCTCCAGCATTTTCAGGGTCTCCACTTTTTCGTAGCCGCTGGAATTGTATACCACCGGAACGGGCAGCGGCCTCTCCAGTGCTTCAGCGATGGGGAGAACAAAATGGGTGGGATTGACAAGGTTGATGTTGTGTACCCCCTTGCTGCAGAGCTCCAGGAAAATCTCCCTCAGACGCTGGACGGTAACTTCCTTTCCATATTCGCCTGTACTGATGGGGGAATTTTGGCAGTATACGCATCTCAGACTGCAGCCGCTGAAGAAAACTGCCCCGGAGCCTTTTTTCCCGCTGATGCAGGGCTCTTCCCACATGTGGGGCGCGGCGCGGGCAATTTTGGGAAATGTCCTCATACCGCATACACCAGTTCGGATTTCACGGTCTGCCCCGCACTCTCTGGGACATATAACACACTGATTCATCCTGATTTTACCCCCATTTTCTTGTTCGCTATCCTGAATTTGGAAGTTGTGCGCCAATCAAATACAAAATAGATGTTTTTTTCAAAAAACCGCTTGACGAATCGTCTTTTAGACGTATACTTGTAGGTGACAGCCCCACCGGGTTCCTGATGTTCCAGCCGTTATTATAGCATAACCAGAACAGAGCGTCAAAGGGGCGGGTACTGGCAAGGGCAGAGGCGCCCAAGCTCAAATCTGAAATACAGGAGTTGTGAAATATGCTTACCATCGACAAAATTTATGACGCAAGCAAGGTGCTCAAAGAGATCGCCCATCAGACAGAGATCATCGCAGCCCCAAAGATCAACCCGGAGAGCGAGATCTATCTGAAAACCGAAAACCTCCAGGTGACCGGCTCTTTTAAGGTACGGGGAGCTTATTATAAAATTCACAACCTTACTGAAGAACAGAGGCACCATGGCGTAATAGCCTGTTCAGCGGGAAACCATGCCCAGGGAGTGGCCCTGGCGGCGGCAAAGGGGAGCATTGACGCTGTTATCTGCATCCCCTCCGGTGCGCCTCTCTCTAAGGTGGAAGCCACGCGCAGGTATGGCGCCAATGTGGAACTGGTGGACGGTGTTTACGACGACGCTTACCGCCGGGCCTGTGAAATCCAAGAGGAATCGGGCAGAATCTTTATCCATCCCTTTAACGATGAAGACGTCATCGCTGGACAGGGAACCATTGGGCTGGAAATCGTCAACCAGCTGCCGGATGTTGACGCTGTGCTGGTTCCCATCGGCGGGGGAGGGCTGATTTCCGGTGTGGCCTTTGCAGTGAAATCCCTGTATCCCAAGTGCAAGGTATACGGCGTACAGGCAGCAGGGGCGCCCTCTATGGCGGATTCCCTCCGCTCCGGCGCACCCCTAGAGCTCTCCGGCGTTTCCACTGTTGCCGACGGCATTGCTGTGAAGAAGCCAGGAGATTTGACCTTCCAGCTGGTCCGCGATTATGTGGATGAGGTGGTGACAGTGTCCGAAGACGAGATTGCCACCGCCATTTTGGCATTGATCGAGCACCAAAAGCTGATCGCGGAGGGGGCAGACCGAGGGGCGAAGCTGATCACGCTGCCGGAGAACTGGACCTACCAGGGAACGGATTATGCCGACTACGCTGAGGAGATGCCCGGCGGGAATCTGTTCCAAACCCTGTCTGAGCTGGCACAGCGGCACGGCATCTGGATCCACAGCGGCAGCTCCAGCGAAAGAAATCCCGACCATACGGACCATCGGCCTCTCAATACCTCCATGCTGATCAACCCCAAGGGGGAACTGATTGTTAAATACAGCAAAATTCACGGTTTCAATGTGGATGTAGAGGGGGCGGGCGCCTTTCGGGAGCGGGACCACAAGAAACCTGGGGATGAAATTGTGGTGGCGGAAACCGAGCTTGGCAAGCTGGGCCTGTCCATCTGCTATGACATGCGTTTCCCGGAGTTGTACCGCCTGATGGCTCTGGAGGGAGCCGAGATCTTCTTTGCTCCGTCCAGCTTCTTGCTTATGA
>CATJCP010000061.1 GCA_949737515.1 uncultured Oscillospiraceae bacterium | reverse complement strand
TTTACTGCTGTTCTGCGGGTTTGATGAGATTCTCAGCGGGGCGGAAGCCATGGGATGTGACGGGGCCATTGGCAGTACCTTTAATTTTATGCTTCCCCACTATCTGAAACTCTGGGAAGCCTGCAAAAAACATGACCGGGATACTGTGCTTTCCTTGCAGCACAGCGCCAATGTTATTATGGAGATTATTGTTTCCATAGGGCTTATCCCGTCTATCAAGGCGATTCTGAAAATGCAGGGCATTGATATGGGACAGCCCCGCCGCCCCTTCCGCCCTGTTTCGCGGGAGCAGGAGGAACAGATTGCAAAGGTGTTGGAGCAGTATCTGGTTCAATAATCGTTTGTGGAGGGATTCTTTCCATGCTTTCTTTATCCGATTGGCTCCTTCTGTTGTTAATTGCTGTTTGCGTTGTATTGGCAGTTCGCTATGCCTGGCGGCACAGGGGAAGCTGCGACGGATGCAGTGGTTGCTGTAAAAAATGCGGAAAAGACGGCTGCGCTTCCAGAAAAGAAGAAGGCCGTCCCCCCAAGTAAGTCCTGAATATAAAACGGTATGGGCAGGAAATCCGTTATGATCCGGTTTCCTGCCCATTTTTATGATAAAGTTATTTTCCAATTTTCGGAGGATATTATGTTAGTAGCAATCGACAATTTATCAAAAAGTTTTGCAGGACATCAAGTCCTGCAAAACGTCAGCCTAAAAATAGAAGACCGCGACCGGATCGGCCTAATCGGAGCCAACGGCGCAGGAAAATCCACCTTGTTAAAAATGATTGTCGGCGCATTGTCCCCGGATGAAGGGGAAGTCGCCGTCACAAATAATATAAATATCGGTTTTCTGGAACAAAACACGGGCTTGGAGCGCGGCAGTACCATCATGCAGGAAATGCGCAAAGTCTTCTCCCAGGTCAATGAAAGCGAGCGACAGATGAAGGAATTGGAAGCTGCCATGTCCCAGATTGACCATGAATCCCAGCGGGAGGAATATGAAAAGCTCTCCGCCCAATACGCGGTAGTACAGGAGCATTTCCAGCAAAACGAAGGCTATCTGGTAGATGTAAAGATTAAAACCATCCTCAACGGTATGGGATTTGGGGATAAAGCTTTTGATACAGTAATAGACACCCTCAGCGGCGGGGAAAAAACCCGCCTAGCCATTGCGCGGCTGCTGCTGGAACAGCCGGAGCTGTTAATCTTGGACGAACCTACCAACCACCTGGATTTTAAAACCTTGATGTGGCTGGAGGAATATCTGAAAGACTATAAGGGAGCCCTTCTGCTCGTCTCCCATGACCGGTATTTCCTGAATAAGCTTGTAACAAGCGTCTGCGAGATGGAGCGAGGAATCCTAACCCGTTATAAGGGCGATTATGACAAGTACCTCCAATTAAAGGAGGAACGCCTTGCCCGCCAGCAGAAGGAATATGAAATGCAGCAGGAAGAAATTGCCGCCATGCAGGATTATATAGCGAAAAATATTGTCCGGGCAACGACTTCCACCCGCGCAAAAAGCCGGGTTCACGCCCTAGAACGGATGGAACTGATAGACAAGCCGCCAAGTGAATTAAAACCCCCTAAAATCCACTTCTCCTATGACCGCCCGCCGGTTAAAGATGTCCTTCACATCCGTAACCTGCGGCTGGAAGTCGGCAGGGGAAATACTGCCAAGGTTTTGGCGGAATCCCTCGATCTGGATGTAATGCGGGGGGATAAGGTTGGAATTATCGGTGCCAACGGCGTGGGAAAATCTTCTTTCTTAAAGGCAATCCAGGGCTTGATCCCTGTCACGGAAGGAACCATGGAGTGGGGGAAATTTGTTAAACTGGCTTACTTTGACCAGGAAAATACCAGGGTTGACCCCAATAATACAGTTTTGGAGGAGCTTTGGAAACGCCATCCTACTGTCAATGAACAGGAGATACGCTCCCGTTTGGGCGCGGTGCTGCTGACTGGGGAAAATGTCTTTAAAGAGGTGGGGAACCTCAGCGGCGGCGAGCGGGCAAAGCTGGCCTTTGCCATCCTGGTGTTTGAATATGGGAATGTGCTGATTCTGGACGAGCCTACCAACCATATGGATTTGGTGACAAAGGAAGTCATTGAAAAAGCGCTGGATGAATTTGATGGGACGATTATCATGGTTTCCCATGACCGGTATCTGCTTAACAAGGTTCCAAACAAGATTGTAGAAATGCTGCCAGGGCAGATGATGCTTTACAACGGCAACTTTGACTATTATCTGGAGCGCAGCGCGATCCTCGCTGAACAGGCGGCAGCCGCCGAAGTGCAGGAGAAAAAGGAGCTGAAAGAGTCAGAGGGCGCTGCCCAGTACCACCGTTCCAAGCAGCAGCGCAGCGAAGATGCCAGACGCAAACGAAGGCTGAAAGAGCTGGAAGACCTGATAGATATTCTGGAAGGGGAGGAGGCAGAGCTGGAGTGCCAGATCGCTGAACCGGAAACCGCGTCCGATTTTGAGCTGTTAAACGAAAAATGCAGGGAATTGGAGGACGTGAAGGGCAGGCTCAACCAGGTTACAGATGAATGGATTGCTCTTTCAGACGAATAGGAGGCCGGCAATATTGAAAATGCGCACCGAAAAAGAAATGATGGAACTGATTCTTGGTATTGCCCAAAAGGATGACAGGATTCTGGCAGTATATATGAACGGTTCCCGCACAAACCCGAATGTTCCAAAGGATATTTTCCAGGATTATGATATCGTATATGTGGTGACAGAAACTAAACCCTTTATAGAAGATAAAAGCTGGATTGACCAGTTTGGCCCCCGGCTGTATATGCAGCAGCCCGATAAAATAGATCTGTCTATAGGAAAAACGGTGGATTTTGCTGCTTGCTATGGCTGGCTGATCCAGTTTGCAGATGGGAACCGGCTTGACCTCCATGTGGAACCCCTGGAAAAGACAAATATCTTGGAGGATAAGCTGT
>CATJCP010000060.1 GCA_949737515.1 uncultured Oscillospiraceae bacterium | reverse complement strand
TTGACCCGGCAGCTGGCCGGCTTCCATGGCCCTGTCTACATGCGGATGGGCCGGGGGGATGTGTACGATGTGTATCCGAAAGGGGAGGGATTTACCATCGGCAAGGCGAAGCAGCTTCGGGAGGGCTCTGACTTGACGATCATCGCCTGCGGCGAAATGGTGTGGTATGCTGCCCAGGCGGCCGAAAAGCTGGCGCAGGATGGGATTCAGGCCAGGCTGCTGGATATGTTCACCATTAAGCCCATTGACCGGGAGGCGGTTTTGAAGGCCGCGCGGGAAACCGGCCGGATTTTGACCGTTGAGGAGCACAGCGTCTACGGCGGGCTTGGCGGGGCTGTAGCGGAGATTCTCAGCCAGGAGGCGCCTGTCCCGATGAAAATAATGGGGCTGCCCGATGAGGATATCATTCTAGGCAATTCCGGCGAGCTGTTCACCTATTATGGCATTGACGGAGACGGCATTTACAAGGGCGCACGGGAACTTTTGAACAAATAAAAGGGAGAGGGGATACTTTGAAATACATATTGTCCATAGATCAAAGCACCTCCGGGACCAAGGCCTTGATCTTTGATGAGACGTCGCAGCTGGTGGGACGGGCAGACCTCCCCCATCAGCAGATCATACATGACAATGGGTATGTGGAGCATGACGGCCAGGAGATCTACCGGAATGTCATAGGCAGCGCAAAAAAGGTCCTGGAGCAGACCGGGGTTTCCCCGTCCCAGATTGCGGCGGTGGGGATCAGCAACCAGAGGGAAACCGCCATTATGTGGGACAAAACCAGCGGGCAGCCGGTTTACAATGCCATCGTGTGGCAGTGCGCCAGAGGGGAGGGTATCTGCCGCCGGCTGGAAGCTGAAAATCCCGCGTTTCCCCAGATGGTGCGGGAACATACTGGGCTGAATCTTTCCCCCTACTTTTCTGCCGCCAAGTTAAGCTGGATTGTCCAAAATGTGGACGGCGTAAGGGAAAAAATGCAGCAGGGGAAAATCTGCGCCTCTACCATTGACGGCTGGCTTGTGTGGAAGCTTACCCACGGGCAGTCCTTCAGGACGGATTACTCCAACGCTTCCCGGACACAGCTGTTCAACATCCATACACTGAAATGGGACGAAGAGATCTGCCGCGCCTTTGAGATCAGCCTGGATGCCCTGCCCCAGGTCAGTTTTTCCGACAGCCTTTTCGGTGAGACCGATTTTGAGGGGCTCTTTGACCATAGGGTTCCCATCTTCGCGGTTTTGGGGGATTCTCATGCTGCCCTGTTCGGGCAGGGATGCACTGAGGCGGGCTCCGGAAAGGCCACCTATGGGACAGGTTCCTCTGTCATGATCCATGTGGGGGACAAACCTGTCGCCTCCAAACAGGGCCTTGTCAGCTCCATTGCCTGGGGGATGGACCAAAAGGTCAGCTATGTCCTGGAAGGAAACATCAACTATACCGGCGCTGTGATAAAATGGCTGGTGGAGGATGTGGAGCTGATTTCCTCTTCAAAGGAATCCGGGAAAATTGCCGCTTCCATCCCCTCCACAGACGGCGTATATCTGGTCCCGGCCTTTTCCGGACTGGGGGCGCCCTACTGGGATTCGGACTGCCGTGCTGTCCTGTGCGGGATGAACCGGACCACCAAAAAGGCCCACATCGTCCGCGCTGCTGAGGAAGCCATCGCATATCAGATTGCTGATATCCTCTCCATTGTCACAGACGTTGATAAGGTGCCGCTGAAAAGGCTCAACTGCGACGGAGGGCCGACGAGGGACGCCTTTTTGATGCAGTTCCAGGCGGATATGATACGGATACCGCTGGCTGTGCCGGAGATTGAGGAGCTGTCCGGGGCAGGGGCGGCGTATGCTGCCGGGATTGCCGCCGGACTGTTCGGCTGGGACGAAATCCTGAGCCGCAGAAGGCTGACGGAATTCCGGCCCCAGATGCCCCTGGAGCAGCGGGAACAGCTGTATGGCGGCTGGAAGCAGGCTGTCGCCTCTATTTTGACAGATAAAAAATAACTTTATATAAGGGAGTGCATTTATTATGAGCAAAAAGCAAACTTTCGGCCTGATTATGACCACGCGCAGCTTCTTTCCCTCTCATCTGGTAGCAACGGCACGGGAGAAGATTGTGAACAAGCTCCATGGAATGGGCTATGAGGTGGTCACTCTGACAGAACAGGACACCCAATATGGCGCGGTCGTCACCTATGAAGAGGCCTGCAAATGCGCGGAGCTGTTCAAGGCCCACCGGGAGGAGATCAGCGGCATTATTGTCGTGCTCCCCAACTTCGGCGAGGAGACGGGGGTAGCTGACGCCATCTCTTTGGCTGATCTGAATGTCCCTGTCCTCATCCAGGCCTGTGACGATGACTTTGACAAGTTGGGCCTGGACAACCGCCGGGACGCCTTCTGCGGGAAGATTTCCCTTTGCAACAACCTGTACCAGAGGGATGTGAAATACACTACCACCACCCTGCACACCTGTCCCATTGATTCTGATGAACTGACAAAGGATATTGAAAAATTTGCGGGGGTCTGCCGGGTGGTCAACGGCCTGCGGGGGATGCGGATCGCCGCCATCGGCGCAAGGCCCAACGCTTTCCACACTGTCCGCTTTTCGGAGAAGCTCCTGCAAAAAAATGGCATTACTGTGTGTACAGTAGACCTTTCGGAGATCATCTTTGCAGCCATGCACATGGAAACTGACCAAAAGGTTCTGGACAAAGTAGAAGAGATCCGTGCCTACGGAAAGGTGGCTGCCGGCATCAGTGAGGAAAAGGTTGTCAAACAGGCCAAGCTGTGCATTGCCTTGGAGGACTGGGTGGTCATGAACCACTGCAATGCCAGCGCCATTCAGTGCTGGGATTCCATCCAGGACAACTACGGCTGCGCCACCTGCCTTGCCATGAGTATGATGGGGGAGAAGGGTATGCCCAGCGCCTGCGAGATGGACATCACCGGCGCCCTGACCATGTATGCCATGTATCTGGCCTCCGGTACGCCGTCGGCCTATATGGACTGGAACAACAATGTGCGGGACAACCGCGATCAGTGCATCTGCCTCCACTGCTCCAACTTCCCGTCCAGCTTCTTTGGAAGCGAATTTGAGATTGAAAATCTGGACGTGCTGGCCACTACCATTGGTGCGGAGAAGTGCTTCGGCGCCTGTAAGGGTCAGGTTTCCGCCAGTCCAATGACTTTTGCCAAGATCACCACTGACGACAAGAACGGGAAGATGAAATGCTATGTCGGGGAAGGGAAGTTCCTGCCCGATCATGTGCCCACAAAGGGCGGCGTGGCCTACTGCGAGGTGGAGAACCTCCAGGGGATGATGCAGCACATCTGCAAAAACGGATACGAGCATCATGTGGCCTTTAATAAATCCAATGTCGCAGATATTTTGGAGGAAGCCCTTGGGAATTACATGGGATTTGAGGTGTATCATCACAACCGGTAACGGTATAGCCTGATAGAATGAAACAACGTCCATGCAGCGGAAGCTGCGTGGACGTTGTTTCTGTTATTGCCTGGAAGGCATTCAGCCTGGAACTTTTTCAAAATCAGAGGCAGGATGCTTACACCAGGGACAAATAAAGTCAGCAGGAAGCTCCTCTCCCTCGTAAATATAGCCGCAGATCACACATTTCCACACGGTTTTTCCGGCGGCCTTTGGAGTCTCCGCCTTTGGCTTGATAGAGGACTGGTAGTAGGCATATGTAGCGGAAGGGGCATCCGAAAGGTCCCCCATATCGTCTACAGAGGCGATGAAGAGAGTGTGGCTCCCCAGGTCAATGGACTGTTCCACCGTTGCGCTGATATAGGCGTTGGTTCCCTCGGTGACATAATAAAGGCCGTTTTTGCTCTTCCTGCACGCCGCGTACCTGGTGAACTTGTCCACCTCTCGCCCGGACTGGAAGCCAAAGTGGCGGAAAAGATCAAAGCTGGCCTCTTCACTGAGGACAGAGATGTTGAATTTCCCGCTCTCCTTTATCAGGTCATGGGTAAAATTATCCTTATTGACTACGATGGTAATGCGGTTTGGTTCCACGGTCACCTGTCCTGCTGTGTTGATAATACAGCCGCTGTCCTTTCCGTTTGCGGAAGAAGTGAGGACAAACAGACCGTAGCTAAGCTTGTACATTGTTTTCTTATCCATGGAAAATTCCTCCTTTCCCTAAATCTATTATAGTTTTTAAAAGATTATTTGTCAATCGTTACCATTTTTAAAGGAAGAAAAAATAAGGGGGATGTATTCTATATATCCTTTGTCAGAGCTTGACGTTTGATTAAATAACAGTTCCCCCATAATAACGGTAGTTGTTTCTGCCGTTCTGCTTTACATCATACATGGTCTCGTCTGCCATTTTGAAAAGGGTGTCGTAATCCTTAACATCCGTATCCGCTCCCAGACAGGCCACACCCATGCTGATTGTAATGGAGAAGTCCTTATACGGTTCTGTGACATTGGTGAAGACTCTTTTTACCAGCGGTTCCACAGTCTGTTTATAAGAAGCGAATATGACAAATTCGTCCCCACCCATACGGGCTGCGATATCGCTGCTGCGAATGCTCTTCTTAATTCTCTCTGCTACAATTTTTAATATTTCGTCCCCAAACAGATGCCCATATTGGTCGTTGGCCTGTTTGAAGTAGTCCACATCGAACATAAGCAGCGCATATTCCCCTTTATGGTCCCCTGCCAGCAGAGGGGCGATTTGGCGCTTAGCCGCTTTATGGTTCAGCAGTCCTGTCAGTGAATCCCGGTTGGACTGTTCCTGAAGCTCCTTTACCTGTTCCACATCGTCGTGGATATCCACAATCTTGCCAATGGCCCCCGTATACTCGGGAGTTTCCTTTTCCACCCAGGTGGAGCGGCAGATCACCTTGCTCCAGCGATGAGCCCCGTTGATGTTGAGCAGGTATTTCTTCTCCACAATGGGGTTTTCC
>CATJCP010000059.1 GCA_949737515.1 uncultured Oscillospiraceae bacterium | reverse complement strand
CATATCCCATAGGGGGATACCTGCTTTTTCGGCGTTGAACGCCAGGGAAGGACCCTGGCGTTCTGTTCAAACCATTGGATCAGCGGCTTGGAGAGATCAGAAATAGTTGCAGGATCAAGGACTGTATTTTCCATATTCCTTTCCATAAGCCCCTAAAATCCCTCCTGATTAGTAATCAAGTTCTATCATGGCGTGGCCGTCTACCTTGGGGACTGTAAAACGGATTCCGCCGTCAGCCAAACGCTCCAATGGGATATCTGTCCCTTCCAAAGCCACCGAAACCTTTTGGATCTTCTTTGGAAGATACAGCTCCACCGGGATTTGGTAAACAGGGATAACATTTTCAATGGTAAACAACTTGTCGCTGCGCTTTTCGGGAATGTAGTGGAGCAGATGCAGGACATAACGTTTTTCCCCCTGCTGCTCGTTGATACAAGCCAGAAGGCTGGTTGGCCCCTGGTGGCGGAGAATCCTCTGGGGAAGCAGTAAATCCAGCGCGTCATTTACCACCTGGCGGCACCATTGGGGATGCCTTTCCTGATAGACAGAGAAAACCGGATGGCTGAAATAAACTGTATTTTCCGTCCCAACGGCGGCGGGATACGCCATCTCGTGGGAAGAAGGCGTATGCTTATGGGAACAGAAATGCTCCCAGGTACGGTTAAAGTAAGGGACGGCGCAATCCATCAGGACTTTCCCGGTCGTTGCCTTTACTTCCTGCCCTTTCTGGTACATGACGTGTTCTGTTTTGGGGAGCTGTTTCCCTAGGATATCATTTGGAAGGATGAAATCCGGGGAATAGGGAGCGGGGCCTATGTAGGATACTCCCAGTTCCGGCAGGGCGAATTCCGGTTTCCCGCCTTCTTCGGGTCTGGACAAACCGGAAAGCCCCGACGCGAGAATTTTCCCGCCACGGGCGAGATAATCCTGAAGCTTTGCCTTTAATTCATTGTCTACGGGAACTTCGTCGGGGAGGATCAGCAGCTTGTACTTTGAAAAATCAGAGCGGTTGTCCACAATATCAAACTGGCAGCCCATTTCCTCCAGCATGGCAGATGCGCCGCATACTGGCCTGGGGACTTGGCCTGTCCCGATAGGGATTGTATAACATTCCGGCGTAAACACCGCCATATCGCAGACCGGGGAAGCATTGGTACACCAGGGTTCTTTCTTTTCCACCTCACTGTAAACTGAGCCGACCAAATCATAGACCGCCGGGGAAATCCTGCCGTCCGGGTCAAGCTGATCCCCAATCAGGCATTTTGTATTAAACGCCAGCATACGGAAACATTCATAAGAAAGGGCTTCTTTGTTTTTAAAGGAATGGAAATCCCCCCAATCGGTATGGAATTTCCCAGTCTGGCCCAGCAGATCCAAGCCCAAAGTACGGGCATACCGGACGGTGTTGGAAAAATGGGTATAGCCCCATCCGCCGCTGGGCAGGGATTCCAGCTCCAAGTGGGAATAGCTGTCCAGGCTGTCCCGCACATAAGGCCCAATATGCCCGCAGTTATAGAAGATGGAGGCATTGGGGTTTTTCTCCCGGACAAGGGCTGACAGCTCCGCTTTCAGTTCTTGAATTGATTTTTGCGAGAACTGGATGCGCTGGTCTTTTTGGGTGGGGTCAAAGCCTTGGGCTTTCATCTTGGCAATACAGGTGGGGCAGCTGCAATTTGCATTTCCTACGATGTCAAAAAATAAACCGTCAACAGGATGGATGGTTTCCAGGACTTCGTTTGTTAATTCTTTCAGGAAATCCCGGTACCCTGTGTTGATGCAGAGCATCCGGTAAAAACCGGGCTGGAACGTTTCAGCCGGGCCGCTTTCAAAGTGGTCGAGGATACAGCCGTGTTCGTCGTAAGCCAGCCATTCGGGATGGCGGCGGCTTTGCAGGTAGTTCCATTGGACGGTGATGTAAACCGGAACCCGGATGCCGTGCCGGTGGCAGGCGTCGATCTGTTCTTGCAGGAGGTTTTTGTTTTTCAGGCCGGGGTGAACCATATCCGGGAATTTTTTGGAATCGTAATAAAGCATCCCATGATGGCAGATGGCAAAACAGCTTACAGAATTTACATGGGCTTTTTCCAGGGTGGAAGCGAATTCCTCCGCGTCAAAATTTTGGCAGATAGGGGTTATTTTTTCGCTGGTGTGGAAATCCATATGGATTTGGCGGAAAGGAAGGGTGAAAGGCATAAGGGCAGCGCCTCCTTTTTGAAATTTTGTTTCTATCAAGCTGATTATAGCATTTTATGCTCTAAAATGCTATTACTTTTTCATAGGTTTAAGCCACGCCCTGCCTCGTCCCTTCAAGTCTTCTGCCCTTCTACCACACCTTTGGCCGGTCCTCCGGACTGGTATACATTCCATCCCCTTCCTGGACATGAAACGCCTCATAAAAGGCGTCTACCGCTGACAGGGTGCGGTTCACACGTACGCAGTCATAACTGTGCACATCAATATTCGCCAAATACTGCAGATAAGTTCTCAAGTAAAGCGCCCTCCACGACCAGGCAAACGCAGTGAAAAATTCAGTCAAGTCCGCACTCCCCTGCTCCTTTAAAAACTCAACCAAACATTCCATGGCTCCCAAGTCAGCGATATTCTCACTTAACGAGCGGGTGCCATTGTTGGGGAAGCCCGGAGCGGCTTCATAGCCGTCATAGAACTCCACCATTTTATCGCACCTCTGCTGAAAGGCCTCATAATCCTTTTCCGTCCACCAATTGGCGGCATTGCCGTTTTCATCGAACTTGGCCCCGGAATTGTCAAAGGAATGGGTCACCTCATGGGCGATAAAGAAACCTATTCCTGCCAGGTTTTCCTCCAAAGACTGGTCTTTGCCGTAAAATGGGGCCTGGAGGCTCCCGGCAGGGACGGTGATGCTGTTGCAGATGGGGTTGTAGTAGGCATTGACGGTAATCAAGTCACCTCCCCAGTTGTCCTTGTCCACCTTCTCTTTCAGCATTTTGGGGTATTCCTGGGCAGTGCGCCTGGTCATGGCAATGGAGTTTTCCAGCAGGTTGTTCTTCCCCTTTTCCGGACCATACACCGGGACGTCGTCAAAATCGGTATCCCATTGGTCGGGATAGGCCACATTCAGCCGCATGGTATCCAGCTTCTTTTTGGCGTTGTCCTTGGTGGATTGGCTCATCCAGTCCAGCTTTTCGATCCGCCTGCGGAAAACGTCAATCAACTCCCGGATCAGCTCTGTGACCTCCTCCTTGACCTGTGCCGAACAGTAGGTTTTGGCATAATACCGGTTGACCTCCAGGGACATCATATTCCGGGTGAGATAGTTGGCCGTCTCTTCCAAGGTGGGGGTTCCGGTGGTCCCGGTATACAGGTTGCGAAAGTTGTTGGCTGTCAGATAGAGATCGGTGGTGAGAGAGGAACTCAGCCCCCCTACCAGGTTCGCCGCTGCAACAGCCTTTAAAAAATCCAGATGCTCCTCATTGCACAGTGAGGCAAAGTACTCCAATGTTTTGGGATTTGACACCACAATTTTCCCCTTTTTGGCCTCCGCAGCGTCATAACCCTGCACTTCCAGCATTGTGGACAAGTCTGCCTCCGGGAAGAGGTTCTGCAGCTGCTCAAAGGTGTAGAGGTTATAGGTTTTATCCACATCCCCCTGTTCCTCCACCTCCCAGGAAAGAGGGGCCATGGCCAGGTTGTAGTCAAGGAGCAGCTGGGCCTGCCGCTCCCCCTCCGCCTCCTCCAGGCCGCCGAACAGCAGCATCTCTTTCAGGTATTCCCTCAGGGCGTTTACCATCCAGCGCTGGCTGGGATCTGTGAGGGAGTCTTTGCTCAGGGCAATGCCAGTATAGGTAAAGCTCAGGATATACTGTTCGCTGCTGTGGCTGTCCACCACCGGGGTAAAATCATACAGAAGAGAGATTCCTGTGTCCTGGTACAGATCATACAGACTTTGGAGGAGTTCATCCAGGGTCCTGGCCTGGTGGAATCGGTCCAGATAGGGCTGAAGCATCCCGGCGCCCGCCTGGTTGCGGGATTCCTCGTCCATAACGCTGTTGTAAAAGTCCCCTATTTTCCGCTCATCGGAACCTTCCGGCCACTGGCTGGCATTTTCGGCCAGGGAACGGATATCCTGGGCAACAGCCGAGACGTTTTGCAGAGAGAGAAAGGTAGAGGCATCAATCTTGCCGTAGCCGTAGGGAATATTGACCCCAAGCAGCCATTCCCGGTTGGTATAGGACCAGAAGTCATCCCTGGCGTCCTGGCCCAAATATGCGTATACCCGGCGGATAAGGGTTTCCAGCTCGTCCCAGGTGATGGACTCATCAGGGGAAAGGACCGTGTTATCCCCATCAGTCCCCGTTACAAGCCCTGCCTGGACGAGATTTGATACCGGTTTTTCCGCCCATCCGGGAATATCGGTGAACTCCGCGCCCACTGGATAGGCATAGATGGCGAATACGCCGGGATCCGGCAGCGTTCCAAAGGCTGCAGACAGCATAACAAGGGCTTCCGCCCTGGTAACAGCGGCATTTTGGCGGGTACTCTTTGGGAGGGATTTCATCAAATCGTCCGCAGAGGTCTTCCGATAGTGGGATGCAGCTTTCTCAATGCGCTGGGCAGCCTGATATACTGTGGGAAGCTGCTGGGATTCCTCTTGTGCCGGCATACCTGATTGAGAGGCCAAAACGCTGGACGAGATATCGGCTGTGCAGCCGGTTAAGAGAACGGTCACGGACGTGAGAAGAGCAAAGCATCGCTGGATCCAGGACTTATAAGACATTCCGGTTACTCCTTTGGTTTTATTCTTCTGGTATAGTATACCCTCTCACAAAGCGAAAAAACAGAGGATTTCGGAGACAGATCTTTATTTTTTCCTATTCTTAGATCTGGGTCTACGGATATTCTCCGATTTCTTTTCAGATGATTGTCTGGAGGACGTTTCAGAACCCACTGCCGGAAGAGGGGGGATCCCCCTTTGTTTAGCCCGTTTTTCCGTCTCCTCCCCGATGAGGATGTAGAGGGCGGAGGCTGTGGGAACACTGAGCAGCATACCTCCGATCCCGCCCAAGCTGCCCCCGATGGTCACAGCTGCCAGCACCCATATGGCGGGCAGCCCCATAGAGGATCCCACCACCCGGGGATAGATGATATTCCCCTCCACCTGCTGAAGGGCCAGGAGAAAGACAATAAACACCACTGCCTTAACCGGATTGACCATCAAAATCATAAACGCACCTACAACCGCACCAATAAAAGCCCCCACAATGGGGATCAGGGCAGTGACCCCCACCAACGCGCCGATCATAGGGGCATAGGGAAGGCGGAGGATGGCCATACCGACGGCGCAAAGGCTGCCCAAAATCAGCGCCTCTGTGGTCTGCCCCACCACATATTTTCGGAAGCACAGGTTGACCACCCCGGAAATGTGGAGGAATTTCTTGGTAAACGTCTCGGGAAGCCAGGTGCGCAGTATGTGGACAGCCTGGGCCTTCAGCTTCTCCTTTGCGCTGAGAATATAGATCCCAAATACCAAGGCCACGGTAAAGTTGATCACAGAGGAAACCACCCCGCTCACCACCGAAACGGTGGAATCCACTACCCCCATAGCGCTGTTTTTGATCCAGTCGATCACTACAGCCTGAATATCAGCCCAGTTAATGTCCATAGAGTTGATGAACTGCATAATCTCGGAATTTTCCCCGTAAACCTGGAGATTCAGCTCCTGGATGCCCTTGGCGGCAGAGGAAATACTATGGCCCAAAACGGAAAAAGCGCCGATCAGCTCCGGGATAACCAGTACGCCAACCCCTACGAACACCCCCAAAATAATGAGAATCGCCAGCACAATACAGCATGGCCGGCGGAGTTTGCGGACCCAGGGCCTGGAGCTTTTGGGGAAGAAGTGCCGCTCCAGGGGACGCAGGGGAACATTGATGACAAAAGCCACCGCCCCGCCCATGACCAATGGGATGAACAGATGAAACAGCCAACGGACCGCCCCGGTAACCTTATCCAGATGCTGCAGGGCCATATAAATCAAAATACAAACGCTTACAATCCCTATGATCCATTTGGCTTTCGCCTTTTTGTCGTCCAAGTGGGATTACCTCCTTATAAAAATCCCTCCCATCCTCCAAAAGAATGAGAGGGATAAGCGTATTGGGTACAGGCTTTTATTTAAAGAACAGAGGCAATGGCTCCAGGAAGGTAATATCCTCCCGTTTTGCCGCGTCGCCCTCAGCCAGCACCGCCGCACGGCCGACAATATTGCCCCCTGCTGCGTTTACCAGCTTTTCCAGGGCGATCAGGGATTGTCCGGTGCTGATCACATCGTCTACCACCAGAACGCGCTTCCCCTTCATTTGGTCCGCATACTCCTGGTCAAGATACAGCTTTTGGCTGCCCGCAGTGGTAATGGATTTTACCTCCACACAGATGGGCTGGCGCATATACGCCTTTACGCTCTTGCGGGCCAGATAGTACTGCTTGCCGGACTGACGGGCCATTTCGTAGGTAAGCGGAATCCCCTTGGATTCGGCAGTGATCATCACATCAAAATCTGGGCATTTTTTCAGCAGCTCCTGGGCGCAGGCGATGGTCAGCTCCACATCCGAAAACATGACAAAGCCAGCAATATCCAGCGTATCGCTGATCGGGCAGATGGGCAGCTGCCTCTCTAAACCGGCGACAGTAAGCGAATAAAATTTTTCCTGATTTTCCATAAAGGATTGACCCCTTTCCACTTATAAATTCAATATCATAGCAGCGCGGCGGAAATCAGCCGGGAGGCCATGCCAGGCTTCTGCCCGCCAAAACATGGAAATGGAGATGGGGGACGCTTTGCCCGGCCTCCTCTCCGCAGTTGGTGACAATGCGGAAGCCCTTTTCCAGTTTTAATTCCCTGGACAGCTTGGCTATGACCTGATATATATGGGATACAATTTGACTGTTTTCAGAGGTGATCGCATCCGCACCGGAGATGTGTTCCTTGGGAATCACCAGAAAATGTACAGGCGCCTGGGGTTCGATGTCGTAAAAGGCCAGGACAAGCTCATCTTCATATACCTTTTTGGACGGAATCTCCCCGGCCGCAATTTTACAGAATAAACAGTCCATTTTATGGTCTCTGCCCCTTTCGTTGTATTTTTAGGGTATCCTTTTCTATTTTAGTACATTTTTCATATGGAGACAAGGGAATTTACAATTTTTTCAGGAATTTTGCGGGAAAGTTCATATCTCCCGGTCCCGTTCACCCTGGTTTGAGCTTGTCTTTTAGAATCGGTTTGTTTATAATAGATATCAGAAACGGGCGGGAAGGCAAGCAAAAATCCTGTCCTCCGTCCCAGTAAGAACATCCCTAAAACAAGACAGGAAAGAAGGTTTTTAAATGGATGGTTTTGCGTTCGGTTCCTTCCAAAGCGAGAGGCAGTTCCACATCAAGGCCCTGCCCGAGGAGGTAGGCGGATACGTTTTCCTGGTTGGCGACCCAGGACGGTCCCCCGTCATTGCGGAGCTCCTTGAAAGCCCTGTCCACGTGGGGTTCAACCGGGAGTACAACCTATACACCGGGACGCTGGACGGGGAAAAGGTAAGCGTCTGCTCCACAGGCATCGGCGGGCCGTCTTCGGCCATTGCCGTGGAAGAACTTATCAAATGCGGCGCCCACACCTTCCTGCGGGTGGGGACCTGCGGAGGGATGGACCTGGCCGTAAAGGGCGGAGATCTGGTGATCGCCCAAGCCGCCATCCGCGCCGAGGGGACCAGCTATGAGTACATCCCCCAAGGATACCCGGCTGTGGCGAGCTTCGAGGTGGCCGCCGCCCTGCGGGACGCCGCCGAAAAGAGGGGGACGGCGGAATACCACATCGGTGTGGTACAGAGCAAAGACAGCTTTTACGGCGAAACGGAGCCGGACACCATGCCGGTCGCCTATGACCTGAACCAGCGGGTCCCCGCATATGTCAAATGCGGGTGTATGGCCACGGAGATGGAGTGCGCGGCAATCTTTTCCGTTGGGCTGGTGCGCCGGGCGCGCTGCGGCGCAATCCTCACCGCTCTTTGGAATGACGGCAGAATCAAGGCCGGGCTGCCGGACGTACCGACCCAAGATTCCAGCAATGCCATCGCCTGTGCCGTGGAGGCAATCCGCCTGCTCATTTCCAGGGATAAAAAGGCAGCGGCAAGATAAACGCCTAAAAACATGCCAAAACCGGCGGGATGCGCTGACACGCCCCACCGGTTTTCATTGTCTGCCGTTTATCGCCAGGGGAAGATTTACTCCACCCGGCGGCTCATTTTATCCACAAATACAATCCCGTTGAGATGGTCGATCTCATGGCAAAGGCATCGGGCAAGCATCCCTTCCCCCTCCACCTGTATCTCCCTTCCATCCCGGTCCAGGGCAGTTACCCGGACCCGTTCTGGCCGCTTTACCATCCCGAATATCCCCGGAAAGCTCATACACCCCTCCGGACCATCCTGCTCCCCCTCCTGGAAAACCACCTCTGGATTGACCAGTTGGTACAGCTTACCATTGAGATCGATCACCACCAGGCGGCGGAGGATCCCCACCTGGTTTCCCGCCAAACCGCCGCAGTTGGGAGTGCGGCGCATGGTGTCGGCCATGTCGTCCAGAATGGTGCGGATGCGTTCGTCTACCTTTGCCACCGGGCGGCAGGGCTTCCGGAGTATATCGTCCTCAGAGGTTCTGATTTCCAGCGTCGCCATAGGTATTGTCCTCCTTTTCACCTTGACGGCCGGCGTCTTTTACCCAAGGGGATACGCCCTGATGTTTCCCCGGTATGCCCGGAACAAACCGTCTTTTAGCTTTTTCAGCATACCTTAAAAAATGGGAATTGTCAAGCCGGTATTGTTTCAATCCACCGGCAGTCATTAGGGGCGAGACAAAAGGGAAATCCCTGCCGCACCATGTTGAGCAAACTAAATATTCATCGTCAAATGAGTTGACACCCATTCTCAACCCGTTTATAATGGTTTTATAAAAATTTAGCAAATTTATGATTTTTTAGTAGGAAGGCGGACAACCAATGGGGATAAAGGTAAAAGATCTGGCGGAGATGCTGGGAGTCTCCCCGGCGACGGTGTCGCTGGCGTTAAACAATAAAGCGGGAATCAGCCAGGCCACCCGCCAGCGCATATTCGATAAACTCAGCGAGCTGGGATACAGCGACCGCATTCCAGCCCCAGCAGGAGCCAACCCATTAAACATCCGGCTGGTGATATATAAAAAGCACGGCATCGTCGTTTCGGACACCC
The DNA here is from genome assembly GCA_949737515.1 of uncultured Oscillospiraceae bacterium. Classification (GTDB taxonomy): domain Bacteria; phylum Bacillota; class Clostridia; order Oscillospirales; family Ruminococcaceae; genus UBA1405. The sequence continues at coordinate 5,758 of CATJCP010000059.1, read as the reverse complement.
ACTTTTTCTCTCAGGTGATAGAGGGCATCAACACTGCCACCCGCCGGTATGGATACAACCTGCTGGTAACCTATCTCAGCGGCCAGGATTCCCGGGAGGAGCAGCGCCGCCTGGCCTGCCTGGCCCCCTGCAATGGTGTGATCCTGCTGGCGACAGAGATGGCAGCGGAGGACCTGTCCCCTTTTCTGAACTTGGATATTCCAATCGTGCTTCTGGACAGTTATTTTGAGGCGGCGAGCGCCGACTGTGTCGTCATCAACAACATACAGGGGGCGGCGGCGGCGGTCCGGCACCTTATGAAGCTGGGACACCGGAAAATCGGATATCTCCACAGCAGCATATACATCAACAATTTTGGAGAGCGCAGGGAGGGAGTGGAAAAGGCCCTGCGGGACGCTGGGCAGGAGCTTTCGGAGAAAATGATCTATCCGGTGGAACCGTCTATAGAGGGGGCCCGCAGCGCCCTGGCCAGGATGCTGGCAGAATCCAGGGAACAGCCTACCGCCTTTTTTGCGGATAACGACCTGATCGCCTTTGGCGCAGCGCAAGCAGTAAAGGATGCAGGACTGCGGATACCGGAGGACATTTCGCTGATCGGCTTTGACGATATGCCGGTTGCGGAGCTTATGGAACCTCACCTTTCCACCATTTACGTGCCAAAACAGCGGCTGGGGATGCTGGCAGTAGAACGCCTGGTGGAACGCATGAACGGGGGAACGGAGGAATCGGTCAAAATAGCGGTGGGAACCCGCCTGATTCCCCGGCGAAGCACTGCCGAAATTTACGGCCAGTAAGTGCATACAAATCCATGAGAAAAATAAAGGAGGAGACAAATGCTGTACTACACATTTTGCGGACCGGACCAGCATCAAACATCCGTCTCAAAGATCGTCATGGGCGGATACGGTATGGGGGATGAAAAGGACTACCAGCTGACATGTTCCCAGCTGGACTACTATCTGTCCCAAGGGGGGAACTGCATTGACACTGCCCGCCGGTACGGATTCGGCGTCAGCGAACAGACCATAGGCCGCTGGATGAGGGAGCGGGGAAATCGAAACCAAATCTTCCTCTGCACCAAAGGGGGACATCCGCCCAAGGAGAGCCTGCACATCTCCCGTCTGAGCCGTCAGGAGATCGACAGCGACCTGGAGGAGAGCTTGAGAGACCTGGGGACCGACCGGGTGGAGCTGTACTTCCTTCACCGGGACGATGTAACCCGCCCTGTTTCGGATATTATGGAGACCCTGGACCGCCATGTCCGCAGCGGAAAGGTTCTGGCCCTTGGCGCTTCCAACTGGAGCCCGGAGCGCATTGAGGAGGCCAACCGGTTTGCCCGGGAAAACGGACTCACTCCCTTTTCCGCCAGCCAAATTCAATGGAGCCTTGCCCGCACTACTCCGGAGATGCTTCGGGATGACACCCTCCAGACCATGAATCCTCAGGCCTATGAGTGGTACCAAAGGGAACAGATGCCGGTGTTCTCCTTCTCCTCCCAATCCAGCGGGTTTTTCCAGCGGTATATCGCCCACGACAACGCCCCCATTGACCCTAAGATTCAGAAGTGGTCCAAATACCTGACCCCGGAAAACCAGAAGCGGGCGGAAAGGATCAAAGAGCTCAGCCGGGAGACCGGCTATTCCGTTTCCGGCCTTGCCCTGGCATATCTCACCGGCAATCTGGTCCCCACCCTGCCCATTATTGGCTGCGGTTCCATGGAGACCCTGCGGGACAGTCTGGCCCAGACGGATATTGTTCTTACACAAGAGCAAATTGCCTATCTGGAGGGACGCTGACCCCACACATCACACGAGGAAAGGGAGATTGATTCCATTGTCATCCTGTAAACAGCCTTCCCTCTACCAAGGAAAAAATCTGACGGCGGCGGTGCTGGCTCTGGCCTGGCCGACAATCGTTGAACAGATATTCCAAACCATTGTGCAGTATGTTGATTCCGCTATGGTGGGGCGCATCGGGGCCGATGCCTCCGCCGCCGTGGGGGTGACCAGTACGGCAATGTGGCTGATGAACAGCTTTTCCTTTGCCGTAGGCGTCGGTTTCCTGGCCTGTATCTCCCGCGCCGCAGGGGCCGGGGAGATCAGGCAGGCCCGCACCATCTCTGCGCAGGCGGTTCTGGTTTCCCTGGTTGTGGGGCTTATCACCGGCGGCGCGGGGGTTCTCATCAGCGGCGGGCTTCCCCGGTGGATGGGGGCAGCGCCGGAAATCTGCGGCCCTGCCAGCGTCTACTTTGCTATTTTGTGCGGCTCTCTAATTTTCCGGTGCCCGGTTATTGTGTTCGGCTCAGTTCTCCGGGCAGCGGGGGATATGCGCACCCCCATGTATGTCAACGCTGTCACCAATCTGGTCAATGTGATATTCAACTTTCTTTTGATCTACCCCTCCCGCACCATCTCCCTGCTTGGCAGCTCCCTCTCCATTTGGGGGGCGGGAATGGGGGTAGAGGGCGCCGCATGGGGAACTGCTATTTCTTTCGTGGTGGGGATTGTGCTGATGGCCTTTGCAGTCTGCCGGAACCACATGGTCTCCCCCATCGGTTTTTCCCTAAAACCGGATTTTGGAATTCTACGAAGGGTCTGGCAGATCAGCCTGCCGAATATTCTCCAGAGAATGGTCATGTGCCTGGGGCAGATCGCCTTTACCGCCCTGATCACCAGCCTGGGGACCATGTCCCTTGCAGCCCATTCCATAGCCATTACTGCGGAGCAAGCCTTCTACATGCCCGGTTCCGGCTTCCAGGCCGCTGCCACAACACTATCCGGTCAGGCTTTGGGCGCGGGCGACAAGGACAAGATCAAGCAGATCATCGCGGTTTCCAGCCGGATTTCTGTCATTACGCTGGCCTGCACCGGATTTCTGCTGTTCCTGTTCCCATCCGTTGTCATGTCCATTTTTACGCCTGACCAGGAGGTTATCCGGCGAGGGGCGCAGGTTTTGCGCCTTGTTTCAATTTCGGAACCCTTCTTTGGCCTCACCATGGTGCTGGAAGGGGCCTTTAACGGCATGGGGGATACCAAGCCTTCCTTTTACATCTCGCTGTTTACCATGTGGTGTCTGCGGATACTCCCCACCTTTATCTGTGTAAAGGTCCTCCATTTGGGCCTGATTGCGGTTTGGTGCTGTATGGTGGTGGACGTTATCTCCAGGTCGCTTCTGCTGTTGGCGCGGTATATCAGGGGAAAGTGGCTGAAAGCCCTGACATAACCAAGTACAGGTGGCCTTGTGACAGAAATCGTCTGCCCAAAAAGTTGCTGTTTGCGTTTTGAGGCGTCTATACTTTCCCCAGCATACTGAGCAGCAGATAGGATGCCGGATAGCGTTCCGCAAGCTCGATTTCCCTATATTGCTCCATCAAGCCCAGCGCATTGTTTTTGAATGCATTGTACCACATCTGCCCGGTAAGCGCTCCATGATCAGGCAGGGAGAACACAAGCGGTTCTTCGCCCCAGCCGGCGGCAATATCCTCACACGCCCGCATCATAATGTGGCTATCCAGTCCGGTTTCGCCGCCCTCCTCGAACCGGGCAAAGCAGTATTCCAAGGTGTATTGGCCATAGTATGTCAGTTCTCGGTACTCAATGGAGTGTTCCTTGATATAATCCCCCGGATTGGAGGACAGGGCGGGGCTGCTGCAAATTGTCTCAAGGAGCGCCTCGATCACCTTATGGGTATCCAGCATGGCAGTCGCTGCCGCTTGGGCATAGCACTCCTGCTTCTGCTGGAGGATGAACTTCTGGCTGTCGATGCCGTCCCCGGCAATGTGTGCTGGGAACTTTTCCCGGATGTCCTGCACATAATAGCTGCCGTCCCTGGGCTGCCAGTATTCCTCCAATGTAAGAACACCAGACGGGTCTGCCCGCAGTGTGATGGCAACAGGAATATGGCTGCCGCTGCCTGTTTCCAGGCCGTTATCCGTAACCCTGTATTCCTCATAAAGCGCCCAGCCATAGTGGATATACTGCGAAAAGTCACTCCCATCCACAACGATACAAGCAAGCTCTACAAAACTGGCGCAGGGCACAAAGCCAATCGGATCTGCGGAACGGTTATGTTCCAGAATTGCCTGGCGAATAGCGGTCTGTTCTTCGGAGAACGTAGGGGCAACTACGTCCGGCTCGACAGTGACCGGCATATCTGTTCCGCTGGTGGAACCCACCGAAACACCATCCAATCCCAGCATAGAACGAATGTTGTTGATATATTCCGGATCCTTCACCATGTCCTCCGTGACCATATAACTGGAAATAGGGTTCTGCCACGGGATCACAAAAATATCTTTGTCTTCGATGTCGAAGGAAGATAAAATCAGCTCCATTTCTTCCGCTGTAGCGCCCTTCAATGCCATTTTCTCCTCCAGGGTTTTCTCACGGTTGGTTCCCTGCATCAGCCCAAAGCGGTAGTCGCTCTCGGCAATTTGCCAGATATAGACCTCCAGCCCCTTGAAGGTTCCGAGTTCAAAGTATTCCGGGTATTTTACCCGCAATTGTGCAAGTTCGCCGCCATCCGTATTTGGCGTGTTGGGCTCTGCCATTGTGAAATCGCCGTTATTGGTAAAAAAAGCGCGAATTACAATCATATACGCCGCATCCTCCACCTGTTTCCTATCAGCGGACAGCGCGTCGCAGGAATAAGATTTTACTCCGGCTCCAAAGTCAAGCGCCATAGCGGCGATAACCTGGTCCTTTCCCAATTGCAAAGGCTCTTTTTTCCCATCCTCCAATGAAACAAAAGACCAGGCAACAGGCTGTTTGCCCTCTGGGTAAGAGAAGTTTTCCAAAATCGTATCCCCATTATCAACGCCAAGCTGGACATTGACGCCATTTTCCTGAGGCTCAAGATATAGCTGTATTTGCTGTGTAAGATTATTTATAGAAACTGGGTTTGTGCTGACGCACCTGCCGTTTGCCCAGCGTTCGGCAATGACGGTTCCCTGTATCGCTTCCTCTGCAAGATTCAGCGAGAAAAACGCCGCTGGCGGCGTGGAGTGGGCCGTCTGCAGGCGGATATAGTTTTCTGTGGATATGGGATTCGTCGCAAAGCATACCGTCACCCCCGCACAGGCGATGACAGCCACAACAATCATCCAAAACGCTGGCTTTTTGTAATGCAGTACGTTTTTTATCCTCTCCTTTATGCCAATTTCGCCAAAGGCCAGCGGGCAAATTGTGACCAGCCGCCGTCCGGCACTGCACTCCAGCAGGGCGGTAGAGTATTGCTTCTTTCCGTCCAAATCCATCCGCCGGATTACCTTCTCATCGCAGGCCAGTTCAATGTCCCGGCACAGCAGCACATAAGCCGCCCAGCACAGCGGGTTAAACCAGTGAACTGTCAAAACCAGAAAGCCTATGGGCTTCCACCAGTGGTCATGCCTTGCCAAATGTGCCTTTTCGTGGGCAATCACCGACTCTACAGCCATTGCGCCCATGTTGGACGGCAGATAGATTTTGGGCCGAACCAGCCCCAAGATAAACGGGGACTTCACTTGGTCGCACAGAAAGATGTTTCCCTCATAGGGTACTCTTTCCGAAACGCTTCGGTGTACCCGCACATAACTGATGACTGCATAGAGCAGCATGGCGGCGATACCGATGCACCAGATGACCGACACAATAAACGTCCAGGCATAGAGCGGATTGACGCTACCAGCCGGATTCGGCGCAAAGGTTTCACCCAGGACGGGATTGACCGCATTGTTGACGGCGGGGATGCCACTGCTAATGGCGGGTGTTCCATACTGAAT
>CATJCP010000058.1 GCA_949737515.1 uncultured Oscillospiraceae bacterium | reverse complement strand
GTGCCGTTGGAAATGCCAAGGTACTGGTAGATCGCGTTGCGGAACTGAACCACGCTCTTGGCGGTGCTTTCCCTGGACACGATCAGATAGACCTTCTTGGTCGCCGTATTCACCACGATGGCTGTACGGCCGATGCTGTTGGCCAGGGCGTCCGAAGTGAAACGCAGATCGGAAGTGGCCCAGTTGCCGTTGCCCAGCATCAGGTTACCGCCGCCCTGCACCCAGGTGGGAGTAGCGCCGCCCAAAGCCGTACGCAGATCGGCGGCATCCCGCAGAACGGCCGGAAGCAGCTTGACCATGCCATTGACATAAGCAATGGCGGCGAAGCCCAGTTCATTGGTGGCACCGGTGCCGTTGGGACCGACAGGCACACCGTTGTTGATGGCGTAGTTCAGGCAGGACACGTCGCTGCTCGGGCTGAAGTTGAAGAAGCCGCCGTTGATGCCGAAGTAGGAACCCATGCCGCTGGTCTTTTTCTGGAGGTTGACCATCTGAATGTTGCTGGCGTCGGTTTCGATGACGTGCAGGTTCATGCCGTTGACAGAGCCGTTGAAATAGGAGTGCTTCTGGGGCCCACTGGAGGTAACGGGAACGCAGCTCCACATTTGGCTGGTCGTCCCAGCAAGGGGGGCCCAGTACACGTCGGCCCCGTTGGCAGTGCCGCCGGCAGTCAGGTACATGTCGTAGTTGGCCAGCTTGATGCGGTACCCGCCGGAGGTGGCCACGAAGTTGACCTTGGCATCGGTCTCGTTGCCGCTCCAGGGGTAGACGTCACAGTTGTACTTGCTGGTGCTGGAGCGGTAGGCGTTGAGTGCAAAGCGCTTGTCCACAGAGGACTTCACGAACACGCCGATCCCCAGCGAGTCGATGTCCCAGGTCTGCTCGGGGGAGCCGCTGTCAGCCCAAAGGGTCACGTTCTGGTTGTTCTTCAGGCTGGTGACGTTGTCGCCGTGAATATTCAGACACTTGTTGGCGGCAACATTGATGATTTTATAGTTTGCCATGATTTTGAACTCCTTTCGACGAATCGTAGTAGGTTGGTTGTGAACGCGTTCGTCAGATAAGGAGCGTATCAAAAATGAAATGTAAACTCTGGAGAAAAACTCTATAGAAAAATTTTTACCTCCGCGATTTCTACGCTATTGACCATTTGTTTTCTTTTAGGTTGCGTTCCAACCACTGAAGAAATTTCGTCTAAACCGATTGCGCCATCATCTAATCCAGCTGTGGAGACATCTTCTGCACTGCCATCCAAGTTGCCTCCGAGATTATCCACTTTCCTACCAACGGAGCCAAACTTAGAGCCGCCTTCAAGCATATCTAATGAACCAAAATTTAGTTCACTCATGATCTTGTTACCAGTGTTAAAAGCCCTGATGCCCCCTGTACTTTGTTAGGGCCATTGTCCCAGATAAACGTTTTCTGTTGTCGGACATCTGCTCGTTCCCGCATATATTCAGGCACTTGCCTGTACCAGCATGGGAAATCATGCAGTAGTGAGTGTTTCGCGAAAATGCCATGATAATGCTTCTTTCCAACTTGTTGATTTTGAACGCGTTTAATCTATATGGAACATCCCATCAGGGAAATGCAAACAAGAAAAAATCTGCGGCAAAACTTGCCGCAGATTGACGACATATTACATGCAGTTGGTATATTAGATTATCATTGATTTTTTCAATTCTAACAAAAGGTTGCGTTTAGCGCGCGTAAGTAGCATTCGGATACTTCCCGGTTTAACTCCTAATGCCTCAGCGATCTCTTCATTAGACTGATCCAATATATATTTCATATTTAGAACCAATTGATCCCTTTCCCGTAGTTGCGACCACACTTGGTATAATTGCTCGCTCTCCATTTTCTGTATCATCAGTTCATCTAACCCATTCTGAAACGCTCCCTTGTCAAACAACACAGTCTCGTCCTCTTCAATGGGGATTTCTTCAACCTTGCGTTTTTTTCGGAAAAATGCGTAACCGGTATATCTAGCAGTAGAAATAAGATAGTTTACCAGTCGATCTCTGGGTAATGTTTGCAATAAATCGACTTTTTCAATCAAATTTACCAAGCTTTCTTGGACAATTTCCTCAACTTCATAGCTATCCCTTGTCAGCTTGTATACTTGCGAGTAGATTAACTTGCTATATTTGACATATAGCTGCTCCATGAATTGCCGAGAATCCGCATCCTCTATTGTACTAAAAATCAGTGGAAACATAGTGGAATCCTCTACTTTCCATCGTGTCCTTTTTCCGCTCGCTGCATGTCACTCAAAATGGCACAGAGGATATGCCTCCGTTGACTGCTAAGTGACATCGCTTGCATCAGAACCGAACTTACCGATTTCCCATCCACATATTCATCATTGACTATAGCAAGCGGCAGATTGAACTCAGTGCGTCCAAGCAGATAATCTGTAGACACATTAAAAACATCCGCAACCTTGCAAATAAATTCGGCATGGGCGCGTCTTTGTCCTGTTTCATAGTTGGAGATTGTGCTTGGTGCAACAAAAAGTCTTGCGGCCAACTCCTGCTGGCTCATACCCGCGTCTTGCCGCAACTCTGCCATAATTTCACCGAATTCCGGCATTGTAATCCCCATCCCTATCTTTTTTGACTATTATACAAACCAAAATCCATTCCCTCTTGATAAATCTGTATTTGCATGATATTTTATATGTCAACAGCAAATAAAATTCAATTTGCATATATTCTGGAAAAAAGAGGTATTTAGTGTTGCGTTTTGTGGTTTCTTTGGTTTATATATATAAGGAGATGATGAACCGTGATTGCAGCATCAGCCAAGAATCCAGCCGAGACTATAAACGGGCCTAGTGAAAAGGTGTGCGATGATTCCGATTACATGGTTGCCCTATATCAAAAATATAAATCTCTTCTATTCCAAAAAGCAGGTACCTATACAAAAGACCCATATGCGAAAGAGGATATTGTTCAAGAATCTCTTTTGAGGCTAATGAAATACATCCCCAAGCTACAAACATTAGATGCAGCCGCTCTCACTGCCTATCTGACCCTGACTGTACGCAGTACCGCTTTGAACTATTTTCAAGATGAACGAAGGGACAGTTTGAACGCAGTTCCGCTGCCCGATGACTATGATTTACAAAAATGTGTTCGTTTAGACAGTCCTGTGCAACTGAGCTTAGAAGAACGAGTGCTGAATGGTCAGCGTGATGAAGATCTGCACAATGCCATTGGCCGCTTATCGGAACGGGATCAGCTGCTGTTGACAGGAAAATATTTTTTAGAACTGGACAATCGTGAGTTAGCTGATATACTAGGAGT
>CATJCP010000057.1 GCA_949737515.1 uncultured Oscillospiraceae bacterium | reverse complement strand
GGTTCAGGATAAAGGCGCCGCTGATTATCAGGGACGGCAGAACCGGCATTGCATAGTAAATGGTAAACTGCTTTCTAAGGGCGTTCTGCATATCCGTTTCCCCCATGCCCATCTTGTGGAGAAGGGAAAACTGCCTGCGGTAGCGTTCCGCTTCGCTCAACTGCTGGATTGTCAAAATAGTGGCGGCAGTCATGGTAAGCACCAAGGCCAGATAGTATAGGGGGAATACAATGGTGGCAATGCTGGAAGCCATTTCCTTCTCATCTTCGGATCGGATGTAAATGAGAAGCCCATCGTCATCCTCATCAGGTCTTATCTTACTGCGGAGCAGCGTCCTTACATCCCCGTAAAATTCATCCCCCATATGTTCAGGGGTCTTAATGGAATATATCCTGTGGCTGAAACAACAGGTTTCGGCTGTTTCGTCCGGCACAACAAGGATATATCCCCCGCCATTGACATTCCATAGGTATTGGGCAAAAATTTCTGTTTGGATGCCGCCGAATTCCAGGACATCATCCCCTACCTGGAGGGGCTGGTTCCAGTCCTTCAAAGCGTCGGCAATATATCTCTGGCATTGGAGCAGATACTTCCCAGGTTCCAGCGCAACCGCCGGATAGCCCAGCATTTCCCGCAGGGCGGCGTAATCAGAAAATGCCATCACCGCGTCAGAGCTGTAAAATTCGGGAATCCACATTTCTTCCTTGATGTATTTTGTGATAATTAGGGAATCTTCCGCAGAATCCCGAAGGTAGATATTGTATTCCCAGGAACATCCCGGCGGGATCTGCCCCTCTATAAAATCCGCCGTGTCGCGGAAATACGCTGCCTGGGGATGCCGGGCGCTGAGCATCAGGTCAAAGCAGGCGTTTTCCCGATAGCGGTTTTCAAAGATAGACCAGAAAATCAGACCTGTCCCCTCCGAAATGATGGTAGCAGTAAACAGCAGGGAGATAGTAGCCATCAAAACCCCCATAGCCGCCAGCTTTGCGGATAGGGTGCGGAAAACAAGGAGCGTCTGCCCAAAATATTTCTTTTCGGCGTGTTTCTCAAAGTAAGCGGGGACGCCGGAGGCAAAGCTTGCAAAAAAGCCGTAAAGGAAAGCAATAATCATCCCCGCTCCAATAATCCCTATCGCCAAATCCCCCGCCATAATGAACACAGTGCCGATAATCCCCAATATAATGGACACAACAAAGGCCCTTTTCCGGCTGGAGCCTTTTTGAATGACGGCTTTCTCGTTGCGCCGCTCAAAATAGATAAGGTCATAAATTTTCATGGAACGGATGCGCTTCCTGCTTTTCCGCTGGGCAAAAAGGTAAATCAGCAGGAAATAAACCAGTGTCAGCCCCAGGGCGGACGGGGAAAAGCCGAAGGAAAAGTGGTACGCCTTGCCAAAAAGGGCAAGCACCAGCGCCCGGAGCGCCTGATAAACCAGGTTGCCCAGCAAAACGCCGGGAACCAGTGCCGCGCCGCCTACAATGAGGTTTTCCCGGAAGAACATTTTCGCGACCTGTTTGTTTTCCAGCCCGATGAGGATGTAAGTGCCAAGCTCCCGGCTCCTGCGGGAAAGCATGAAATTGGTGGTATACTGAACCAGCCAGGAAATAATACAGACCACGACAAGGCTTGCAAGGACAATGACCAAAGGCATTGTCCGCATCATCTGGCTGAGGGTGCGCATTTCCTCTGAAAATACAAGCCCGTTAAAAGCATAGATTAAAGCGGCGGTTATGATAACGGTCACAAAGTAGACCAGGTAATCCCTTGCCTGGCATTTGGCGTTGCGCATGGAAAGGCTAGATAACGTCACTGATATCGCCCCCCATCATTGCCAGCACATTGAGGATTTCATGATAGGAGTCCGTCCGTTCCCGGTTCCCCCGCAGCAGCTCGTTAAAAATCCGCCCGTCTTTCAGGAACAGCACCCGCGAAGCATAACTGGCGCTGTATGGGTCGTGGGTTACCATGAGGATGGTCGCGCCCATGTCCTGGTTCATCCGGGTGAGGATTTCCAGCAGGTTTTTGGACGCTTTGGAATCCAGCGCCCCGGTAGGCTCGTCAGCCAGGAGGAGGGACTGCCCGGCAACCATTGCCCTAGCACAAGCTGCCCGCTGCTTCTGCCCGCCGGATACCTGGTAGGGAAATTTATTTAGGATATCGGTGATTCCCAACTTTTGGGCTATCTCCTGCACCTGTTTCTGGACAGAGCGGGGATTGGCATAAGTAAGGGAAAGGGCAAGGCCGATGTTTTCTTCTATGGTCAGGGTGTCCAGCAGGTTGAAATCCTGGAACACAAACCCAAGGCGTTCCCGCCGGAACCGGGCAAGCTCCTTAGCGGACAAATCCGAAATATCTACCCCATCCAGGAGGATTTTTCCCGCGCTTACCGTATCAATGGTGGAGATGCAGTTGAGAAGGGTTGTCTTGCCGCTGCCCGACGCGCCCATAATGGCGATAAACTCGCCATCCTCCACATCAAAGCTGATCCTGTCCAGGGCTTTGGTGACATTGTTGGCGCTTCCATAATACTTTTCAATATTTTCAACCTTCAGCATATGAAATTTGATGCCTCCTTAACGGTTCGTTTTACTTTATGACATAAGGATACACCAAAATCCTTTCCGGTTGTAGCGAATTGGCATTGATTTCCCTTACATTTTTGTAAGGTTCTCTTTTGCCGGAAATGCAAGGGTGATAACAGTCCCCTGCCCTTCCCTGGAATCGGCCTGAATCTGGATTTCCAAAAATCCCGCCAATTTCCGGCATAGGTACAGCCCCATCCCGGTAGAGCCTCCCCTTGCCCGCCCGTTGCTGCCAGTAAAGCCCCTGTCAAAAATGCGGGGCAGTTCATGGGCAGGGATGCCGATGCCGTTATCCTCTACGGTCAACATCACCTGTTTTCCCGTATGCTTTCCCGACAGCATAATCACTGGGCTGGCTTCCCTGCAATAACGGACTGAATTTTGAAGGAGTTGCCCCAAAATAAAACATATCCATTTTTTATCCGTATAGACGATGCTGTCCAGCCCTTCTGTTTCAATCCGCACACCGCCCTGTATCAGCAGTTCCTTATGGTTTTGGATGGCTTGGGAGGCAATTTCCTCCAAGGGAAAAGGGCGGATGATAATATCTTTTTCCGGGCTTTCGGCGCGGGCATAGAAAAGCGCCCGCTCCACATGGGCTTCCATCTGCCCCAGTTCACGGGAGAGCTTTTTCCGGCTTTCCCCATCGACATTCCGGCAAACCAGCCGGGCGGCAGTAATAGGGGTTTTTACCTCATGTACCCAGCTTTCCACATATTCCCTGTATTCCCGCTGGGCGGCCTGGGCGTCGGAAACAGCGCCGGTCATCGCCCTGCCGGAACGCTGGAACATTTCAAAAAGCTTCTTTTCATAAAGGTTTTTGGCAGGCGGGGCGCACTCGGAAAAAAGGTACTTTTTATCCAGGTTATCCAAAATATATTCCAGTTCGCCTAAACGGGCGCGGCATTTGAAAAAATCCATTGCCTGTAAAACCAGGGCGGCTAATGCCGCAGCAGCCAGCAAAATGGCGACTACGCCAGACGGTGTCCCGGTGGCGGAAAGGAACAGCGCCGCTGCTGTCATAAAGAAAACCCAAAAGAGGATTCCCCTCATACGGTCAGCCAAAAATTCCTGTAATGTCATAACTGATACCCCATTCCCCGCCTTGTTTTGATGCACCCCGGCAAACCCAAACTGTCCAGCTTAGCCCGGAGCCTTTTCATATTGACGCTCAGGGTGTTGTCGTCAATATAAATTTGGCTGTCCCACAGCGCGTCGATCAAATCCGCGCGGGGGACGATTTTCCCCTCATTGGCAAGAAGGTAAGAGAGGATTTTCAGCTCATTGCGGGTAAGCACCTCTGTTTTGCCGCCTGCGGTTACAGTGCCTTTGGACAAGCTTACTTTCATCCCGCATCCCTCTATTACATCCGGCTCCAAGGTTCCTGAGCTTCGGCGGAGGACTGCCCGCACCCTTGCCAGCAGTACAGGGATATTATAGGGTTTTGTGATGTAATCATCCCCGCCCAGGCTCAGGGCGCGGTACTCGTCCATGGCAGAATCCCGGCTGGTGACAAAAATAATGGGGACACTGCTTTGGCGGCGGATTTCCCCGCAGATCAGGCTTCCGTCCCGGTTGGGAACTCGGGGGGTCGCAATAATTTGACAGCCCTTTGCTCGTAACAGTGC
>CATJCP010000056.1 GCA_949737515.1 uncultured Oscillospiraceae bacterium | reverse complement strand
TTTGTTTTTTCAGCAATACGGGGTTTTTTTGTTACTAATTCGTTATTAGTTCAATGTTCATTTTGAGTTCTTCTATATTTTTATGGGTATAAACCCTTTCCCCTGTTCCCTTGGATTTATGCCCCATAATTCTATCAATGCAAACTTTATTTGCCCCGGCTGAATCCAATCTGCTTCTGAATGTGTGTCTGCATTCATGGGGTGTATGCTGCATTTGAAGCTGCTGCATAAGGTCAGCCCATATAACCCGGTATTGGGTTTGGTTTAACTTCTTTCCGTTCCATTCAAATAAGTATCCGCTTTTTGATTGTTCAATTCTGTTTTGAACAATAGGCATGATTTTTGAATGAATAGGAACAACCCGGTTCTTTCCTGCATCCGTCTTAATTCCTTCTGTAATGGTTGGAATATCGCTTTCCATATCAATATTTGAAATCTTAATTTCAAGAACTTCTGAAATCCGAAAACCACTATACAGGAAGAAAAGCAAACTATCAGACCAAGGAAGTTGTTGGTTATCCCAAACACGTTGAACTTCTTCATTACTGAAAGGTTTCTTTTTGGTTTCAGGAATAGGTTCAGACTTCAACAAATCAGAATAGCACTTGCTTATTACATCCAGTTCCATAGCAAAGCGGTCAAGATGCCCCCAAAGGTTTTTAATTGCCCCTTGGGTGCTATAACCACAACCGCAGCTATCAATGCAATCCTGCATATGATAAGATTTGATTTGATTGTATTTCATCCGTTCAAGCCCTTTACAGTGTTTGTATGCTGATTGCAAGGAAGAAGCATTTGACTTTCCAAGTTTACACATTCTTTTTTCTTTCCAAAGTTCAAAGAGTTCAGCAAGGGTGATTTTGTCAGCTTCAATATCCCAAGGGGATTTGTTGTATTCAGCAAGCATAATCATCCCGGCTTCCCTTGTTGGAGCATAGCCAATGTTTATATAAATTGGATACCCCTTTTCATTAAATCCGGCTGTTTTCCTGACAGCAAAAGGGTTTCTTCTTTTTCCTGACAGTTTGACAACCGTTCCATATCCGTTAGGATTTTTCATAGATTGTCACCCCTATGCACTTGATTTTTATAGGGATGAAATGATATAATGGCTTTGCATAGTCCAATCATTTCATCCTTGATTGGTTATTCATCCTGAACCCCTACCTGTTGCAGCAGGTGGGGGTTCTATTTTTTGTTCCGCTGTTCCGAGTGTTCCGCTTAAATTCCTTATACTACTTATATATTTCTCTTTTTTATTCTGTTATCTAATTGCAGTTAGAACACAGAAAACTTCAAAACAATAAGAAGTTATCACAATAAGCGGAACAAGCGGAACTTTCCTTATAATTCAAGGGTTTTCAGCGGAACATTCAGCGGAACAAGCCCGGAACACAGCGGAACTAAAGCACTATTTCCTTGGGCTGTTCTTTGGTTTGCTGCTTTGGAAGGTATTCTTGCAGTTTCTTTTGGAATTTGAAGAAATTCATGTTGCTTCCGTTGTCGTGCAGCACAATAGCCTTAGTTCCTGCTTCCCCTTCATAGTTGATAATATACAGGGTTTTGATTTTTTGCTTTTCCCCGGCTGTCATTGCCCCGACAATAGCCCCTGCATTTCCGAAAAGTAAACCGCCAATAATAGCCCCTCCAACCTTGGATTGCTGTTCAATTTCAGCAACATTTACATTTCCCGAACTGATAACCTTGGAAAGCGGAAGTTTGATTTCCGGCTTTTTGAAAGCCCTTGCCTTAAAAATCAAACAACGGTGTTCTTCATCCAGTTCCATAGTGATAGCGGTTTTATCACTATATCCCGGTAGCCCTTCATGGTGTGTCATGTTCAGAATGTTTCCTTTTCCGAATAAGCCCATATCAATCATCCTTTCTTGGTGTAAAATCCACATAAATTATATTGCCTTCTTGCCTGATAACCCTTCTTTTGCAGAATACTTTTCAGCTTCAAGAAGAACTTCCATCCTTTCAACTACTTTGCCTTGGTCAACTGCATCCAATTTCAAAAACATGGAAACGGCTTTGAATGCTTCTTTTCCATAGCACTTTTCAAAAAGTTCACAAGCATCTATTTCATGTTGAACTTTTTGAAGATTTGCTTCTTCATCCCATTGCATGAGGTCACAAGGAGAAACACCAAGAACTTGTGATAGCTTCTTGATGGTAGAACGCTTTATGTTTTCTACTGTTCCTTTTTCCCATTTCTGAACAGCAGCCCGGTTGACCCCGACTTTTTGACCAAGTTCATCTTGTGACCAACCCTTTTCTTCCCGTAGCTTCTTTATGTACTCACCCATTGTCATAAGGATATCCCCCTTTCAATTTGATATATCTTAATAATAGCATATTTTTTCAGGGATTTCAATTATTTTTGAATTTGTATCTAAAAAATTTTCAAAAACCTATTGACAACTGATTAGATACACGCTATAATATGCTTGTATCTGATAAAGATACAGCGAATAACCAATGAAGGATGAAATGAACAGATACCCCCCCAACTGCTGCAACGGTTGAGGGGGAAGGAAAGGGGTAATCAGTATGCAGAACAGTTCTTTGAAACCTGTAATTGAAAAGTTGGAAAGTTTATTTTCAGCTTTGAACAATCGCTTTTACAATGGCGAACTTCAAAAGCCTGTAATCACAGTAAGCCCGGATACAACAAAAGGCGCTTATGGATGGTGTACTTCATGGAAGGCTTGGAAACTTGCCAAAGATGAAAGTGAAGAAGCAAAAGAAGATGAAGGATATTTTGAAATTAACATTTGCGCTGAATATCTTTCAAGACCTTTTGAACAGGTTGCTGAAACGCTTCTGCATGAAATGGTTCACCTTTACAATCTGCAAATCGGGGTTCAGGATACTTCCCGGAATGGCACTTACCATAATAAGAAGTTCAAGGAAGCTGCTGAACAGCATGGATTGATTGCAGAAGCATCCGGCAAGTACGGATTCACAAATACCAAACTGAATGAAGAAGCTGAACAGTTTATTGGTCAGTATTCAGAAAAGAAGTTTGAATTGTTCCGTAAGCCAATCCCGAAAATTAAGGGTAAAACTTCTAAGCAGTCAAGCCGGAAATATGTTTGCCCCGGTTGTGGATGTATTATCAGGGCAACCAAAGAAGTTCATGTGATTTGCGCTGATTGTAACTTGGAATTTGAGGAAGAAGAATAAAACCTTCTTCCCCCCTTCCGGGGAATGCACCTTGAAAACTGAATCTGTCCTGCAACAGTCTTATCAACTGGAAGGGGTAATAATTGTGAAACCCCTGCATAAGTGCAGTACAAACTTGAAAAATGAAAGGATGAAAACCAATGGCTAAAGAAAATGTTTTAGAAAGAATGGAACGCATTGGAGCAGATAGGAAAATTGCTGATTTCAATGTAAAAATGCAAATGCCTTATGATTTCAAAATCAGGTATGCCACAATTAGAGCAAGGGAATTTGTTTCTGAATGCGATAAGCGCGAATTAAATTATCATGTGTCGGTTGGGGGATTAGATTCAATTACCTTATTCTGTTTTCTTAAAAGTTTGGGTATTGATGCTCCCGGTATTTCCGTTTCCTATCTTGAAGATATTTCAATTCAAAGGGTTCACAAAGAACTTGGAATTGAACGCTTAAAATCGGCGGTTAAATATGTGGATGAAGATGGAAAAGAACACAGGTGGACAAAACCTGATATTATTCAGGAATTTGGTTTTCCTGTTCTGTCGAAAGAAATTGCAGCAAAGATTGAAACACTTGCAAATCCAACAGACAAAAACGCAACAGTTAGACATGCAATAATAACTGGTGAAACCGGGGAATATGGTGGATTCCAGAAGAATAGCAGAATGAAAATGTCGCAGAAATGGCTTAATAAATTTGGCGGTTATGCTAATAGTGAAGAAGGAACTGATTATCAAATTCCCCCTTTCAAAGTATCTTCTAAATGCTGTTACTATTTGAAAGAAAAGCCGTGTGACGATTGGGCAAAAGAGCATAATAGCGTTCCTTTTTTGGGGCTAATGGCTTCCGAAGGTGGACGAAGGGCAAAATCTTTGAAAATTAACGGATGTAATTATTTCGGAAAATCAACAATCAGGTCAGCGCCTTTTGCTATATTTAGTAGACAGGATATTTTACAGCTTGCGCTTGACTTGAATGTTCATGTTCCTGAAATATACGGAACGATTGAAAAAGATGAAAATGGTTTATTATATACAACTAAAGCACAAAGAACAGGTTGTTCAATGTGTGGGTTCGGAATACATCTTGAAAAAAGACCTAACCGATTTGATTTGTTGAAAGAACGTAATCCTAAAGAATGGGAATATTGGATGTTCAAATGTTGCACTGATGAAGCAACAGGTGAAAAATACGGTTGGGCAAGAGTGCTTGACTATATTGGAGTTGATTATAAATAAATGAGAAAGGAAGTGAACCCATGAAAAAAGTTTTAACTGCTTTTACAGAACAGGTTTTGCAGTTTGACAGCAAAGCGGAATATCAGGATTATATTCATAAGCTGAAAACAGGCAGACCACAGAAGTTCAAAGAAATGGATGTAAAAGAGGATGCAGCCGGGAAAGTATTCTTGACCATCCGTAAACAGTATAACAATAACGCTTTCCCGGATAACTAAGAAAGAAGGTGTATCAATGAATAAGAAGCTGCTTAGAAGTGAAATGGTGCTGCATGATGATACAAATAGCACTTTAGCGGAAGCCCTTGGAATTTCCCCCCAAAGCCTTTCAGCAAAGATGAATGAAACAAATGGGGCTGAATTTAATCAGGGTGAAATCAGCACTATCCGAAACAGATACAAGCTGACTGATGAAAAAGTTGTTGCTATTTTTTTTGGCTAAGTTGTATCTAATTAAGATACAAAAAGCATAAAACCAATCAAAGAAAGGATGAAGAAAATGTTCAACGAAAAATTGAAACAGGCTATGCAGGAAAAAGAAATGAATCTGACTGCCTTATCTGCTGCAACAGGTATTGGGAAAAGTTCTATCAGTCAGTATCTTTCCGGGAAGAATGAACCCCCGGACAAAAAGAAAGTTGTGATTGCAGAAGCCCTTGGACTTGCCCCGGATTATTTCAAACAGGCAGCAGTTCAGGATTCTATCACAATGGAAACCCCAAATCTTCCTGTTATGACCGCTGCCCGGTTGATGGGTAAAAGCAAGGAATTTATCTATCAGGGCTTGCGTGATGGTGTTTTCCCTTGGGGTTACGGTGTCAAGATGGGAAAGAATTGGAGTTACTACATTTCCCCGGTGATGTTTACCAAGTGTACCGGGCTGACAATTTAAGAAAGAGAGGATACCCAAAATGGATGAAATCATTAGAGGTTATAAAGTCTTTAATCCTGATTGGACTTGCAGAGGTTTTCAGTACACTTGCCCCGGTATTTTTGAAGAAGATGTTGACCCGGAAGTTTGTGAAAGGGGTTTTCACTTCTGCTTAAACCTTGCGGATTGTTTCAGTTATTATTCGTTCAATCCTGAAAATAAGGTTGCAGAAATCATTTGCTTGGGCAAGATTGCCGAAGAAGGTAAGAAGTGTTGCACAAACAAGATTGAAATTGTTCGTGAACTGACTTGGGAAGAAGTTCTTAGGTTGGTGAACACAGGAAAAGGCTGTTCCGGGTTTTGCAACAGCGGTGATTGGAACAGCGGTAATCGCAACAGCGGTGATTGGAACAGCGGTGATTGGAACAGCGGTAATCGCAACAGCGGTGATTGGAACAGCGGTAATCGCAACAGCGGTAATCGCAACAGCGGTAATCGCAACAGCGGTAATCGCAA
>CATJCP010000055.1 GCA_949737515.1 uncultured Oscillospiraceae bacterium | reverse complement strand
GCTGATCCAGTACCATCGCCGCAGAAGCATGGCCGACGCTGTGATGATCGACGCGGCAGCTACCGCCCTGATTGAGGCGGCCTGTGACAGGGTGGAGGAGGGCCTGCGCGCCCTGTACCAGGCGAAGGGGCTGGATGTGACAGATCGCTTTTCCTGCGGGTATGGAGACCTGCCCCTGGAAGCGCAGCCGGACATTGTCCGGCTGCTGGACGCACCCCGGACCATCGGGCTCACCTGTTCCTCCTCTTTGCTTCTGATCCCCCAGAAGTCCGTCACCGCGGTGCTAGGGGTCATCCCGGCAGGGCGTCCAAGGAGTGTCCGGGGATGCCAAGGCTGCAGCAGAAGAGCAAACTGTCAGTATCGAAAGGAGGGGATTTTCTGTGGACATACGAGCCAGACTGCGCAATAAGGAAATCATCCGGCTGGACGGCGCCATGGGCACCATGCTCCAGGCCGCTGGGCTGAAGCTGGGAGAGAATCCGGAGGTTCTCAATATCACTGATCCGGACACGGTCCGCAGGGTCCACACGGCCTATCTGGAGGCCGGTTCGGAGATTGTCTACGCCAACACCTTTGGGGCCAACGCCCATAAGCTGGCGCGGACAGGGTATCTTCCGGAGGATGTGGTCCAGGCGGCGGTTCGGATCGCCAAGTCTGCCGCAGAGCCCTATGGCGGACTGACCGCCCTGGATATAGGCCCCATCGGGGAGCTGCTGGAGCCCATGGGTTCCTTGAAATTTGAGGAGGCCTATGAGCTTTTCGCCCAGCAGGTGCGGGCCGCGGTACAGGCTGGGGCTGACCTCATCGCCATTGAAACCATGACCGATCTTTACGAGGCCAAGGCTGCCCTCCTCGCGGCCAAGGAAAACAGCGTTCTGCCTGTTCTGGTCACTATGACCTTTGAGCAGGATGGGCGCACCTTTACCGGATGCAGCGTCCCGGCCATGGCGCTGACCCTAGAGGGGCTGGGAGCGGACGCCATTGGGATCAACTGCTCCCTGGGCCCAAAGCAGATATACAGCTTGGCTCAAACGCTGGCCCGTTGGACAACCCTGCCCATTGTCATAAAGCCCAACGCGGGCCTTCCTGCTGTGGTGGACGGCCGAACCGTCTATGATCTCTCCCCGGAGGCCTTTGGGGAGGAGATGTCCCGGTTCCTGGAGCTGGGGGTTTCTGTCATGGGCGGATGCTGCGGCACCAGCCCGGATTTTATCCGGGAACTTTGCCGGAACCTGGCGGGTAAGGTCCCTGATCTCTCCAAAAGGGTGGAGCGGGTTCCTGCGGCGGTATGCTCCAGCACAGAGGTTGTCCCCATTGACCGGGTTCGGGTGATCGGAGAACGGATCAACCCCACAGGAAAAAAGCTGTTTAAACAGGCCCTTTTAAACGGGGATATGGATTATATTGTCAAGCAGGGAATTGACCAGGCGGAGGCTGGAGCAGATATCCTGGATGTAAACGTCGGGCTTCCTTCCATCGACGAGGCTGCCATGATGGCTCGGGTGGTGAAGGAACTCCAGGGGGCGATCAGTCTGCCGCTGCAGATCGATTCCTCCAATCAGGCGGCGGCGGAAGCGGGCCTGCGCTGTTACAACGGCAAGCCGGTTTTAAACTCGGTCAACGGGGAGGAAGCGGTTTTGTCCCGTCTGCTTCCTCTGGTCAAAAAGTATGGCTGTGCTGTGGTCGGCCTGACCCTGGATGAAAGGGGAATTCCCAAAAAAGCGGAGGAGCGGCTGGCCATAGCCGCTAAAATCAAGGCCAGAGCAGCGGAGTACGGAATTCCGCCGGAAGATGTCTATATCGACTGCCTGACCCTGACCGCCAGCGCTGAACAAGAGGCTGCCATGGAGACGGTAAAGGCAGTGAGGATGGTCAAAGAGCAGCTTGGGCTGAAGACCGTTTTAGGGGTTTCCAACATTTCCTTCGGGCTGCCGGCCCGGGAAAAGCTGAATCAAACCTTTCTTTCCGCAGCCATGGCTGCAGGTCTGGATCTGCCTATTATCAATCCCAACGCCGCCCCTATGATGGACGCGGTCTCGTCCTTTTTGGTGCTTTCCAACGCCGACCAGGGGAGCGTTCAGTATATCAAGCGGTTTGCCCAGGAGGGAAAGGCTGCGAAAGCCGCACCTGCTCCTGCCAACAACCATGATATCGGCTATACCATCCTTCACGGGCTGAAAGAGGAAACCCGTCAGCTGTGCCGGGGGCTCCTGGCAGACGCCGCGCCCCTGGATATTGTAAACAAGGCGCTGATTCCCGCCTTGGACGAGGTGGGAAAGCTATACGAGGGTGGGAAAATATTCCTGCCTCAGCTGATTGCCGCGGCAGAAGCGGCCAAATCAGCCTTTGAAGAAATCCGGATGTCTATGCCAGCCGGGGACAAGTCCACCGAAAAGGGACCCATTGTCATCGCCACCGTCAAGGGGGATATCCACGACATTGGCAAGAATATTGTCAAGGTGGTTTTGGAAAACTATGGATACCGGATCATCGACCTTGGGAAGGATGTGCCCGCTGAGGCGGTGGTGGAGGCAGTGGAGCGGCATCAGGCCAGGCTGGTAGGACTTTCCGCCCTGATGACCACAACCCTTGTCAGTATGGAACAGACCATTAGGGCGCTTCGGGAAAAGGGGTGCGGCTGTAAGGTCTGGGTCGGTGGGGCGGTGCTCACCCCCGAATATGCCAGGGAGATCGGGGCGGATTTCTACGCCAGGGACGCTCAGCAGTCTGTGGCCATTGCCAAGGAAATATTTGGTTAACATTTTTAAAAGAGGAGGAAAAGATTGTGGCAGCTCTCACCATTAAACCGGAGGAGGAAAAACGG
>CATJCP010000054.1 GCA_949737515.1 uncultured Oscillospiraceae bacterium | reverse complement strand
GTTTTACAATGCTGGCTTCATCCTGGATGATTTTCAGCTTGCAGGCTTTGCGGGTCTTGCCGTCAATCGTCACATGGGAAATGCTCTCCGAGGTATACCCGGTAGGCGTCACCCCACCCAGCCAGCGCCCGGTTTTGGAGAGCTCGTGCATATTGTCCCGAATCCGTTCGGCGATGGTCTCCCGTTCCAACTGCGAAAAGACAGAGGAGATGTACATCATGGCCCGGCCCATGGGGGAGGAGGTGTCGAACTGCTCCTTGATGGAGATGAAGTCGATCTGCATGGCATTGAACTGTTCGATCAGCTTTGCGAAGTCCCCGATGTTGCGGCTGATCCGGTCTAAGCGATAAACGACGATTGCCTGAAAGGTCCCCTTTGCCGCATCGGCCATCATTCGTTTGAACTTTGGCCGCTCCAGCGATCCGCCGGAAAAGCCCTCGTCCTCGTAGACCAGGGCGCGGTCTGCGGCATTGTCTCCAAACTGCACCCGAATGTACTGCCTGCACATTTCAATCTGGTTTTCGATGCTCTCGCCTTTCCCTGTGAATCTGGACTTGCGGGAGTAGATCACGAACTGCTTAGAATTTTTCATTTGCACCACCTCTGCATGATATGTATTTAGTGGAATTATATCATAATGTCCGCAACGCAGCAATAGGAAAAGCGGCGTTTTGAAATCCTGTCGCCGCACTTTCCTCCACTGATATAATGATACCATATTTCCTGGGAATACGCAAAAAATCGAAGGCCTGTCAAGTGTTTGTAAGGTGCAGACGGTATACCCAATGCCCGCCCTCGTGACACTTCACAAGTTTTCCATCCGTGGTCAAACCCGATAGAATCCGGTTTGCCGTGGCCGCAGACACCCCGCACAGCATCCGTACATCAGCGTTCATGATATAGTCGTGGTTTTTCAGGAACTCCTGGATGTTCCTCCAGCGGGGGGCTTCTTTATCTACCGTTCCATCGCTCATTCCATCACTCGTTTTGATGGCATCCATGAGCGATGCTTTGATGGTAGAGAGCATAAACTCAACAAAAATCGTAGATTCCCCGGCGTCATTGGCGGCATTGATTGCCCCATAGTATTCCTGCTGGTGAGCGTAGATCATGGATTCCACTGGCAGCCAGGCGAAGGCGGGGTTCCACCGGGAGAGCAGTAAGGTGTGCCACAGCCGCCCCACCCGGCCATTGCCGTCGGCAAAGGGGTGGATCAGCTCAAACTCATAGTGGAACACGCAGCTGCGGATCAGCATATGCACGTCGCTGTTTTTCACCCAGTCCAGCAGCTCCGTCACCAGCTCCGGAACATACTGCGGCAATGTGCCAAAATGGAGGACATGGCCCTCCTGATCCACAACGCCCACCGGGCGGGTGCGAAATACGCCGGACTCCTCCACCAGCCCCCGGGTCATGACGCCATGGGCGGCCAGAAGATCGTCCACAGAATAGGGGTCCAGCTCCTCCAGCCGTTCGTAGATCTCATAGGCGTTCTTGACCTCGGCAATGTCTTTGGGCGGGGCCAGGACCTGTTTGCCGTTCAGGACCGCGGTGACCTGCTCCAGGCTGAGAGTGTTTTGCTCAATGGCCAAGGAGCCGTGGATCGTGCGGATACGGTTGGCCCTTCGCAGCGTGGGGTTCGCCGAAAGCTGGCTGGCGGCGGTCAACCGGCCCACCAATTCCGCAATCTCCGCGACGGTGCAAATCATCGTATTCGTGATCTCAAACGGAGGCTTCTTATTTTTCACGGCACATCTCCACACAAGAAATTTCTGATGACTGGTATTATATCAAATTCTGCCGGAAAAGCAATCGGATCAGACAATCACCGCAAATGCAGCACAATTTAATTTCTTAACGTCAAAGGATGCACGATTGAAGGATCGTGCTTTTTCTTTTGCCCAAAAGGAGGCCCTGACCATGCCGGAGATCATTTTGTCAGATTATTTCTACGGCGATGAATCGGAGGAATTTGTCTTTTTCAAAATCCCCCGCCAGTTGATTACAAGCCCCAAATTCAAGCACGTCTCCACGGACGCCAAGCTGCTGTACGGGATGCTGCTGGACCGCATGAGCCTGTCTGCCCGGAACAGCTGGTACGATGACAC
>CATJCP010000053.1 GCA_949737515.1 uncultured Oscillospiraceae bacterium | reverse complement strand
GCTGACGGCGTTTAACTGTTCTGTGATTTCTTCCGCGTTTTCCTCGGACACGTCCTCCGGCAGCGGCAGAGCGTCGATCAAGCCCTGAATCTCACAGAGCAGGCAGTCGGCCTTTTCCCTGGAATGGGGGCATGGTTCTTCTGTTGGTTCTGTTGGCTTCGTTGATTCCGTTGGCTCTGTCGGCTCTGTCGGCTCTGTCGGTTCCGTCGGCTCCGTCGGCTCCGTCGGTTCCGTCGGTTCTGTCGGCTCCGTCGGCTCCGTCGGTTCTGTCGGCTCCGTCGGCTCTGTCGGCTCTGTCGATTCCGTCGGCTCTGTCAGCTTTCCCTCATCCTCCATACCGGACGGCATATACTCGACACTGCTGTTCTCGTCCCCATAGACAGGGAACGCCATGCTCAGGGCCGTTGCCGCCGCCAGCAAAAGAGCCAGTCCCTTTCTCAATATTTTTTTCATGAAAAAACCTCCTTTATTACAACACAATAACACAATCCTTTAAGCCCTTTAAAGAAAATAGCGTTTTACAAACAAAAAGATCACTTCTTTTACAAAAGAGTGATCTCTCTATTATGATGTCATTTTTCCCGGAGGGTGTCAACTACTTTTACACAAGATGTTAAAAATCTGCACAAGATGTATCCATTTATTCTGAAAATATGCTAAAATAGAAGAAGCATATGGATTTTCGTAATATAGGAGTTGAGTCCATGCGCATAGCCATTGTCGAAGACGTCCCTGCTGACTGGGAGTTCCTTCTCCATAGCCTAAAAGTGTGGGCTTTGGAAAACAGGATCCCCCTCATCCCAGTGCCTGACCTGTTCACAAGCGGGGAGGCCCTTCTGTCGAAGTTCCAAAAAGACCAATATGATATTATTTTTCTCGATGTCTACCTGGATGGCATCACCGGTATGGAGACAGCCCAAAAAATCCGGGAAAAGGACGGTAGCTGTCACCTGATCTTCACAACCGCCTTCGCTGGCTTTGCTGTGGACAGCTATGAGGTCAATTCCACCTACTATCTGGTCAAGCCCTTCTCCCCTCAAAAGCTTTCCCAGGCCATGGAGCGCTGCAAGGCCCTCTGTCTGGAAAGGGAGCAGTCCATCAGCATCCCAGGGCAGGACGGCGAACAACGGCTCTATCTTCACCGTATCGCCTACACGGAATACGAAGCACGCCGGGTGCGGGTTCACTACCAGGACGGCAAGGGATTTTCCGTTCCTATGAACCATCGGGATTTTGCCGCGCTCTTGCTCCCCTATCCCTATTTCTGCGACTGCATGAAGGGAATCCTAGTCAACTTCGAGGCAGTGGATAAACTGATGGAAGATCACTTTCGGCTCCGTGACGGCAGCTCCATTCCCATCAGCCGTCTGAAATACAAAGAGGTCCGGGAGCATTTTCTGAATTATACTTATGCCCATGCAAGGGGGGAGCTTTAAAAATGTGGAATGTGGAAACAATACGTCCGATCCTGGAGCTTGCCATTGTACTCCCGGCAGCAGTATCCTGTTTTCTGCCAGTGCGGGACCATCTGCGGGTTCGGGGCCGTTTTATCGTACTGTGGGGGTTTCCGCTGCTGGTCCTGTGGGCCCTGTTGGGCGGGATGGCATGCTATTCCATGGGTTGGAAGAAAAACATCTGGCTGTTTTCCTCCCTTCCCCTGTTTATTTTCCTGTACTGCCGGCTGGTAGACCTTCCCTTCTGGAAGCCGGTGAGCGTGGCCCTGGGAATCTGCGGCACGTTCTCCTGCCTGAGCAACCTAGCCATTGCCGCGGACGCCTATCTTGCCCCCAACAATGCTTCTCCCTGGCTGACCTTCCAGGGGGCTGCTCTGTATAACCTCTTTGCCTGGACACTGATGGGGCTGCTCTTCTACCCCATCATCCATGGCGCGCGCTGGCTGATCAATCAGGCGGAGACACCCCGCACCTGGCATATATTTTGGATTCTGCCGTCTTTTTTTGTGGGGATCAACCTGCTGATCCAGCCTGTGGATTACGCTACCCTCTACGCAGGCAGGATGATGGTCCTGTACCCCGTCGCTGTTCTGTTCCTCCTGGTGCTGCTGCTATTCTTTTATCTGATGTTCTGGACAATAGCCCGGGAACTGGGGAACAATATGCGCCTCCAGCAGGAAAACCATTTTCTGCAGATACAGGCATCCCAATACAGCGCACTGAGAAAGAGCATTGAGGAAACCCAGCGGACCCGCCACGACCTGCGCCAACACCTAACGGCCATCCAAGGGTTTATCGACAGAGGCGACCTGAATGCTTTGGCGGATTATATTAAAATATGTGGAACGTCCATTCCGTCGGATACGATGCGCAGCTACTGCGGAAATCCTGCTGTAGATGCAGTGGTGCGATATTATGCAGATAAGGCGGCGGAGCTGGGGACCGACATGGAGGTCTCTATCCAAATAAGAGCCCAGACCATTATACCGGAACCGGAATTCTGTGTCCTTCTGGGCAACTTGCTGGAAAACGCCCTAGAAGCCTGCGCCGAACTTCAGGGGAAAAAATATGTGCGGGTATCCGCCATACAGACGGGAAACTCTATGCTGTCCCTGACGGTGGACAACACCAGCGCCAAGCCCCCTGTAGTGGAAATGGGGAAATTTCGTTCCTCCAAACGGGATGGATTTGGAATTGGTATTGAATCCGCAAGGACGATTGCAGAGCATTACAATGGCGACGCCCGCTTTCAGTGGAAAGAAGGGGTATTTTACGCCTCCGTGATGCTCAATCCCTAATAGGACAGCTTGTCCCCTGAGCCTTATTTGGTTCAGGGGACAAGCTGTCCTCGGGTATCTTTCTAGTGTTAGCGTTCAAAACAGTACACTGCGCAGCCATGGGGAGCCAACTCAGCGGTAATCCTGCCCTCCCCTTGGGAGAACCCTTGGGAGAACCCTTGGGAGACGGTCTCCCCTGTCCAAAGCTCCCGCGCCCCAGCGGCACCCACGCCCAGTTCCTCCAATGCAACACTCACAGTGGCTTCCCTGTCGGAAAGGTTAAAGAGCGCGGCATATTTTGTACCTTCTCCCCGGTTCCCGGCAATCCAAACCGCCTTTTCCCCATCCCGGCAGAGCTGGCGGGGGCGGCAGTCCGGGGTGAGCATAGCCAAAATTTCCCGGTTGGTCAGCAGGGATAGGGTCCAGCTGTCCAGCATGGTCAGTTCCGCCCCCACCATCAGCGGCGAGCTGAAAAGGCACCAAAGGGTCATCATGGTGCGCTGCTCTTCATGGGTAAAGCGGGTTTCCCGCTCCTGTCCAAAACCCTTTCCCACCCGGCCCAGGGGCAGCATGTCGCAGTCAGGGTAACAGCCCCTTTCCACGTGGTCCTGCCACAGCTCGCAGCGGAAAAACATGGCCTTGAGCAGTTCCCAGTCATCCCAGAAATCATTGGTGATGCGCCACATATTGGCATATCTTTTATAGTGCCACGCTTTTTCCACCAGCGCGGGCCCTGGGGAAAGGGAGAGCACAATGGGCCTGCCCTGTTTTTCGATGGCCCTGGCCAGCATCTCGATCTCATGCCCAGCCTCGTATTCCCGCCCACTGGCGCCAGAGACGCTCAGATTGTCGGTGTTGCAGATGTCGTCGCACTTGATAAAGTCCACTCCCCATGAGGCGTACAGCTCAATCAGGGAATCGTAATAAGCCTGGCCTCCAGGGCAGTCCCGCACTCCATACATATCCGGATTCCAACGGCAGACAGAAGAAGGGTCAGCCACCATATCCGCCCTCACCGCGCTGCCCTTGATTTTCATGTGCCCATGAGCGGCGGACCGGGGAATCCCCCGCATAATGTGGATGCCAAACTTCAGCCCCAAGCTGTGGATGTACTCCGCCAGCGGGCCGAACCCCTTCCCGCCCACAGAAGAGGGGAACCGCTCCGGATCAGGCAGGAGGCGGGAATACTCGTCCATTTCCACTGGAGCAAAAGGAATGTACTGGAACTGCCCCCGCATGGAACCGGCTTTATGGGCATACCACTGGATGTCAACCACAACATACTCCCAGCCGTAGTCCCGGAGCTTTTCCGCCATGACCCTGGCGTTGGCCTTTACCTGGTCTTCGTTTACAGTGGTGTCATAGTAGTCGTAGCTGTTCCATCCCATGGGCGGGGTGGGGGCAAAGGTATCTTTCTTCATGTGCCATCCTCCCAAAATCGTTTTTTACCGCTAAAAAGGGCTTATCGTTGTCTGTATTTTACAACATAAAAGGGGAGGATGCAATGCAAAAATTTGAAGGAACGGTTATTCAGGCTGAATTCCATCATCCGCCTTCCCGGTACAAGCGTTCCCACTTCTCCGCCATGGCAGAGGCGGAAAACCCTGTCCTTTGGAAAGCGGCTAAAATCGTTTCCGCCTTCGGCCTGGGCCTGGGGAAGGAATGCGCCAGTTCCGCAGCCCAGACCGTGGAATCCTCTGCCGGAAGGAACCGGACAAGCCCCAGGCCAATATCGCTCTCCCCCGGGATATGCCGGGACGCCAAAACCGGACACCCGGACGCTTGGGCCTCCAGCAAGGTCAGCGGCATCCCCTCCCCTTTGCGGGAGGGGGCCAGGAGGCAGTCAAAGGACCTGTAAAAGGCGGGAAGCCCTTCCCTATCCCGACGGCCCATAAATAAAACCTTCAGCCCCGGAACACGGCGGCACAGTACAGCCGCCTCCCGCTCCAGCGCGCCTCTCTCCTCCCCGTCCCCCACATAGACAAGGGCCGTTTCCCTTTCTCTGGCCAAAAGGACAGCTGCCGAGAGGCTGTAAGCGGGGTTTTTCATCCAGTCCAGGCGGCCGACCTGCCCGATCACCATCGCTCCCGGCGAGATCCCCAGGCTCTGCCTCAGCCTGGCCCCTTCCCCCATCCCTTCCTCACTGGGAAGATAGGGCAGAGGGGAAACGCTGTTGGAAAGGAGCTGGAAGCTCCTCCCTCCATACAGGAACTCCCCTGCCTCCTTCCCGCAGGCGACCCGCCGCGTCGCCCCACAGGCGATCATCCCCCGCAGGATAGGGACAGCCGCAGTCTTCAAAAGCGGGTTGGCCTTCCGCTGTATCCCCGCGGCGTGGGCGTGGCAGACGCGCACCGGCACACGGGCTGCCCTAGCCGCCAGCAGGCCCACCCCCGCCTGGAGGGAGGTGTGAAAATGCACCGCCTGATACTGGCTGCTTTCCAGAAGCCGGTACACCTGCGTGAAATACGCCACCGGACCCATCGCCCTTACGTCCCCCGGCAGGAGCCACACCCTTGAACCGGAAGCCTGAACACTCTTTACTGTTTCTGCGGCACAGCCTGAATGGGTGAGAAAATCAAAGTCAACCCCCTTTTCCCTTAGGGGTTCCCGCATGGATAAAATAACGGCAGAGTCTCCCCCTCTGCCCAATCTCCCCACAATATGCAGTACCCTCATCTGTCGCTCCGCCCCGGGAGCGCCGGCCAATAGAGCCTTTTCCACACTGCAAGCATGGCATACCTCATAAAACACCAGACCGAAAGGTGAAGGGAGAGCCGCTCCACCTTCCGGTACAGCCGCCATGTCCCCTTTACCGAATCCCACTTACTGCTGGACAAGGAGCCCTTGGCGCGGCGGTAATATGCCAGCGGCTCCCATATCCCATAACAGGAAAAACCTCCCTTGAGTATCTGCATCCAGGTGGCGGCGTCCTGCCTGCGGCGCATGTCCGGCATTTCCAGCAAGGCTGCTGGGATGGCCTCGCGGTTCGCCATGACCCCCACTGTCTGTATCAAATTATGGAGGAGGAATCCCTTGTAATCCAGACAGGGCTTCATATGGACCGTCTTGTTCAACAGCCTGCCACCATCCGAAATAACGCGGTAAGAAACACAGCTGAAAGCGCAGTCCCTTTTCTCCATAAAACCGACCTGCTGTTCCAGCTTGTCCGGCATCCACAAATCGTCTGCATCCAAATAGGCGATATACTTCCCGGAAGCCTCCCGAAGGGCCGCATTCCTCGCCCTTGCAGCCCCTCTGTTTTCCGGCAGGGAGACAAGCCGGATGCGGCTATCCTCCTCTGCCGCCCGGTTTACAATCCGGCGGGTTTCATCTGTAGAACAGTCGTCCGCAATGATCAGTTCCCAGTTGGAATATGTCTGCCGCTGTACAGACCGGATCGTCCCGCCTATGTGGCGCTGGGACTGATAGGTGGGAGTTAAAATGGAGACGAGAGGCTTCATGCTGGTTCCTCCCTTTAACATGTCGTTTTTTATCGAATCATGGGGAATTCTTTTCTGTAAGTATAGCATATATAGTTTGTAAATTCAATTCGTTCTGGAAATTTTTATTTAATTTTAGAAAAAACAGGAAATCAGATAGCCAAAACAACTCGAAGGGAATAAGATCATCCCCTTCAAGTTGAGCCAGCGTTTGGAAATTGGACTCATTAAAGGCAAAGGCAGGGAAGCCTGCTTCCCAAACGCGCCAGCACCTCGTTGGAGATGGTTCCCAGCTGCTCTGCCAGATCCTCCGCCCGGATCAGGGACGCACCGTCTCTCCCGATGAGGGTAACCACATCTCCACCCTTCACCCCTTCAATCTCCGTGACGTCTGCCAGCATCTGATCCATACAAAGCCTTCCCACCACTGGCGCACGCTGTCCACGGATCAAAACCTCTCCATTCCTCTCTCCAAAGTCCCTGGGCAGCCCGTCCGCATAGCCGATGGAGAGGACCGCCAGACGGGTTTTCCGCTCTGCCTGGAAAGCCCGCCCATATCCGGCGTATTCTCCTGGTTCCAGCTCCCGCACTGCAGCCACCCTTGCCCGCAGGGACAATACCGGCCAAATATCCATCCGGCGCTGGACCGGCCCCCAGCTGCTGTATACGCCGTATAAGGCAATTCCGACGCGGGCGTAGTCGCAGGGCTGAGCGGGCAGGTTCAGTATCCCATAGCTGGCCTGAAGGTGAAGCTGGCCGGTGCCCAGCCCTTCTGCCTGCATGTTCATCACAGCGGTGTAAAATGCGCTGACCTGTTCCGCAGTATACGCCATATCCTCCGGCGCAAGGCTGTCCGAAACACCCAAGTGGGAAAACACCCCCTGGAAATCCAGATTTGGAAGCTGGTAAAGCCTCTTTGCCGCCTCAATATCCCAGGAGGGAACCCCCAGCCGGTGCATCCCGGTATCTAGGGCAAGGTGTGCGCGTATTTTCCGGCCCCGGGCAGCCTGGGAAAGCTGCCGCCCGTATTCTTCGCCTATCACTGCCTGGGTCAGGCGCCACCTGGAAAGGAGCCGCGCCTCATCCGGATGGGTGTAGCCCAAAATGAGCACTGTCCCCCGGATCCCGGCCTTCCGGAGCTGAATCCCCTCCTGGAGGCAGGCGACGGCATAGGCCTTTACAATTCCCTGCCTTTGAAGGGCACGGGCAACGGGAACCGCCCCGTGGCCATAGGCATCCGCCTTTAGGACAGCCATCAGCCCGCATCCAGGACCAGCCTGCTCCTTCAAAACCCTCACATTGTGCTGAAGGGCTTTCAGGTCAATCTCCCTCCAGGCCCGGGCGGTGGGTTCCGGCTTGGCGAAGGGCCTGAATCCGGCCAGAAACCCCGCCACCCCAAAGCTCAAAACCGAAACAGCCAAAAAATGAACCCCCTGGTTTTCAATCAGCATCTGCTCCAGTCCAATTACCTTAGCGCCTCCCCGAACCAGCACAATTATCCATGGATGCAGCAGATAGACCAGCATGGAGACAGTGCGGGCGGTTTTATCCTCCCCCGTGTTGCGGCAAAGGAGAAAGGAAAAGAGAAATGCCATACAGGCGGGGAGAAACAGGTACATGCTGTCGTGGCGCTGTACCCCCAGCCTGTGGAGGAGCAATCCCTCCCCACTCATGGCCAGCAGGGACAATAGGAACCCGGCGGCGCTGGCCCGTTCTCCCGGGTTCCACCTTGTCGCGGCTGCGCCAAGCAGGAAAAACAGCGGGGCCATAAACAACCCGCCCCGTGTGTAACCTATGAGGGACAGCATCCCATCATACACGGCCCGGAGAGGCGGAATGGCAGCCGCAACGCCGTAGTAGCTGTCGCCGCCCAGTCCGACGAGGTAGAGAACCGCGGCTATGGGCAGGGCAAACCGCAGTCCCAGACGGTTCAGCCCACAGGCGATCAGGCTCCCCAACAGCGCCGCAGGCAGGTACCACAGGTGATAAAAGGTCCCCTCAAAGAGCAGCCTTTTGATCCCTTCTCCCAAGGGGGGCAGCCCAGCATAGAGGTTTAAGGGAAGGTAGAGCAGAACCGAGGCCAGATAGAGGAGGGCTGTCTTGGCCCAAAAGCGTTTCAGCTTCTGCCTCCTCCATCCGCCTAGGGCCAGAAAGTATCCGGAAACCATCAGGAAAAAGGGGACGGCGACACGGGCCAGCACCCGGGTCAGCCAAAAATCCGCCGGTTCCCACCACTGGGCGAGGGGGGAGGTATGGATCGCAATAACCAGCAGGGCAGCGGTCAGGCGAAAGAGGTCCAAGGCCGGTCCGTTTTTACGGTTTTTCATCTCTGTTCCCCCCACACTGTTATAATAAACCCATCCATGTTGTCCCCTGAAACCTGCACCCTTCCGCAGCGGCTGGGCAGTTCGACCTCTGTCCATTCCCCTGCACAGGGGGCGTAAAACACCTGGGCAATCCGCCCCTCCAGCAGGCAGTTCTTGGGACCGGTCCTCAAAAAAGGAACATATTCCTCCAGAGAAAGGCTGTTATCCTGGAGAAGCTTGGCGTGGGGCGTCCCCACATACCGAAAGTGCCACGGTTCATGGGCAATCCCAGTGACACCCTCTTTTCCCTGTTCATATCTCTCTACAAACCCGTATTGGGCGGCCCTCTGCCGAAATCTCCCGCATACTCCGTCATAGGGGAAGGCGGGACGGATAAAATCGATCTGGCGAGCAGCCCGGCCCAGGTCAATGGCAAGCCCTGTCTGGTGCTCGCTGCAGCCTGGCAGGGCCACATATTTCCGGGTAAACGCCTCCCCGTCCGTTTTTAGGGTGGCATCCCATATATCCTGCTGCTCCCTGTGGCTCCTCCAGCCGGATACCAGCACGATCTCCCGCTCCCCGCCCACTGAACGGACACAGGCCTGGAGAAGGTTGGCGGCACAGCGCTCCAGACAGACCTTCTCCCCTTCCGGGGAGAGGCTGTCCAGTGGGACCAGCTGGACGGAACTCTCTCTCAGGGGATGGTCCCGATTGACCAGGATTAAAGGACCCCGGCCAATGTCCTCCCTTTTACACTGTATCTTTTTCATCTCTTCACCCTCACCCCCAAATCCCCAGGGCAACGAGCCTGTTGACCAGACGGCCAAAGTCCACCCCGATTCCCTTCATCATGTTGGGGTAGCGGCTGTGGGAGGTAAAGCCGGGGATGGTGTTCACCTCATTAAAGATGATTTCCCCATCAGGAGTCAGGAACATATCGACTCGGGCAAATACCCTGCATCCCAGGGCACGATAGATCGTCTTGGCTGCCTCCCTGATTTCAGCGGCCTTTTCCTCCGATATCCGCGCTGGGCAATGGATGCGGGAGGTTTTCAGAGTGTACTTTTCCTCATAGTTGAAAAAACCGCCGGAAAGTTCTATTTCATCCACTTGGCCCACCACAAGGTCCTCGTTACCCATCACAGCGCAGCCCACCTCAAAGCCGGGGATGGCCTCCTCCAGTATCACTTCGCTGTCGTGACAGGCTGCCTCCCGGACTGCGGGGAGAAGGCTGTCCAGGTCCGCCGCCCTTGTGACGCCAAAGGAGGAACCGGCGCGGACAGGTTTGACAAACAGAGGGAACCCAATGTCCTTTGCCGCCTGTATCCAGGACTTTTCCGAAGCGCTGGAGGGAAGGACGCGGCTGTTTGGAACTGCTATCCCTGCAAGGGAAACCAGCTTGTGGGCGCGGTTCTTGTCCATACACAGGGCACTGGAAAGGGAGCCGCAGCCTACAATGGGGATACTTGCAAGCTCTAAAAGGCCCTGAACCGTCCCGTCTTCCCCATTTTTCCCGTGGAGAACGGGGAATGCCCCATCCAGTTGGTAGTGGATCACAGAGCCCCCGAAGACCAGCAGCTCCTTTTTGACCCGGTCGGCGGAGAGGGTACAGGGCAGGCAGAGTCCATTTTCCTCCCGGTCCTGTCCCAACCCCAAACACCAACTTCCATCTGCGATCCGGTCCAAGGGGCCGCTGTACAGGTACCATTCCCCTTGCCGCGTGACGCCAATGGGAAGGGCAGTATAGCGGCTGCGGTCAAAATGGGTCAAAACCGCGTGGGCCGACTGAAGAGAGATCTCGTATTCTGTGGAACACCCGCCAAATAAGACGGCTATCACTGGGTTGCTCATATTGTTTCCTCCTTAGAAAATTGCTGTAATCCGGATCCTGGCGACAAAAATACGCCTTGTCCCGGCATCTCTAATCTTACCAGAACAAAGCGCATCCTTTTTTCAGGTTTCCCTGCAAAATTCCAAAGGAATTCCAAACAATATCTTACGACTTTCTTAAGAACCTGCTTTAAACTCTGTGGACTCCTAGGCTTACGGCCAACTTATGGCAGTGGCGAAAATTTTCGCCTGCCTTCCTATTCCCGGGATATTCCCTTGACGACTGAAGCTGTAATATTGGGGGCGTTAATTTCCAGGATATCCTCCTCCCACCTGTCGCATTTCCCGATGCCCAGGACATAAGGGGACTTATGGATGCTCTGGAAAGCCTGCTGAACTTGGGAGGACAGGAAGGACTCCACCGCCAAAACCTCGTCTACCAGCATTCCAATTCGCTCCTCCCCATCTTTCAGAACAAGGACGACTGCCTGGGAGACGCTGGTTTCCAGGCTGTCCAGGGCCTTTTCAAGGGCCTGGAGTACCTTGGGCATATACTCAGTGCGGGCGTTGCGCAGGATGAAGGCCTGTTTTCTGGTCTTCTCCCGGGAATCGGAAATGGTTTTGGAGGCTTCGATCTGGTCGATGCTTCCATGGAGGAGGCGATGGGGCTCTTCCATCTTTTTCAGGTAAAACATTATCCCCTTGTTATCAGTGGTAAAGTTATCATACCACCTTCCCAAGGCGCACTTATGGGGGTCATTGGTCAGGGTAAAGGGTTCGCCGGACTGGGTGGTCCGTTCCAGCTCGTTGACCCAGTTGATATGATCCTGTTTGCGGGCAGCGATCATTTCCTGAAAGTCCCTGAGCTCATCATGGAGGGAACCCATCCCCAGCATGACCCGCAGATCCAGGATCTGGATCATTTTCCCCCGGTAGGCGAACACACCGATTACATTGGCCGGCGCATTGGGGACCGCTTCATAGCTGGGGATAGACATGATGCTGTCCACATGCTGGCTGTTGATGCTGTACAAGGCGTTGCGCAACTTGAAGATAATAGAAGGATAATTGATTTCTTCTTCCGCCTCCGTTGGCTGGAAGTTTATTTGATTCATCATAATGCTGCTCCTTGCTTTTCCGTTTTGTATGGGTACCTAAATCCACAACAATTATACCATGGAATAGTCCGACTGAAAATATCATCTGAGAAATATTTGTCCCTATTAAAAAGATATTCTGATTTTTTCATTATATTTCATCATCTGTGGCTCAATGGGGATACGCTGCATAATCCCGGTCAATGGTCACCACACACCGGTAATCCGGGTACGCCTCCCCTACCAGTTTCCCGATCCGGTATTTCAGCTCCTGTTCCTGGATCCCGCATCCAAGGGGCTCCACACAGTCAAAGATAACGTTGGTGTGAGTGATTCCAGGGACAATGCGCAGATCGTGTATGGTCAGCCTGGAATCAATCTCCCGAATATGCTCTGAGATCCACATCCGAATGTCGTTGGCCTCTGTCCCCTCTGTCACAATAGGATCAAAATGTACGATTAGGTGAAGGTTCATCTCCTCCATAAAGTCCCTTTCAATGTTGTCGATCACGTCATGGCTTTCCAGCACATTGTCCTCCGCCGCCATTTCCACATGGACGCTGGCAAACTGCCGTCCCGGGCCGTAGTCGTGTATCATCAGGTCGTGAGTGCCCAATACCCCTGGGTAGCCCAATATCTTCTCCTTAATGGACGCCACCTGTTCCGGATCCGGCGCACCGCCCAAAAGGGGGTTCAGAGTATCCTTTACCAGGCCGAACCCGCTGTACAGGATAAAGCAGGCCACCCCAAGGCCCATCCAGCCGTCCAGCTCCACCTGGGCAAAATGGGAGATCAGGGCAGCGGACAAAACCGCCGCGGTGGAGATCACGTCGTTGCGGCTGTCCGCCGCAGTGGCCAGCAGGGTTTGGGAATGGATCAGATTCCCTATCCTTTTGTTAAAACGGGACATCCACAGCTTAACGGCAATGGACAGCGCCAGGACCAGCACCGAAAGCCATCTGAACTCCACCGGCGTGGGGTGAATGAGCTTTTGGAAGCTGCCCTGGAGAAGGTTGACGTCGATGACCAGTATCAACACCGAGACGATCAGACCGGAAAGGTACTCATACCGGCCATGGCCATAGGGATGCTCTATGTCCGCCGGCTTGCCGGCCATTTTAAAACCCAGAAGGCTGATAATGCTGGAAGAGGCGTCGGACAGATTGTTCACCGCATCCGCTGTTATGGAAACTGAACCGGAAAAGAGGCCTATCAGCATTTTTCCCAGAAACAGAATGGCGTTGCAGACAATCCCCACCAGGCTGGAAAGCTTTCCATAGGCGGTGTGGACCGCCGCGCTTTTCAAATTGCCGCTGTCTTTGATAAATTTTCGGATCAAAAATTGAGTCATAAAACCGTCTCCTTATGGCAAATTAGGCAAAAATCCAGTCTAAAGGCCCGCTATTTTGTTTAGATGAATGATAATGAATAAAAATTCAATATTGTTCGGTTTTTCCCTTGCATTTATGTATAATTTGTGATATATTATTCACGCAGGAGGGCTTCCAGCGTGGGCCATCCCAAAGAGAATGATTTTGGAGGAATTTTTTATGAATATGTTAAAAAAAGCAGGAGTGCTGCTGGCGGCAGCCGTCATCTCCGCCGGAATGCTGGCCGGATGCAGCAAGAACGACCAGCCTAAAATTGAGGTTTCCGGTATGGAGGACCTGGCCAATCTGAAAATCGGCGTCCAGTCCGGCACAACCGGCGAGGACATCGCCAAGGAAAACAGCAGCGACGCCGCCAACAATGTAAAAGGCTACCGCTCCGGCATGGACGCCGCCCTGGCCTTAAAGGCGGGCAACATTGACTGCATCATCCTTGATGAGCTTCCCGCCCAGTCCATTGTGGCGGAAAACGACACCCTGACCATCTTTGACCCCCAGCTGGAGGCGGAGGAATACGCCATTGCGGTACGCAAGGACGACACCGCCCTGCTGGAGGCCGTCAACGCCTCCCTGGCAAACATGAAGCAGACTGGAACTTATGATACACTGCTTGACACCCTCGCGTCAAGTAGCTGGAAGGAATTAGAGGATAAATCCGCCGGAAATACCGAGGTAATCAAGATGGGCACCAACGCGGAGTTTCCTCCCTTTGAGTTCCTGGACGGCACCGACGTGGTGGGCTTCGACATTGCCATGTGCCGGGAAATCGCGGCGGACAGCGGCAAAAAGCTGGAAGTCACCAACATGGCCTTTGACGGCCTGATTATGGCCCTCCAGTCCGGCAACATCGATATGATCGCCGCAGGCATGACCGTCACCGAGGAGCGTTTGGAAGAAGTGAGCTTCTCCGATCCTTATTTCACCTCCAAGCAGGTAATTATACTCAGAAAATAGGGTCTGCAGTACATTTTATTCCGCTGTTTTAAGGACGGCCTATGGCCGTCCTTATTGGTATATCATCGGGAGAGGGAGGGCATAAGTTCAGCATGAGCGATTTTTTGCAGGTGATCAACCGGGTGCTGATCGCCAATGAGGGCTGGAAGGTTATTCTCAGCGGATTGGGAAAAACCATTGAGATAGCTTTTTTCGCAATTATCATAGGAACCGTTTTGGGATGCTTGTTTGCGCTGATGAAAATCTCCACAATCAAACCCCTTCGCTGGTTCGCAAACCTTTATACAACGGTCATCCGGGGCATTCCCATGGTGACCCAGCTGATGATATTCGGATTTGTCATCTTTTCCGGCAAAAACGAGATCATGGTGGCTAGCCTGGCCTTTGGCATCAACTCCGGGGCGTACTGCACCGAGATCTTCCGGGCGGGCATCCAGGGGGTGGACAAGGGGCAGATGGAGGCTGGACGTTCTCTGGGGCTTTCCTACCCCCAGACCCTGTGGAAGATCATTCTGCCCCAGGCGGTCAAGGCAGTGCTGCCCACCTATACCAGCGAGTTTATCGCCCTGATTAAGGAGACATCAGTGGCCAGCTTCATTGCTGTCACTGACCTGACCAAGGCTGGGGATATGATCCGCAACGCCACTTATAATCCGTGGGTGCCGCTGTTTACAGTGGCCCTGATCTATCTGGCCATGACCCTTGGATTGGAAAAGGCATTCAGCCGCTTGGAAAGGAGGCTGGCGCAAAGTGATCGAAGTTAAAAATCTCACCAAGCATTTTGGAGACAACGCCGTTTTAAACGGCATCACCGAGACGATTCAGAAGGGGGAAAAGGGGGTGGGGATCGGGCCCTCCGGCTCCGGAAAGTCCACCTTTCTGCGCTGTCTGAACCTTCTGGAAAGCCCCACCGGCGGGGAGATATGGTTTGAGGGAAAAAACATCACCGCCAAGGGGATCGATATTGACGCCATACGGTGCAAGATGGGGATGGTGTTCCAGCATTTCAATCTGTTCCCTCATCTGACGGTTCTCCAGAATATCACCTTGGCCCCTGTGACCTTAAAGCGGCAGACCAAAGGGGAGGCGGAGGAGCGGGCGAAAAAGCTTCTGGACCGCATCGGCCTGCTGGACAAGGCTGATGTATACCCTGGAAGCATCTCCGGTGGTCAAAAGCAGCGGATCGCCATTGTGCGGGCCCTGGCCATGAACCCAGATGTAATCCTCTTCGATGAACCTACCAGCGCCCTAGACCCGGAAATGGTAGGGGAGGTGCTGGAATTGATGCGGGAACTGGCAGACGAAGGTATGACCATGGTTGTGGTCACCCACGAAATGGGGTTTGCCCGGGAAGTTGGAACCAGGGTTCTGTTTATGGACGGCGGCGTTATTGTGGAACAGAACAAGCCGGATGAATTCTTCTCCAATCCCCAGCATCCCCGGTTAAAGGATTTCCTCTCCAAAGTTCTGTGAGGCTGGAGGAAAATTTGCTGATACAAAAAGTGCGGCTGCAGCACCTGTTTCCACAGGACTGCAGCCGAATTCATGTTATATGCCAGCTTTCACCGGTTCAAGGACATCCTCCCTTTTTTCCGGGTTTTCTCCCTCCGCTTTTCGGGCAGTCCGCAAATACAGTATAACAACCAGCACCGTAGACAGTAGATCGGCTGCCGGCTGCGCCCATACAAGCCCTGTCACACCCAGAACTGCTTGTAATAGGAACAACGCTGGAATATAGATCAACCCTTGACGGCTCAGGTTGACAATCAGTGCAGGGCCAGCCGCCCCCATTGCCTGTAAGGCATTTACCAGCACATAGAACGCGCCGAACAGGAAGCTGGTGGTCAGCAGGATATTGGTAAAGCGCACCGCATAATCAAAAGCCGCCG
>CATJCP010000052.1 GCA_949737515.1 uncultured Oscillospiraceae bacterium | reverse complement strand
GAGGATGCGGGGGCTGGCGCTGCCGCGGCAGGGACCGCCGGTTCTTCCGCAGCTGGTGCTGGTTCCGGTTCAGCAGGCTTGGGCAGGGGCGTTCCGCCGGCGGCCACATATGCGGCCTCGGAAACCAGCTCTGCGCTTTTGACCTCTACGGCATTGCGGATAACTTCCAAAACATCCTCCCAGGAGGCGGAGGTTTTAAAGCGGATGAAAAAGCCGTTGCTGGAAATCTGGGCTGACAGGCTGGAATCGGTTTCAGGCGCATTGGGGACAGACTCCAGGGCGTCGCACCAGTCCTTGAGCTGGCTCAACAGCATATAAGCGCGCAGGTTTTCCATCCGGCTCTCCTCTTCAAAGAAGACCTGAACATGGTAATAGCCATCCACGCTATGAGTAGGATCGGTATCGGCAGCAGCAGCGGGGGCTGGAGCGGAAGCGGCCGCCGGAGCGGTGGAAGCAGAAGCGACCGGGGCAGAAGCTGCCGCTTTGCCGTCCATACGGGCTACCTGTTCCTTGATCTGAGCGATAAGGGGCTGTGGATCCTCATGGTCGTCAGAACCGTTTTGAAGGGCGTCCATTTCGTTTTTGATAAAGTCGGAGGCCTGGAACAGGAGATCAAAGATGCTGTCCTGAACGATGCTCAGCTTAGAGGGGTCTTCGCGGAATATGAAGAACACATCCTCCACAGAATGCGCCATATTCGCAAGGGACTCAAACCCCATCATGCCGGAGTTCCCCTTGATAGTGTGCATGATGCGGAAGATCTCACTGATATTTTTTTCGCTGATGTCCTTGGATTTTTCGGACTCGATCATAATCTCGTCCAGAGTATCCAGAAGGAGGGTGTTTTCTTCGATAAAACCTGCCATCAGCTCCATGTTCGGATCAATCGTACTCATAGCATTTCACCTACTGTTTCGTAAAATTTAGATGCTCTCCCTATATTATAACTTATCGACACTTTTTTGTAAATCTCAACTTGCAAGCTTTATTTTTAAAAAAAAATAACGATATATATTTATGAAGGGTATTTTTGCGTGTACTATCCATTTTTATATGAATAACTCTGCTTTATATGTTATATAACACTTATTTTTCATACTAAAAAGCAGAAAAAGGAGATAAACCCAGGAAAAAATTTTTTCTACGCGCCCTTGTCGTCTGTACCGTTCACCAGAGGTTTGGGCAATTTGAACATGGATTTCAAAACTTTTTTGAACGGGACAGGGGGAGAATCTTTTTGGAAACAATGAAAATTCAGTGCTGCAAGGTGATGGTGATGGACCATGGCTGACCTGTTAAAAATCACGACCCCTTTTATCAACAATAATAAAAACAACCAAGTGCCTGTGGTCCGGCAGGCGTCGGACCCTTCCGCACCCTTTAACCTTCAGGACGTCCCCACTGTAGTGCGTCCCGCCACCGAAGAGGAGATTTTAAAGCAAAACAATGGGATGATCCAGAAGGAGAACTCCTCCAACGCGATGGCGAGCCTGCTCAAGGACCCGGCCTCGGCGGTAAATTTCCTAAAAAATATCTACGTCCTCCAGGAGATCGTCCAGCTCCTGCCCATCAAAAACACAGCCATTACTCAGGAAATTGAGCAGATGTTTCACTCCCTGCTGATCCAGCCGGAGGATATTGCAGCGGAGATGGCCAAACAGGAGATCTCCTCCACGACCTTTAAGGGGGAGATGTTCGACTATCTCCGGGGGCTGCTCTCTGAAAACCCTTCGGACGAGATGCAGGCGGCAGTCGCCAACATGCTCAAGTCTATCAACAACCTGGCTGGGCAGAGAGACGCCCTGGGCGCGGTGGCCAACAGCTTGAAGTTCCTTTCCCAGAGCCTGGAGCCCAGCCGGAGCATTTCCCAGCGGCTGGCAGAGCTCTCCCTGCGGTTCCGGCAGGAGGACGCTCCGGAGAATTTTGTGCAGCTGAAAGCAGAGGCAATGGATATCCTCAAAGAGATGGAAAACAACCTGCTTTACAACTCCAAAATGGCAAAGATCAGCTCCATGACCCTTTATAATCTCTCCCGCTTTAACGACAATCCGGACTTTTTCCAGGAGGCGGCCTCGACTCTGTTTTTGCTGCTTAACGGGGAGGACCGGAAGCAGTTTGTCTCCCTGGTGCGGGACTTCCGCTATGAGCTGCAGGGGGAGAATTATGCGAAGCGGGAGGCGGACGAGGCAGAACAGTCCAAAATCATGGACATCCTCACCAAGATCCTGGGCAAGCAGGCCAGCGATGAGGAAATGTCCGCCGCCACCTCGGAAAAGATTGAGAAGATTATCACAAGCCTCCTTTCCTCTCCCTGCCACTTTACGCCCCTGCTCCACTTTGTGGTCCCGGTGGAGTACAATATGCTTCAGTCCTTTGCCGAGATCTGGATCAATCCCAACGGCGAGGAGGACCGGGGCAAGGACCAGGAAAAGGGAGAACGGGGCGACTGCATCCATATGCTCCTCGTCTTCGATATTGAGGGCATGGGCAAGTTTGAGGCGGAGCTGTACACCCTGGGGAAAAAGATAGAGCTTTCCCTGCGGTGCCCTCCGGCGTACTGCCGTACCTTCCGCAATGCCATGGGCCGGA
Organism: uncultured Oscillospiraceae bacterium; assembly: GCA_949737515.1. Classification (GTDB taxonomy): domain Bacteria; phylum Bacillota; class Clostridia; order Oscillospirales; family Ruminococcaceae; genus UBA1405. The sequence goes on along the minus strand of CATJCP010000052.1, from coordinate 3,245 downwards.
TCGAAAGGTGCATCAACGCCACTTCCTACCGGTTCGACAAAATCCGGGTGGACCCATTGGAACGTCCCAATTCCCTGATGGACGTTTTTAAGTCCCTCCCCTACAAAAGGACGGGTGTGAATGTCAAAGTCTAAACAAAAGGCCGTTGCCCTGAAATACAATGCGGAGCGGGATGAGGCGCCGGTTGTCATTGCCTCCGGGTATGGCAGCGTGGCGGAGAAGATCATTGATATTGCGGAACAGAAGGGGATCCCGGTTTTCCGGGATGACAGCGCCGCTTCCCTGCTTTGTATGCTGGAGGTGGGCAACAGCGTGCCCGCAGAGCTCTATGAGGTAATTGCGGCGATCTACTGCCAGCTTCTGCAGGTTTCATCAGAAATCAAGGGAAATACTCCCAGCCAGGCTCAGAAGCAGCGGAAGCGGACCCTGGGGGACAGGGCGAGAAGGCTGAACAGCCGCCGCCCGGTGACCTCTACAGTGACCCGATCCCCCAAAAGAACGGAAGAGGGCCAGGATGGCGAGGAGGCTGCTGCATCATTGACAGAGAAAGGTGGAGAGGGCGATTAAGTTTGTTAAGCTCATAGAGAAAAGCGGCCCTATGGGGACCCTTCTGCTGGCCGCAATGGTGCTGCTGGTCCCCCACCGCATTGAGCAGGTGATGGCCGCCAAAAGGGATCCCCAGGTCCCCCAGCAGAGTTCAGTTTCCCAGGCGGCTTTGCCTCCCCAGGAGGGCAGCGCTGCGCAGCAGATATCCTCCTCTCAAAACATTGCTTTACAGGAGGAGACGGTCCCGGAGCCGGAGGACGTCCAGTCTTGCTGGGAGCTGATCCTGGTCAATGATCTGAACCCCCTTCCGGAGGATTTTGTCGTTGCCCTAGTACCTGCCGGCGGTGGGGAGCAGGTGGATTATCGAATACAACAGCCCCTGGAACAGATGATGGCCGGTGCACAGGCCCAAGGGATAGAACTTATGGTCTGCTCCGGTTATCGGAATGTGGCCTATCAGCAAACGCTGTACGAGAGAAAGGCCGCCGCCTACCAGTCCCAGGGGCTTGCTCTGGAGGAGGCCCAAGAAGAGGCGAAGCGCTGGGTGGCCCGTCCCGGATGCAGCGAGCATCACACCGGGCTTGCGGTGGACATTGTCACTCCCGCCTATCAGGTGCTGGACAGCGGTTTTGCCGGTACCTCCGCGGCCCAGTGGATGGCGGAGCACTGCGCCGAATATGGTTTTATTCTGCGGTATCCCCAGGGGAAGGAAGAGGTAACCGGGGTTTGCTGGGAGCCGTGGCATTTCCGATATGTGGGGACAGAGGCCGCCGGACAGATGAGCAGGGATGGGCTGTGTCTGGAGGAATTTTTACAGAAATAGTCCTTCGTTCCCTCTATTTTGGGTTTGAAATTTTGTTATTTTTTGCTATAATGAAAGGCGGGGCTGAAATCCAGGCCTGTCAAAATTGATTCTTATAATCTGTGATTTTTTATACCATTTCACACCGTTTTATGTTATAATAGTCCCAAGCGTGATGACAAATTTTTTACTTGCTTTCGCGATGCAGCAAAGACTCCTTGAAATAGCGGAGTGGAATTCCCCCAGGGGGAACCACTGGGAGAACCACTGGAGAGGCGGATGATTGATGGAAAATGAAAACACGGCCCAGCAGTTTAAAAACGATCCGATCTTTGCCCTGGATATTGGTACCCATAATGTAATAGGCGTCGTTGGACACAGCGAAGGCAGCCAGTTCCACATTGCCAAAATCCGCCAGCTGGAATATTCCCGCCGCGCTATGAAGGACGGCCAGATTGAGGATATTGAAGAGGTGGCGGACACTGCCGCCAAGGTCCGCCGGCAGTTGGAAGAGGATTTGGGCATAGAGCTCAGCGAGGTGTATGTCGCTGCCGCTGGGCGGGCCCTGCGCACCCAAAAGGCAACTTATGAGATGCAGGTGGAGGGGAACGACCCTATCAACAGCCAGCAGGTAGCGGAGTTGGAAATGTGTGCGATCCAGCAGGCGGAGGAGGAGCTTCTGGCCGGGGAACAGCCCAATATGCCTCTGTGCTATGTAGGCCATTCGGTGATCCGGTATTATCTGGACGATTATCCCATATCTCCCCTTCAGGGTCACCGCGGGAAGAAGATACGGGTGGACATCATTGCCACCTTTCTGCCGGGGGAGGTTGTGGACAGCCTTTATGCCTCCATGGCCCGGTGCGGCCTGAAAGTCGCCAACATCACCCTGGAGCCTATTGCGGCTATGAATGCCATCATCCCCAATGAGCTGCGGATGCTCAACCTGGCCCTGGTGGACATTGGCGCGGGAACGTCGGACATAGCGGTTTCAGAGGGGGGCAGCGTGGTAGCCTATACCATGGCCACTGTTGCCGGGGATGAGATCACCGAAGCCATTGTTCAGGGCTGCCTGGTGGATTTCCGGATGGCGGAGCAGATGAAGTTTGCCCTTTCCGACGGGGCTAATTCCATCCATTACGAGGATATTTTGGGTTTTTCCTATGAAATTCCCGCTGCGGAGCTGAAGGAGAAGGTTCAGCCGGCGGTAGAGAATCTGTGTACAGAGATCTGCAGCCGGATTATGGACGTCAACGGGAAGGCTCCCGCCGCTGTGTTTATGGTGGGGGGAGGCAGCAAGCTGGAGGGACTTTGCGGCCTGGTGGCCAAGGGGCTTTCCATGATGGACAATAAGGTCGCCGTAGGCGGCAACAACTATATGAAGCGGATGGTCATTTCAGAGGAGGATGTGAGCGGGCCGGAATTTGCAACGCCGGTGGGAATTGCCATTACCGCTATGAACAACCGCAATAACCGTAAGTATTCGGTCACCCTCAACGGTAGACCCATTCAGATTATATCCCGGGAGCCGGCCAACATTATGGAGCTGCTGCTCCAGAACGGCTATGAACGCAACCAGCTTTTGGGGCGTTCCGGAAAGGGACTGACCTTTGAAGTGGATGGGGAACGGAAGGTTGTCCGGGGAGGACGTCCCACGGCGGCTACGGTCCTGGTCAACGGGCAGGCTGCCAGCATTACCACCGCGGTGCGGCCAAATGACGAGATTGTCATGGAACCGGCTGTCACCGGACTGGACGCGTCTATGACCGTAGAGCAGGCGGTGGAGGGATATGTGGAGATACCCTTCCGCCTTAACGGCCAGCCGGCAAAGGCGGGAACCCTTGTGACGGTCAATGAAGCCCCTGCAGAAGGGGAGAGGCCAGTGAGGGAGCTGGAT
>CATJCP010000051.1 GCA_949737515.1 uncultured Oscillospiraceae bacterium | reverse complement strand
CGCCTTTCCAGGCAGGGTTCAGATCCCCTGCCACGGTCCACCAGTTCAGCTGGGCGGAGATGCCCCCTTTGGCGCTCAGCTCCTGTCCCACCCTGCTCAAGGCAGGATTGTTTCCGCCGTGGCCGTTGAGGAAAATATACTTCCTTGCCCCATACCGGAACAAGTCCCCGCAGATCTTCGACAGGACCATGTGCAGCCCGTCCACCCCTATGGAGAGGGTCCCGGGAAAAGTCTTATGCAGGTCTGCCGCGCCAAAGGGCATTGCAGGGGCAATCAAAATGTCCAATTCCTTGTCAATCTCCCCTGCAATATAATCCGGGACAAGCATATCTGTTCCCAAGGCCATGTGGGAGCCGTGGTTTTCGATGCTCCCAACGGGCAGCATCACAATATCTCTGCGTTTAAAGTAGTTTTCAACCTCCAGCCAGGAGCTGTGCTCCAATCTCATAAAAACATCCCTTTCTGCACATAAATGGGGACCTTTGTCCTATGACAAGTATACCATTCAGCGCCCCAAATAGCAAATATAAAAGGAGCAAATCTATGAAACGAAAAAGCTTGTCCTATCAATCCTGGAAGGTCATCACCCGGAAAAACCACCGGTTTCAGAAAATACAGCGCCAGGAATTCAGCGGGTATGTCAGCATGATTGAAATGCTGGAGGTATCCAGCCCTCAGGTCTGGGATTTCAGGGGAGAAAAGATCACTGTCTGCCGGGCCGGCTACCGTTGGTTTTCCCTGCTGCCCAGCGAGGGGAGCTACTGTATTACCGCCATGCTGGACGAAAACGGCCGAATTGTCCTCTGGTATATTGACATGATCGCCTCCCAGGGAATCGACGAAGAGGGAGTCCCCTACTTCGACGACTTGTATCTGGACCTAATTGTCCGGCCCAACGGGGAAGTGATAGAGGATGACCGGGACGAACTGGAGGAAGCATTCAAACAGGGGGACATCACCCGGCAGCAGTTTGAACTCGCCAGCCGGACAGGCAGGGCATTAAGGGAAGGCCTTTTGTCCGACATAGACGCATTCCAAAGGTTCACTTATCAGTGCCTGTCATATATAACATAGAAGGGGACGGTTCTATGACCAGAAAAAATTTATCCTACAACTCAATAACCGCTATTACAAGGAAAAAATTCCAAACTCAAAAAATCGAAACCCCGCTATTCTGCGGATATGTCAGCCTGATTCAGGTTCTGGAAGTTGACGAACCACAGTTCTGGGACTTCAGAGGTGAGAAAATCCCAATATGGCAGACGGGATATCAACGGTTTTCGATTTTGCCCAAAGAGGGAAACTATTGCATTGCTGCCATTCTGGATGAAAACGATAAAATTGTTTTCTGGTATATTGATATCATCGCCTCCCAGGGGGTTGACGGAGAAGGAGTCCCCTACTTCGACGACCTGTATCTGGACCTGATCGTCTGCCCCGACGGGGAGATTATAGAGGATGACCGGGACGAATTGGAGGAAGCACTCAAACAGGGGGACATCACCCGGCAGCAGTTTGAACTCGCCGACCGGACAGGCAGGGCGTTAAGGGAAGGACTTTTGTCCGACATAGACGCATTCCAAAGGTTTACTTATCAATGTCTGTCATATATAAAGTAGAAAGGATTTCTGACCATGCCGCTTCTGATCTCTAATCTCTCCGTCCCCTTTGACCTGCCTGTTGAGGAGGTTTACGCCCTTGCTGGGGAAAAGGCCAATATCCCTAAAGGGGTTCAGGCAAAATTCTATACGGTGAAGACCTCCCTGGACGCCCGCAGGCGGTCTCAAAAGGGGATCCGGAGGGTCTATACCGTCGGGATAGAGCTTTCCTCCCCTGCCCTGGAAGGGGAAATCTCCTCCCGCTGCGGCCCCTGTGTCCGGCTGCGCCCGCCGCTGGAGCCTTTAAAGCCTGTCCATGGACGGGAAACATTAAAGGGCCGCCCGGTGATCGTGGGCTTTGGTCCCGGGGGGATGTTCGCGGCGCTGCTCCTGGCGCGGGAGGGCTACCGGCCCATTATTTTGGAGCGAGGGGAATCCCTTTCCCAACGGGTAAAGGCAGTCAACCGGTACTGGAGCACCGGCGTTCTATCCCCCGGCTCCAACGTCCAGTTCGGAGAGGGCGGGGCGGGGACCTTTTCCGACGGGAAGCTGACCACCCGCATCGGCGACAATCGCTGCGAATATGTTCTGCGGGAATTCCACCGTCACGGCGCGCCGGAGGAGATCCTGCACCTGGCCAAGCCCCACATCGGTACTGACCGCCTGCGGAAGGTGGTGGCGTCCATTCGGGAAGAAATCCTGGGATTGGGTGGGGAAATCCGCTTCCAGACGCCCCTGACCGGGATCCGCTCCAACGCTTCCGGAATATTGGGACTGGAAACATCCTCCGGCCCCCTGGAAACCAACGCCGCAGTCCTGGCCATCGGCCACAGCGCAAGGGATACATTTCAAATGCTGGCAAGTCTTGGAATACCCATGGAAAAGAAGGCCTTTTCCGTAGGGGTGCGGATTGAGCAGCTCCAGGATATCATTGACAGGGGCCTGTACGGCGGACTGGCAGGGGATCCCCGGCTCCCCAAGGGGGAATACCAGCTTTCCTGGCGACAGGGGGAGGAAGCGGTATACACCTTCTGTATGTGCCCAGGGGGATTTGTCGTCCCCGCTGCCTCGGAACCGGAAAGCATCACCACCAACGGTATGAGCGAATTTGCCAGGGATCAGGCCAACGCCAACAGCGCCCTTGTGGTATCGGTCGCGCCGGAGCAGACTGGGCCGGGACTTTTGGACGGGATTGCCTTTCAGCGGGGGCTGGAGCGGGCTGCCTTCCGTTTGGGGGGAGGCTGTGGGAAGGCCCCTGCCCAAGATGCCATTCGCTTCCTGAACGGAAAAATGGGACTGGACAGCAGCGTCTCCCCATCCTATGCCCTAGGCGTAACAAACGGGGACCTTTCCCAGTTGTTTGACAGGAGGATCTGCGGCCTGCTGCGGGAGGGATTGATGCGGTTTGAACGGCAGATTCCCGGCTTTACCGGCGGGAGGGAGGGAATCCCTTCGGCGGTAATGACCGGAGTGGAGACAAGGACCTCCAGCCCGGTGCGGATTTTAAGGGGGAGCGACTTCCAGTCAACGGGTATGAAGGGGCTCTACCCCTGCGGAGAAGGCGCGGGCTACGCAGGGGGGATTATGAGCGCGGCAGTGGACGGCCTGCGGGTTGCGGAGGCCGTGATCACCCGCTTTGCAGCGGAATGAACCTGGGCAAAACAGGATGGTTACTTTGTTCAAAGGAAACGGACGAAATAGAAATCTTTTTGGAAAACATTAAAAAAAGATTCACATATCTACAAAAAAGTATTGTATAATGAAAGAAGTATATAATAGATTTTGACAGTAAGACAAAAAGAAGGAGGTTTAAAAATATGCCGGCATTTAAAATTTTAATCGCAGATGACGATAAAAATATCTGTGAGCTTCTGCGGCTTTATTTGGAAAAGGAAGGACATACCGTGTTCACCGCCAACGACGGCGAGGAGGCTCTGGCCCAGTTTAACAGCAACCCGCCGGACATTATCCTGCTGGACATCATGATGCCCAAGCTGGACGGTTGGCAGGTCTGCCGGGAAATCCGCAAAAAGTCCGACTGCCCCATCATTATGATCACCGCCAAAGGCGAGACCTTTGACAAGGTCCTGGGCCTGGAGCTGGGGGCTGACGACTATGTGGTAAAGCCCTTTGACGCCAAGGAAATTGTTGCCAGGGTCAAGGCTGTCCTGCGGCGGACCGGAAATTCCGCGTCAGAGAACAACAGCAAAGAGGTGGTTTACGATAAACTGGTCGTAAACATGGTAAAATACGAGCTGAAGGTAAATGGCAAGGCCGTGGACACCCCGCCCAAGGAGCTGGAGCTGTTATACCATCTGGCCAGCCATCCCAACCGGGTGTACACCCGTGACCAACTGCTGGACGAGGTCTGGGGCTTCGAATATTACGGGGATTCCAGAACCGTGGACGTTCATATCAAACGGCTGAGAGAAAAACTGGAAGGGGTTTCAGACAAGTGGCTGCTGAAAACCGTCTGGGGTGTGGGCTATAAATTTGAAGTCCACGAGTAATTCCCGCCTGCTCGCGCCGGACGGCGGGACGATCCTGCATCGTCCCGCTTATTGTATCTTTACCGCGGATGAACGGGGGACTATATAAAGCCATCAGCGGCCCGGCTGTCCCCTTCCGCAAGTTCTCCAGCGTAAAGGGATATCTGAGGAGTGGTTTCATGCAGCAAAGCCTGTTTTCCAAGTATTTCAGCGTGTGCAGCGCCATCATACTGGGGGCCATCGCCTTTTTGGGCACCATCTTTATGGTGCTGGTGGGCCAGTACTTCAAAATGGATAAATTTGAACTTCTCAACCGCAACCTGCGGCAGGCGGCCAGCATCACTGTCACCAATTATCAGCAGAACTATTACTCCGGCGTTACCCAAAGCACCATCCTGCCCGTCTACGCCGCCTTGGGCAACGCCATTGACGCGGACATCTACCTCACTGATCTGGAGGGCAACACCCTGATCTGCTCCCACGGCTCCAACTGCAACCATCTGTCCAACCAGATCGACAGCAGCATTATCGCGGATGCCCTGAAAGGCGGCTTCCAGGAGGTCAGTACCATGGGCGGCATCTACAACAGCCGCTATTACTGCGCCGCCATTCCCCTGGAGGCGGGAGGCGCCAAGGTAGGGGTATTATTTGGTTCCATCTCAGCGGATACCATCAATTCCTTTCTGGTGGAGATGCTCCAGATGTTCCTGCTCAGCGCCTTTCTGGTGCTGCTGGTGTCCTTTGTGGCCATCTACTTTGTAACCAGCCGCCTTGTCCGTCCCCTGCGGGAGATGGTGGACGCCACCCAGAGCTTTATCAACGGCGATTTTACCATCCGGATCCCCGTGGAGGGGTATACGGAGATCGACCGGCTGGGAATGGCCTTTAACAACATGGCGTCCTCTCTGGGGGCCATGGAGTCCACCCGCCGCAGCTTTGTGGCCAATGTTTCCCACGAACTGAAAACGCCCATGACCACCATCGGCGGGTTTATCGACGGTATTTTAGATGGAACGATCCCAGAGGAAAAGCGGGACCATTACCTGGGTGTGGTCTCGGAGGAGGTCAAGCGGCTGTCCCGGCTGGTCCGGTCTATGCTGGATTTGGCCCGGATTGAGGCCGGAGAGACGGTTCTCCACAGACGGGAATTTGATATCAACGAAACGGTAGTCACCACAGTCTTTACCTTTGAGCAGGCCATTGACGGTAAACACCTGGACGTCCGGGGCCTGGACCACGGCAAGGTGCTGGTGGACGCGGACCCGGACCTGATCCACCAGGTGGTGTACAACCTGGTGGACAACGCGGTCAAATTTGTCAACGACGGGGGCTACCTGGAATTCAGCTATATAGTAGAAGGGGAAATCACCTATATCGGAGTGAAAAATTCCGGCGCCGGCATCCCCAAGGGGGAAATTTCCCATGTCTTCGACCGGTTTTACAAGACTGACAAATCCCGCAGCCTAGACAAAAACGGCGTTGGACTGGGGCTCCACATTGTGCGCTCCATTGTCAACCTGCATTCCGGGGAAATCATCGTCAACAGCGTAGAGGGGGAGTACTGCCAGTTCGTCTTTTCCCTCCCCTCGGCGTCCTCCAAAACGGCGCGAAAAACTGAAAAATTTAAGAGCTGAGTCCCCTTTCGTCATACAGCCGTCACACAGCTTTGGTATCCTTTTTGCAACGGATCATCCTGCATAGGGGCCTTCAAACAGGAGCTGCCCTCCTGAGGCTGTACATTTGAGGAGGTTTTATCAATATGAATGACTTTAATCCATCCACCCCCAACGGCTTCCCACAAGAAGAGGAAGGGTCTCCCAACGTTCCCCAAGAGAACCGAGACGCCCACCGCCCCCAGGAAAACTGGGACAGCGAAGAAACAGACTTCTCTTCGCGCCAGCAGCAGGAACCGTCCGAGACAGGCGATCCGTCTGCCCCTCGCTGGGATCAATCCACAAACCCAAACCCCAGGCCGGAGGAAAGCGGGCCTTCCTCCGGCCTGGGCCAGAACCAGCCGCCCTTTCAGGGCAGCCCTTGGCAGAATGCCCAACAGGGTTACCGCAGCGGCGGCTACAGTGCTGGGGGATACAATCCCTCCGGCTACCGCAACCCTTATGGGGCGTCTTCCCAGGCGCCGGAAAACCGGTCTGGAAACGGAGGCCGGGGCGGCTGGCAGGACCCTTCTATCCTGAACAGCGGCGAACCCTACAAATGGAACTTTGAAGAATATGACAATGCCAAAAACCGAAAAACACCCGGAGGCAGAAATTCGGGCAGAAGCGTTGGAAGGAATGCCGGAAAGATCATTCTGGCGCTTCTGGGCACTGTGGCATGCCTTGGGCTGATCTGTCTGGCAGGGGTTGGGGCGTGGTATATGTTGGGTGGCAGCATCGCAGAGACGGCAGATCTGTCCGTTTCCAGCAGTGCTGCCTCCAAACCGGATATTCCCGAAGCCAATCCTTCCGCGCCAGGGCTTACCCTCACCGACCGTCCCGCTTCTTCCGCTTCCAGCGCTGTGGCAGGCGAACCTAT
>CATJCP010000050.1 GCA_949737515.1 uncultured Oscillospiraceae bacterium | reverse complement strand
GAGCAGATAGCAAGAATTGTTGAAAAAACGATAGAGGAAGTAGAGGCTGTCATTAGAAAAAAAGCCTGTGCTGGCATAATCACAGTAACTAAATAACACAGACAGTAATGCAGTGAATTTGTTTTTATTAGAGAAAACAATTCGCTGCTTTTTCTGTTTTCGGGAAGAAAGACAGTCATAACAGATTGTCTTTTTTTATGCAAAGAAAGGAAGATCAAATATGGCAGACGCAAAAACAGAAAAGCAGAAAGTAAAAGAAATCACTGACAAGCTGGTTTGCTTTATCTGATGACACGGAACTCCTTTCAACGCATCAGCCGGAAACAGGTGATGATATTGTTGTAGAGTACAGAGAAGAAGACGGAGCGCTTGTGGCGGTTAAGGCGACAGTGAATTAAGGCAAATAGATAGTTTTGTAATAAAATCTTATTTCTGCATTTCTATCTGCTGATTTTGATAAAGCGGGTTTTTCAGTATCTCCGCATTATTGCCAACAAACGCCTTTGCTGCGTCCTGATCGTCCTGGAGCAGCCACATAAACCATGCAGTCACATAGCCGTCGCCATAGTAGAGCATCTTCCCGTGGTCCATGCCGGGGCGCAGGGCGGCGACTGTCCCCGACGGGATGGCGTCGGACAGGCTCTTTACCCCCTCCGGGGTAATAACGTCGTTCTCCGGTGCAGCCAGAATCAGGGTAGGGACGGACATTTTGCCAGGGTCGTAGTTCAGCCCGATTGCGGCAGCCAGATCCAGTTGGGTTGGGGAGAGGCTGACGGCACAGGTGAACCTATTTCCGTGGGGCTGTTCGCTGACTGCGTTGAATACGGCGACACCGCCCTGAGAGTGGCCGGAAATTCCGATATGCCCCGTGTCCACCTTTTGATAAAAAACGCTGCCTGGAGCATCATTCTCCTCCAGCAGCCACGCCAGGGTGGCATCAGCGGATGCGCCGGTGCAGGTGCTGGGGTCTTCGTTGCCCAACACGATAAAGCCCCAGGAGGCCAAGTACCTGAACAGGGCCTTATATTTGGAGGCATACACCCCTGTGCCGTTGGCAAATACCACCACAGGATATGCCCTCTCGCCCTGCTCCAATTCGGAAGGGTAGTACGCCTCGAATTTCTTCCACTCTCCCGGAGCGTCCGCTTCGGCGTACTTTACCTCGTAAGCGCCCAGTGCCAGGTACTTGGCCTCAAGCTCGCCGCCTGCGTCCACGGTTTTTGTATAACTGTTCGGTACAAAGGGCCGCGTAGAAAGATAAATCAAAAGGGCTGCAATCAGCACAATCAGGACCAGGAAAAAGATTCCTGCGATTTTAAGGATTTTCAATAGCAATCTCATCATTTTTGATCCTCCACGCACTCAAGATTCATCTACCGCCACCGGCCGGATATTTTGCCTCCGATGTTCTGACATACCTTATTCTACAGGCATATACCTGCTCAGATACTCCTCGATGGCCTCCATCCACTGCCGGGAAATCGCATTGTCGTTCTGCAGTCCGTGGCCGGAGTGGGGGAACTCAAAAAACTGAAAGTCCACGTTGTTCTCCTCCAGTGCGGTCTTGAGCGGCAGGGAGGCCAGGAAGGGCTGCACTCGGTCGTGGACGCCGTAGCCTACCACAGTGGGGACGGGGTTGGAGGCGACCCACTCGGCAACAGCGATAGACCTCATTTTCTCTAGGTAGGAGCCGTCCGCTATCTCCTCCGCAGTGATTTCCACCCCGGCCATCGCGCTGAACAGCCCCGCCGCGGCCACGCGGCTCTCCTCGGTATCCTGGTCAAGGCCGAAGATGCCCCAGTCCTCCCGGTAGAAGCTGGACGGCCCCACCGCGCCGTAGGTGAACACCACGGGGACGGGGGCGTCCTTCCCGTCGCGGTAAGCATAGATCATGGCCAGGGCGTGGCCCGCAGAGCCGCCCGCCACCGTCATCCTGTCGATGGGATAGCCCGCCGCCTCCGCCGCGGCGACCACCTGGGGAATGGAGGCCTTGATTTCGTTGGACTGGGTGAGGACGCTGGCGCTGTTGGCCTCGGTGCGCAGAGTGTAATTGATGCCGGCCGCCACATAGCCCTTGGAGCACAGCCAGGCCAGGGTGTCCCTGTCGCCTGCCTTGTCCCCGGAGGTGAAGCCACCGGCATGGAGGTAGACCACCAGGCCATAACTCCCTTTCCCGCTGTCCGCGGGCAGGTACAGGTCGAACCGGTTGGCCTCCCCGTCCCCATAGGGCAGGTCGGCCTTCAGCGTGCCGATCTCGTCGCTCCAAGCGACATTATACTGCTTCATCCACCCGGGCGCAATGGATTTCGACGCAATGCCGGCCCCAAACGCCAGCAGAAACACCAGGATACCCATCCAAACAGGCACCGCCTTCACCTTCTTTTCCTTCACAGTCTTGTTCATAAGAAATTCCCCCCGAACAGCGTCCCGCCGACGAGCAGGTTCATAGCGGCCCGCACTGCCAGCCGCCCCAGCACAAATCCGATTACGGCGATGATAAGCAGAATCGCCAGCCGTTTCTGCGTCAATGTCATATGAAACTCCCTCCTTGACACCCCTTTTCTTGTGTGCTACAATTCGAAACAAATGTAACAGCAAAATAAGTGTAACAGCAAGAGATAACCTTGTCAATGGGGGCAGTAAAAATGGAACAAAAACCGAAAAATGTATCACCGTTCAGCAACGAGAGCCGCAACGCCTATGTGGTGGAGCATCTTACCAGCTCCATGCTGGAGCTGCTGAAAGAAAAGCCGATCAATGAAATCTCAATCAGCGAACTGTGCGGCATGGCAGGAGTAGGACGAACGTCGTTCTACCGCAACTACGAGGAAAAAGAAGACATTGTCAAAGCATATATTGAGCGGTTATTTCAAGATTGGGTGGAAAAATGCAAAGAACCATCTGACCTTCCGGTAAGAGAAGTGGTACGAATCGTGTTTTCGCATTTTGAAGCAAACCGGGATTTTTACACCCTGTTAAACGAGAGAGGATTGGTCTATCTTCTCAAAGACATTATTTTGGATTTGTGCGGCTTTGACCCGGAGCAGGAGATGCCCGCAGCATATTCCTCCGCCTATGTTGCGTTCTTTTTGTATGGCTGGATTGAGGTTTGGTTCCGGCGGGGCATGAGAGATAAGGCGGAAGAACTGATTAGGTATCTTCCCGGTAAATGATTTGAAACTTGTAAAGTGGTGGTTACTTTTCACGGAGTGGGGAAATATAACTGATGATTGTGCAAAATGCTGAATTTTAAAAAATAGTTATCCACTCCAAACCGACTGAATTTGGGAAAATGTGGATATCGGTCTGATTTTCTGGAACAGCCGGTTTTCTTTACCCCTGAATCGGCTGTCTTCTCCTTATATTCATCCCCGCCTGCTTGTGTGGGCGGGTTCTTCCATAAGATTCAACCAGGTAATCCTTACCAAGACAGAAAGTTATCCATATTCGCTTTTTTCCATGTTTTCTGCTATAGTGAATCTATGGAGGATATGAGATGAAGCAGGAAGATTCTGAAAAAAGACTTATCGAGAAGCAGGAACGGTACATCCGGGTCTTAGAAGAACAGCTGGATGTATGCAGGGAACAGATCAAAGCCCAGGAACTTCTGATTGAAAAGCAGAACCAGGCGCTGGCACTTTTTGCAGGAGCATTATCCAAAGAGGGGTAATAAGCCGCCCAGGTCAACCACAACTACGAAAATTCCTCGCTCCCCTCGTCAAAGTGCATAGACCGCAAGAAGATCACGAACAACCGGGAAAGGAGCGGGAAGAGGCGG
>CATJCP010000049.1 GCA_949737515.1 uncultured Oscillospiraceae bacterium | reverse complement strand
GTTAGAAACAATGGCAAGGGTCGTATTATCGGTAATTTCATCCCCTTCGTTTACCATTACGCTCATAACCAGCCCGGAACACCTGGCTTTTACTTCACAATCATTCAGCGCGTCCTGCATTTCTGCTATTTTATTTTGGAGGGTAGTTAATTCGTCTTCCGCAGAAAGGACGCTGCTTTCTGCTTGGAGCAGGGCAAGCTGGTAGGTTATCTCGGCGTTCTCGGCCCCGGAAAGGCTGCTGATCCTGTCGTTTTCCGCTGTAATAGAATTTAGCTGCTGGTTTAAAAACGCCTGCTGGTATTTAATCTCCGCGCTTTTTAGCTGGCTTTCAAGGCTTTCTATCTGGTCTTCTGCATCGTCGTATTCCTGTTCAAACTTTTCTGACTGGGTATCCCAATTGCGTTCCGCCTGTTCAAGCTGGCTTTCCAAACTGGAAAGCTGGGTCTTCAGATTTGCAAGCTGGGTGGAACCGTTGTCGTTTGCGGACACATGTACAATCGTATCAACATACTGCTGGTACAGTTCATAATTATCCTGCCACTTTTGGTAAATATCCTGGATGGATTCCCATTGGCTGTCTGAAAGCCCGTCAGGCTGGATATCCGCTTCCAGGGCAGCAGTTAGCTGTTGGACGGTAAAGCCGTCTATATTGCCTGCCGCCTCCTGAAAGGAAGCTTTATACTGCCGGTAGGAATATTCGGCGTCCCCCTTCCCGTCCTCCAGTTCTGAAACAGATACGCCGTCATGGGGGACATATTGGCTGCTGCTGCACCCGCTGCATCCAGAGGATGAAGTATTCTGCAAAGCCCGGATCTGGCTGTTTACATAAGAGATATCGCTTTCCAGCGAATCTATTTCATCCAAAATATCATCCAGACCATATTTTTCCCGCAAATCGTCCTCATCTTCTGCGTCCAATAAATCCTGATAATATTTAATCTGCTCCTGTATTGTTTTGACGCTGTCTTCCGCCGATAATACGGTTAACGTCTTATCGTCTATGGAAAGATCGTATTCCAAGCCTGCTGCATCTGTCTTTGCAAGGGATTCCCTGCGTACTGATTCCGCATTGGTTTTGGTCAGGGTTTGCTGAAGGAGCTGTTCCTGGGACTTTACGTTGGCTGTCCGGTAACTGTTTTGCAGCTCTGTCAGTTCTTCCTCAATGTCGGAGGAATCCAGTTTTATCAGGATATCCCCTTTTTCCACATACTGTCCAGCCTTTACCAGCACTTCATCTACCGTTGTATTTACGGAAAAGGTGTGCATAAGGGTTTCCAGGGATGTGGTTCCGCTTTCGCTGACCCCTACAGTGATATCCCCGCGGGATACTTTTGATTCCTTATAAATGGTTTTCGACTCTGATATGCTTTCATCCTTCATGGAAACAGAAATTTGATATATCATTACGCCCGCTGCCAAAACAGCCGCCATGCCTAATGCCATCTTTCCTTTTTTACCGTTCCTCGGTTTTTTCAAGAGCTCCGCACCCTTTCCCATTTCTGCCGTGCTATTTGCCATCTGTGTCTCATCCTTTCCTTAATTATGCAATTGGAACAGGCTGCTTTGCTTCTGTCCTATGTGTTATAAAATATCAGCCTTATGTGAAGCTTAGATGTTTATCCTGTGATAGTTTCCAAGGGCAAGCTGTAAATTTTATGTGAATCCCTCCCCTTCTCATGGAAACTCCTTGACAGTCTTTCTGATTCCTTTTACAATGTAGATATGCTGTAAATCAAGGGACCTCCCGCACCCTCATAGCGGTGTCCCTGCAAATAAACAAGGCAGGTGTTACACCCAATGAAAGAAAAAAAATCCCGCTCCCTCAGTATCCAGCCGGAGGAGACTAAGGTCAAAGTAATCCGCCCGTCTCCCATCCCCTTTTATGCGGCAGCAGCGAGCTGGGTCATCTATGCACTTCTGCTCCCTCTGTACCGGCTGACTGATTTTTTTATTGTAGCCTGCGTCTCGCTGGCGGCCTACTTCTCCTTCCGGAAGATATTCCCCGGCAAGACAGAGATGATTGAAGAGCCTGTCCAGCAGGAGGAGACCGGCGACGACGCCATGGACCGGGTGATCGTCGAAGGGCGGGAATACCTCCGGCAGATACGGGAGGTCAATGATGGCATTCCCGACCCCATCCTTTCCGAAAAAATCTACCGCCTGGAGGACGTTACCCGGAAGATTTTCGACCACATCCTCCAGAACCCGAAGAAAATGCCCCAGATCCGAAAATTCATGGGCTATTACCTTCCTACAACTTTAAAGCTCTTGAAAGCCTATGAAACCCTGGATAAACAGGGGATCAAGGGCGAAAATATCCAGTCCTCCATGCACGATGTGGAGATGATGATGGACACCATTATCGCCGCATTTGAAAAACAGCTTGACAACCTGTTTCAGGAGGATGCCCTGGATATCTCCTCGGACATCACGGTTTTGGAAACCATGCTGGCCCAGGAGGGGCTTTCGGCGGGCGGTTTTTCCACAGAGCAGCCGTCCGCAAAGGGAAAATAAGCATGAACTCTTTATAATAATATTGCATCGGGCGTCAGCCCCAAATATGAGGAAAAACAGGAGGAATTGAAATGTCGGAAGAAATCAAACTGTCTATGGAAGACACGCCTGCTCCATCGTTGACCTTGGACCCCTTCGGCCAGGAAGAACAGAAGAAACAAGAGGAAAAGCCGGCGGCGGAGCCAGTAGAGCTGGATGAAAGCGCCTTCACGCCGGAGGAGAGGAAAATGATCGACGACTTTTCCGGCAAAATCGACATTGCCAACGCGGCGATGATTCTCCAGTACGGGGCGGGCGCACAGCAAAAGGTGGCCAGTTTCTCCGAAAGCGCCCTTGCCAACGTCCAGACCAAGGACCTGGGAGAGGTCGGCGAACAGGTGGTGGGGCTGATCAACCAGCTGAAGAGCTTTGACGCCACAGAGGAGGATTCTAAGGGTATCTTTGGAATTTTCAAGAAGACCTCCAACCGCCTCAGCACCCTGAAGATGAAATACGACAAAGTTGACGCCAATGTCGATAAAATTGTGGATGTCTTGGAGGGACATAAGGTCCAGCTTCTCAAAGACGTGGCAATTCTGGATAAGATGTACTCCATGAATATGACCTATTATAAAGAGCTTTCCATGTACATCCTGGCCGGAAAAAAGAAGCTGAACCAAGTCCGCTCCACCGAACTCCAGGAGAAGATCGCCAAGGCCAAGGCCAGCGGGCTGCCAGAGGACGCGCAGGCTGCCAACGACCTGGCCGCCCTGTGCGAGCGGTTTGACAAAAAGCTCCATGACCTGGAGCTGACCCGGATGGTCTCTATCCAAATGGGCCCCCAGCTCCGTCTGGTGCAGAGCAACGACACCGTTATGGCGGAAAAAATACAGTCGACCATCGTCAACACCATCCCCCTGTGGAAGAGCCAGATGGTCCTTGCAATGGGCCTGACCCACTCCCAGCAGGCTATGGAGGCCCAGCGTGCTGTCACCGACATGACCAACGAGCTGTTAAAGAAAAACGCCGATACGCTGAAAATGTCCACCATCGCCACTGCCAAGGAGGCGGAACGGGGCGTAGTGGACATTGAAACGCTGAAATATACCAATCAGCAGCTGATAGACACCCTGGAGGAGGTCAGCCGCATCCAGGCAGACGGGCGGGAAAAACGTCGCCAGGCTGAGACAGAACTGCGTCAGATCGAAGGCGAACTGCGGCAGAAGCTGTTGGATATCCGCGGCTGACAGCTGTCTGCCGCTTGTTAAAGGAGAATGCCCATGGCAGAAAAAAGGGTTTTGGGGAAAGAGGCCAAGACAGCCTGCATCGTGCTGGCAGCGGCGGTGGTTTTATCGGTCCCGCTGGGGTTTACAAACACCATGAGCCGGATGTACGATAAAGTAGCTGTAGAATTCCAGGAGGGCGCGGAAAAGGATGGTTTATCCATTCAGGCAGATTTGGACGCAAGGGCTTCTGCAGCCTATAACCTGGCTACGGTTGCCAAACGGTACATGGCGGAGGACAGCAAAGCGATCCAGTCTGTCCTCAAAGCGTCAGAGTCTTTAAACTCTGCGAAAGGCCCTGCCGCCAAATACGCAGCAAATGAAGAACTGGGGACAGTCTTCACTCAGCTTTATGAGGTTTTGGGTACCATCGAGCTGTCTGAAAAGGATGAACAGTACCGGCAGTCCTTAAACGCGGAGATGAAATCCCGGAATATCACCATGGGCAACGACCCTTATAACCAGCTTGCAGAAGAATACAATGAAAAACTGGATCGATTCCCGGCAAACCTGCTTGGTAAAATATTTGGGATGGAAAAAGCGGAACTGTTCCAATAAGGGGGATGATGCCGATGCCCCAAGAGCGGTTGTATACTTTAGCTGATATACTAGATTGGGATGGACAGCAGCGCATGGAACTGATTGATGGAATACCAGAAATGATGGCTCCCCCATCCAGGCTCCATCAAAAAATCTGCGGCGAGCTGTTCGGGCAGCTCCACGAATACCTGAAAGGGAAGGAATGTGAAGTTTATGCCGCCCCCTTTGCCGTCCGGCTGTTCGAGCGGGAGGATGATTTTCCCATGGATACCGTTACAATGGTAGAACCTGATCTATCCGTTGTATGCGATCCCCGAAAGCTGGATGACATCGGCTGCAAGGGCGCGCCTGACCTGGTAATTGAAATCCTCTCCCCTTCCTCCCGGCGGCATGACCGGATTACCAAGTTCAACCTTTACCGGCGGGCAGGCGTCCGGGAATACTGGATTGTCGATCCTTCCGACCAGTCTGTGCAGTCATTTTTGTTGGAAAACAACGCTTATATTGCGCGGGATTTTGCTGTGAATGATGATAAGATAAAGGTCAATGTTTTACAGGATTGTGTGATTGATTTAGCCCCGGTTTTTGCCAGGTAACTATTTATTTTTCAAGCCAGCTTTTCATCAGGCTGGCTTGAAATTTTTACATTGACTTTATAGTATAAAATGATTATAATATAGTTAGAATATTACTATTAAAATCCAACTGGAGGTGCTACTATGAATATCCGCCCGTCAGCCGCTATCCGTCAAAACTACAATGAAATCGCTGAAATGTGCCGGAGTACGGGAGAGCCTGTTTTTCTCACCAAAAACGGCGAGGGCGATTTGGTTGTTATGGACATTGACACCTATAATAAACGGGAAAAAATGCTGAAGCTGAGAGAAGAACTCCTTGCCGTTGAGGAGGACAGAAGGATGGGAAAAATGGGATGTACCATTGATGAGCTTGACGCCTATCTTGAATCCATCATTGAAGAGGCATAGACATGGAAGAAAATAGAAAATATAAAGTGATTGTTTCTGAAAGAGCTAAAAAAATGCTGGGAGAGCATATATTATTTATGGCACAGGTCAACAAGGTGGCAGCAAGGGAGAAAAGAAAAGAAATTTCAGATGCCATACGCACACTTTCTCGTATGCCGCAGCGTTTTCCATTTCTGGATGAAATTTTTATTCCTCCAAATAAATATCATAAAATGTTTGTCTCTAAATGGTACCTTGTCATTTACCAGATACAAGACGATATTGTCTATGTAGAGTATATTCTTGACTGTCGTAAAGAATATAAATGGCTTTCCCTCCTTCAATCAAAATCATAATAAAAACCGCCGTTTTGAAAAGCGGCGGTTTTTATTATGTTTTATTCTCTAACCGGCTGTGGTTCTTCCAGCCAATAGCGGCTCCCGTCCGGGCTCCGCCCAAGGAAGCGGAAGTCATACAGCTCCCGCCGGAGGGTCGCAGGATCGCCAAAGGTATGCCATTGGTTCAGAAGGGCGTTTACTTCCTTTTCAGTGTACTCTTTCCCCTTCTCAAATTTCTCCGCAAGGTAAAACAGGGCTTCCAGCTTCATTTTGCGCTTTGCGGGGAAAATTTTTAGCTGTCCATCCCCGTTTAAAAAGTTTTTCAAGGCAGGCACTTTCTATACTCCCCCTTTCCCGCTGTCAAAAATCTATTTTTCCGCCATAATCTGTTTGAGTATCTGCTGGGCGACTTTTGCGTCAGCCTTCCCCTTGGTGGCACGCATAACAGCCCCAATCATGGGCTGGATTGCCCGTTCCTTCCCGCCAAGGTAATCCGCCACATTCGCCACGTTTTCACTGATAACCTTCCGGCATATTTCCAAAAGGTCATCCTGGTTTACCCCTGCCATATCCTCAGCGGAAATCAGCTCAGAGGGTGCTTTCCCGGAATCCATCATGGTTTCCAATACGGTTTTCGCCTGGTTCATGCGGATTTTGCCGCCGTCCAGCAGCTTCACCAGTTCATTGAGATTTTTAGGTGGTACTGTGGAGACAATCGAGCAGCGTTCCTTTTCTTCCTCGGTGGGCATACGGCGGAACATCTGCCCTACCATAAAGTTGGATACATTTTTGGGATTGTTCACCCCGTCTGCTGCCGCGTCAAAATATTGGGCTACAGCC
>CATJCP010000048.1 GCA_949737515.1 uncultured Oscillospiraceae bacterium | reverse complement strand
GCGTATCTGGGAATTGGATGGGGATTATACCTGCTTGACAGGGAACGGGAAGGAAATTTTGATTGACCAGGCGCGGGAGGCCCCAGCGGTGTTTTTCCAGGACGGAAAGTATTTTATGGTTTCCAGCGGGTGTACTGGATGGAAGCCTAATACAATGCTGTTTGCAGCGGCTGATTCTC
Organism: uncultured Oscillospiraceae bacterium; assembly: GCA_949737515.1. Classification (GTDB taxonomy): domain Bacteria; phylum Bacillota; class Clostridia; order Oscillospirales; family Ruminococcaceae; genus UBA1405. Next base: position 1,337 of record CATJCP010000048.1, on the reverse strand, counting down.
TGCTTGGAAGCTGGCGGCTGATTGACGATCCCTGCACCGGGCCAGACTCCCATACTACCTTCGGGGCGCAGAGCGCGGCGGTTTTCCAGGCAAAGGGACAATGGTACTTGTTGCTGGATCACTGGAACCCGGACAATTTAAGGGAATCCGGCTATTCCATCCTGCCTGTCATCTGCCAGGACGGAATCCTTACCATCCCCTGGCAGGAGGAATGGAATGGGATTGTATGAAAATAGGGCTGGTGCAGACTAAGCACAACGCGATGTATGATTTCCTGAACCCGGAATTTACCTTGACATCGGATCAGTGCCGTTTTTTACAGGAACAGCAGGTTCGGCAGAATTTACAGCTTTTGCAGCAGGCTGAAAGACGGGAATTTGACCTGCTTGTAACAACCGAGTGTATCAATTATATCCGAACCGCTGATAGTAACCGGGCGGAGGACGCTTTGCTGTATCCCACTTTGGACTGCTGGGAAATAGAAGCCCTTTCCCATGCCGCCCGCTGTGCTGGGTCATGGCTTGTGGCAGGGTTTGGGTACAGGGAAAACGGGAAGGCGTATAATGCCGCGCTGGTTTTCGACCGGGAGGGGGAGCTAAGGCAGGTTTACCGGAAAACCCATTTGGCGGGGGACGAGTCTAAGGTTTTTACCCCCGGAAACGCTTTATGTGTCCAGCAGGCGGATTTTGGATGCTTTGGAGTGTGCGTCTGCTGGGATATGCAGTTCCCGGAAACCGCCCGTTCCATGGCCCTGATGGGCGCGCAGATTGTCGTTTGCCTCACCTGGGGCTGGGAGGCGGATTTGTACGGGCGCGCTCGTGCCTATGAAAACGGGATTTTTGCCGCCGCTGCTATGGCGGTTCCGGCGTGGGGGACGATCGAATCCCCCCGCACACCCAGCAGCGTAATTGCACCTAATGGGGAAATACCTGCCTGCGGCCCTCATGATGTTCCTGCTTTGATAGAATGTAAGCTGGATTTGTCTCAAACTTCCCTTTACCGTTCTGCGCGGATAGATGGCAGAAGACCGGAACTTTATATAGAATATGGGTTCGATAAAGCTAATTTGCGGGAGAAAGCTAAGATGAGTACAAGCTAAGGCGGATTAAAAAGGTTTCGGGTCCAGGAGGCTTTCCTCAAAAGCCCCCTGGTCGCGTCCGCAGACGCGAAATACCCCAGCAGGCTTAAAGATAACAAAAACCTTGCCTAAGAGACTGATAACTAGCCACTTCGTCAATATTCAAAATAAAAAGCCCGCTGGAATTGCCTCGGGGGTGGTATCAGATTGGGATTGGAACCAGCTTCGGGCGGGCAGCCCCATTAGGCGGGCTTTCTTC
>CATJCP010000047.1 GCA_949737515.1 uncultured Oscillospiraceae bacterium | reverse complement strand
CCTCAAATAACTTCCCTGGAGATTTTAAACGGGGGGTTGGCAGCAGATTCTGCCAACCCCCCGTTGTGGTTCTTTAGTTCTCTTCGTCGCTGCTGATCTCTTCGGCAATCTCGTCTATGATTTGCTTGATCTCCTCCAGCCCCTCCCCCGTCTCCGCGGAAAAGGGGATCATGGTGATCTGGTCCGCATAGGGGATCTCTGTTTTCAACCCTTCCATTCTTTCACTTTGTTCCCTCTTGGAAAGCTTATCCTTTTTGGTAAGGATAACAACAAAGGGGAGCTCATTCTGAATCAAAAAATCAATCATCTGTAAATCATCTTTGGAAGGCGGATGGCGCATATCCACCAGTTGGAAGACCAGCTCGATGCTTCGGCCGGTATTAAAATACCCTTCCATCAGCCCAGCCCACCGCTGCTTTTCCCCTTTGGAAACCTTGGCATAGCCGTATCCCGGCAGGTCAACAAACCGTATTCCCTCCAGCCGGAAAAAGTTGATGGTTGCGGTCTTTCCCGGAGTCGCGCTGACCCTGGCAAGGCGCTTGCGGTTAAAAAGCCGGTTTATCATGGAAGACTTCCCCACATTGGAGCGCCCTGTAAAGGCAATCTCCGGAAGATCGGAGGGCGGAAGCTGGCTGGAAAGGCCAAAGGAAGTTTCAAAGGCTACATTATGGTAATTCATCTGATATATTCTCCTTTTCCAACGGAGTTTGATGTATAAAAAGCAATTGCTTCAGACCGGCCTTTGCCGTCCTAATTTCTATAGAAATCCTCGAAATTGTTACCCACAAAATGGGATGGACAATTGATTGCTATAATGAAGAAAGCCCTCCTTTGAAAAAGAGAGGGCTTCCAAATTGGGTTTCAGGTTTGTTTTTCCAGACAGATCAGCTTACAGCCACCGGCTGAGGTTTTACCGGCGGGGGGACAATCGTCTGCCGCGGCTCCTCTTCTATCTGTTCTATAAGCGTTGCCCCCTCAGTCCGTATCAGGGCAGTGTCCAGCACTGTATCAATCTGCTCTGCCGTCACAAAGCGGATGGCCTCTTTTACAACTGGG
>CATJCP010000046.1 GCA_949737515.1 uncultured Oscillospiraceae bacterium | reverse complement strand
TCTCCTTCTATTTTTCATCCTTCAATCCAAGTACCCCCAGAACGACGCCCGCAATCATCGAAATAATCCCAAGATACTGGGGCATTTTCATCATATGTGCGGCTACCTGTACATCAGCAATTCCAAGTATGCCGACCGAAAACATAATTGCCCCGCCGACAAAAAGGAAACCGCCTAAAATGACTTTTTTCATGGGAATAACCTCCTTTTCCACATCTCAACGCATTTTTTGATCCTTTTATTTGTTTCAGGCGCGTCTATTTTTTCCACCTCTGCACACCATCCACCCAGACCTCCTCCGGTTTGCTCCCTAAGGCCAGAGGATCTCCCCGGTACACCAGAAAATCCGCGTCTTTCCCTGGCTTCAAGGAACCTATCCGTCCCTCCAGTCCGCAGATGGCTGCCGGAACAGCAGTGATCCCCCGCAAGGCCTGGACAAGGTCCATCCCCTCGCTAACCGCCAATCCCGCTGAAAGCGCTAAGTGTTGCTGCACCACCTCCGGATGGTCGGTGCAGATGGCCGCCGGGATCCCTTTTGCCGCCAACACCCCTGGATTCCGGGCAGTAAAGTGGGACAGTTCCGGTTTTCCCCTGGCGCCGAACAACGGCCCGGTGACAATCTCAGCTTTCTCCTCTAACAGCTCGTCTGCGATCAAGTAGCCCTCTGTACAGTGGATCAGGACATAATCCAGGGAAAACTCCTTGGCAATGCGTATGGCTGTGAAGATATCATCCGCCCGATGACAGTGGAAGTGGGCCTTCTTCTCCCGGCGGAGCAGCGGCAGGAGAGCCTCGCATTTGGCGTCATAGTCCGGCTCATCGCAATCCTCATCCTCACTGGCCCTCTCCATGGCTTCGGCGTATTCCGCGGCTTTCCTCAGCATCTCCCGAATCAGCGATGCGGTGGCCATGCGGGTAATGGGGGCCTGGGCCTTGGCGTTGTAGGACATTTTCGGATTTTCTCCAAGGGCGAACTTGATTCCAATGCTGTCTCCCAGGCTCATAGCGTCCACCCGTCGCCCAGCAGTCTTTAAGGCGCATATCTGCCCCCCGATGGGGTTGGCGCTCCCAGGGCAGACGGCAACTGTGGTAACGCCTCCTGCCAGCGCCTCAGAAAAGCAGCGCTCCATGGGATTTATCCCGTCTATAGCCCGCAGCTGGGGAGAGACCGGGTCGGTGTCTTCGTTGTCGTCCTCTCCCTCAAAGCCCAAGCTGTCCTCGCACAGGCCGATATGGCTGTGGGCGTCCACAAATCCTGGCAGCACCAGCGCGCCCCTTAAATCAATCTCATCCTCGCCGGTGCGTCTTTCCAGACCTTCCATCGGCCCCAGGCCCTGTATCCGTTTCCCCTCAACACGTAGCCATCCCCTGGGGATCCGCCCCAGGCCCTCCCCTTCCATTGTCATCAGATTCCCGTTGTAAAACAGCATATATTTCCTTTCTCCTGTCTTTTGGTTCTCAGAACAGGAAAAAAGGGGCGGTTCACCCTCCGTGATCCGTCCCCTTTCTCTATGTTCCAGCGGCTCCGCCCCAGAGTTATTTTCCCCGGCGGCTTCCGCCCTTAACGTCCATGTATTTTTTCAAATCCGACATCTTATCGTCGCTGGACTGTTTAAATTTCGCCATCATATCCTCAAAGGACATATTCTCGTTCCGGTTCCTGGGGGTCCACTCAAATCCAGCCGGGCTGCTGACCGCTGGAGCCGGTGAGGAATGGAACCTGGGTCTGCCGCCCTGCCTAGGGCCCCTATGGCCGCCGGCATTGGAGTCGTTTCCTCTTCCCTCTCTCCCCTGGGGACTCTGCTGGCCCTGAGGAAGATCCATAGCCCGTTTAATGGATAAACTGATCTTCCCCTCTTCGCTGACCGCCAGAACCTTCACCCGAACTTCCTGGCCCATAGAAAGATGGTCCTTGATTTCCTTGACATAAACAGGAGCGACTTCTGAAATATGGACCATCCCTGTTTTACCGCCGGGCAGCTCCACAAACGCCCCAAATTTTGTGATACCGGTTACTTTACCCTCAACGATTTCTCCGATTGCAACCTGCATATTTTAAAAATGTCCTCCTTAAAATGGTATCGGCGCAACAGGCCGATGCTCTCGGCTAGCTGCCGGCTGCGTCGATAAACACAACCTCATCTGGATATGCGAAGCCCAGTTTTTCCCTGGCAATCTGTTCCACAAGCTGCGTGTCGTCCTGCATGGAAAGATACCGTTCCACGCTGTCGTTTTCCGCCTTCTGGTCAAGGCACTGGAGGTTCAGATCCTCCAGAACCTGCCTCTGCCGGTAAATACTGATCTGGACCTGGGTCAGCTGCACCAGAAGGTAGGCGGCGGCAATAAAAACGACGATACGCACTGCGCGGACCCAGCCCGCCATACGGTCAGGAGCCTTAGGGGTTTTTTGGGGGTTCCTCATTTTTTTCCACCTCTTGTGTTTGATTCCCCTTATGGGACGATGTGCCGGGACGAAACCGGGAAAAACATATAACATATAGATTATATAATAGATTGCGCCCTTCTGGCAAGTGGATTTTCGTGTTTTCCTTTATTTTTTTCCTGTTTTGGAGAACTTTCTTGGCTCTGTCCACTCCAAAGATCTTTGCCAGCACCCTTAAAAGCCTCTTTCCCATCCTCGCCAGACCCTGGAGAAGGCCTTGGAACACCTTCCACATCCACCTGGCCGGGCGGAGAATCAGCCTTTCAATTACCCCCTGGAAAAAGCGGATCAGAGGCCTGGCTACTCCCATCACTGCCCTCCCCACTGTGAGGAAGTACAGCAGTCCTCCAATCCCCTCCCCCACCATGACGAAGCCCCTCAGCTCCCCATGGCAGCTTTCCAGAAGATAAAACCAGGTGGCGAGACCTGCGATGACGAAAAAAATCACATCCTCTATAAAAATACACACATCATTGGGCTGAAACGCCGCCCGCAGGATCCGGAATACGTCGTAACACATCATAATTCCCGCGCCTACCGCCATAGACCAAAGAAAAATGGCGGTCTGCTGCCATGCGAATTCCAATTTACTTCCCCCCTATGCGGTTCCCCGTCTTCCGTCTATCGGAACAGCTTCGCCAGGATTCCGCCGCCTCTGGGGGCTGGATTGTCATCATAGCTGACGCTGTCGATGCTGCCTTCGATTTTAATCTCTCCGGTTTCCACACTGAGATGATCTATATGGAGGTTTTGCCCGCCCAGGGTGAGCTCTCCCATGTCCGTGTTCAGGACAATATGGGTCTCGTCAAAGAGCGCCACATCCTGTACAGCGGTGATACTGAGCTTTTTGCGCCCCTCCATGACAAAATTGTGGGGACGTTTTGTGGAAAGGGGTTCCTTGGTTTCCGAAAATTTTACTGCTGCCATGATCGTTCCCTCCTTTTTGATTCCATTATATTATCGAAACCCCGGGAATATGAGGGGAGGAAGGGGCCTGCAGGGCAGCGCTTTACCTGGAATGCCTTAAAAAACGCTGAAATCCCCTAAAAACCAGGCTTGGCCCTTGCTTTTTTCCTCCAATCCCCCTATAATAGAAAGGCATACAAAAATTACCGTAAACAGGCCCTCCCGGCGGACTTCCCCCGGGGAGGGCGGTCGCCTGTACAGGAGGGGCTGTCAAGAATGTTAGAATTAGAAGAACTCCGGTTATTCCTGCTCGGCTTAGAGCAGGAGCTTACCAACCTGGCGGAAGCGCTGGGGATTGAGCGGCTGAAGCGGCAGCTGGAAGAGCTGGAAGCACGTGTCTCGGACCCGGACTTCTGGAATGATACAGAAAATTCCCAGAAGGTGCTGCAGCAGACCGGCCAGGTCAAGGGCAAGATCAGCGCCTATGAAGAGCTGATGGCCCTTTATGAAGACACCCTGACTATGGCAGAGCTGGCCATTGAAGAGAAGGAGACCGGCGAATATCCAGCCTTAAAGGAGAGCTCCGATAAAATCGCAGCGCTGCTGGAGGAGCAGAAGCTCTCCACCCTGCTCACAGGGGAATATGACGCTAAAAACGCCATTCTCACCTTCCACGCGGGGGCGGGCGGAACCGAAGCCCAGGACTGGGTCCAGATGCTGTACCGGATGTATCCCCGCTGGGCGGAGCGCCACGGCTTTAAGCTGAAGCTCCTGGATCTGCTGGAGGGCGACGAGGCAGGCATCAAAAGCGCGTCGATTCTGTTGGAGGGAACCAACGCCTATGGCTACATGAAATCCGAGGCAGGGGTTCACCGGCTGGTGCGCATCTCCCCCTTTGATGCCTCCGGACGGCGGCACACCTCCTTTGCTTCCCTGGAGGTCATGCCGGAGATCGACAGTGATTTGGAAGTGAAAATCGATGAAAAGGACCTGCGGATCGACACCTACCGCTCCAGTGGCGCAGGCGGCCAGCACATCAACAAGACCGAATCCGCTATCCGTATCACCCATATTCCCACCGGCATTGTGGTGGCCTGCCAGAACGAGCGCAGCCAGATTCAAAACCGGGAGGTGGCCATGCGGATGCTCCGCTCCAAGCTGGTGGAGATTAAGGAGCGGGAACATTTTGAGAAGATTGAGGACATCAAGGGTGTGCAGAAGGAGATCGCCTGGGGCTCTCAGATACGCTCCTATGTATTTATGCCCTACACCCTGGCCAAGGATCACCGGACAGGATTTGAGTCCGGCAACATCGGCGCGGTGATGGACGGCGAAATCGATGGGTTTATCAACGCTTATCTGAAAGCCGCCAGTTTGGGCACTTTAAAGGATGCGGGAGAAGCC
>CATJCP010000045.1 GCA_949737515.1 uncultured Oscillospiraceae bacterium | reverse complement strand
TGAGATGGGCAGGTAGAGCAAATTATCACAATAATTTGCCGGGCCTACTTATCCCTTGAGATGGGCAGGTAGAGCAAATTATTACAGCCGGTTATTTCCGGTGTATATTGTGAAAGAAGGTATCTGTCATGAATCGAACCATTTCATCCGCGGTCTCCGGCCTGGTCCTGACCGCCGCCATCGGCACTGCCGCCTATATGGCCTCCCACTCCCCCCAGGCTAAACGCAGAAAACTAAAGCGCACAGCTAACCATGCCCTTCACACCATTGGGGATATGGTGGACACTGTCGCCTGCATGATGCACGGCTGATCCTGCACGGCGCGGCAGACCGGGTTCTCCCGGCCCTGCCGCGCCGTTATTTGCAGTACGCCTTTGCGCCATTACAAATTTTGCGCGCCTCCAGTGGCAATTTTTCTGCAGATATGGTACAATAGACCGCAGGCGTTTCCCTCAAACATACAGAACAGAAAGGACGGCGCAGCTATGCAGCAGTGGACAGAAATACAAATTGAAATCCCCGTTTCTTATACAGAGGCCGCCTCTGCAATTGCCCAGATGGCGGTCCCTTACGGCATATATATAGAAGACTACTCCGACCTACTGGAGGAAGCCCCAAAGATCGCCCACATTGACCTGATTGATGAGGAACTTCTGCAAAGGGACCGCAGTCAGGCCGTGATTCATCTTTATATCAGCCCCGACGCCAACCCCTCGGAGGCGGTATCCTTCCTGCGGGAGCGGCTGGAATCAGAAAACATCCCTTATGCGCTGCGGACCGATGGGATCAAAGAGGAAGACTGGGCCTTTGGCTGGAAAAAGTATTACCATCCCCTGCGGGTGGGCAGCCATGTGGTAATCTGCCCTTCCTGGGAAACCTGCAGCCTGGAACCTGGCGATGTGATGATGAAGCTCGACCCAGGGATGGCCTTTGGAACCGGGACCCATGAGACTACCCGCCTTTGCCTTGCCATGCTGGAACGGTATGTCTCTCCAGGATGTAAAATGCTGGACATTGGCTGCGGCAGCGGGATCCTGTCCATTGGGGCGGTCCTTTTGGGGGCTTCCCAGGCTGTAGGGGTGGATATTGACGGAACTGCCGTCCGGGTGGCGGGGGAGAACGCCGCCATGAATGGGGTAGAGGATAAAACGATCTATCTTTGCGGCGATCTTACTGAAAAGGTGTCCGGGACTTATCAGGTGGTCTGCGCCAACATTGTCGCGGATGTAATCATCCGACTGGCGCCCCAAGTGGGGGCGTTTATGGAGGGAAACGGAGTGCTGCTGGTGTCGGGGATTATTGATTCCCGCCGGGATGAGGTTGTGCTGGCCCTGGAACAGGAGGGATTCCGGATACTGGAGAGCCTGGAGGAAAAGGGCTGGTGCGCCATGGCGGCCTGCCGGTGAAAGGCGTCAGACAGCAATTTCCAGGGGATGGGGGAGAATACAGGATTATGCCAAGGTTTTTCACAGAAGAATTTACAGGGGACAGGTCCTGCGCCATTGTGTCCGGGGAGGACGCTGTCCACATTGCCCGGGTTTTGCGGATGGGAGAAGGGGACAGCATCACCCTTTGCGATAAGGCGTCGACGGATTATTTCGGGACCATTCGGTCTGCGGACAGCAAACAGGTGGTAGTGGATATTTTGGAGAGCAGGCCCTCGGCCGGGGAACCGGACGTCCGGGTCGCCCTGTTTCAGGCTGTCCCCAAAGGGGATAAGATGGAGCTGATTGTCCAGAAGGCGGTGGAGCTGGGAGTCTTTTGCATTGTCCCGGTCTTGACCAGACGGTGTGTCGCCAGGCCGGATGAAAAAGCCTGGGCACGAAAACGGGAACGTCTGCAGAAAATAGCCTGTGAAGCGGCGAAGCAGTGCGGCCGGGGAATCATCCCCCAGGTGGGAGAACTACTCAATCTGGAAAGGGCTCTGGAACAAATGGCTGGCTATGATCTGTCGATTTTGTTTTACGAACAGAGCCGGCAGCCTCTGGCCCCTCTTTTGCAGGACGGATGGCAATCGGCGGCAATGCTGGTCGGCAGCGAGGGCGGCTTTGACCCGGAGGAGGCAGAGCAGGCCAGGCGCTTCGGAATCTGGGAGGCTTCTCTGGGGAGCAGGATCCTGCGGTGCGAAACTGCGCCCATCGCCGCTTTGTCTGCCCTTATGTTCCAAAGCGGCAACCTGTGATGCCCCTGTAAAGGGGAAGGAAGAGCCGAAGAGACGGCCCCTTATTTTTGTTTGGAAAGAAGAATTGCTGGAATGAAACGATTTGCCATTGGTTTAACTGTTTTCCTTTTGATCCTGCTGATCACTGCCGGCCTTGCGCTGTTGGGGTATTACCACCTGAGCAGCCGATCCTCCTCGGATGTTCTGGCCAGCGGCAGCGGGGAGGCTCTCATTTCCGTTTCCGGGGAACTGGCTCCTTCCCAGGGGGCCTTGCCGCTGGAAGAGAGTGTTCCAGAACTGCCCATCTCCTCCGAATCTTCCCAGCCAGCCGGGCCCTCTGAACCCTCTGAGCCTGCTTCATCCTCCTCCCAGCCGTCAGAACCCAGTGAGCCGGCCAGCCGGGCCCAGGAGCTGGAGCCGATGGAGACCAGCGAAGAGGATCAGTGGCGGCTGATGCTGGTCAACCAGACCCATCTTCTCCCAGAGGATTATTCCTTTGAGAAGGCGGAGATTGAGGGAGGTTTTACCTTTGACGCCAGGGCCGCTGAAGCACTGATTCAGATGCTCAGTGACGGAAGGGCAGCGGGATATTCCCTAAGGGTGGTATCCACCTTCCGGACTGTGGAACGCAGCGAATACCTCTATACCAATAAAATAGCGGAATACCAGTCCATAGGATACAGCGCTGCTGATGCCGCCGTGGAGGCCGGCCGTTGGATTGCCCCGCCCCGCACCAGCGAACACAACGCAGGCCTGGCTATTGATGTGGTTTCCAGCGACTACGACCAGGTATATGGTGACCTGATGCACGAATTTGAACAGTTTCCCTCCTTTGCTTGGTTATCCACGCACTGCGCGGAATACGGCTTTGTGCTGCGGTACCCCAAGGATAAGCAGGAGATTACAGGCATTACCTATGAGCCGTGGCACTACCGCTATGTAGGGGTGGAACACGCCAGAAAGATGCAAGAGTTGGGTATGTGTCTGGAAGAATATGTGGAATGGATAGAACAGCAGACAGCCGGATAAGGGACCGCTGCCCGCCAAGGAGGGGCTTTTTATGAAAGAGCGTTTGACCGGCCCTGTAATGGGCCCTTTCCGTTCTGCAAAGGGATTGGGGCCCAGGGCCAGAGTATTTGGATGGTTCCATACCCTGTCCGCCGCCCTTCTGCTGGTGGTTGTGGTTTTGTTCGCCCGCTTCTGCGCCTTCCAGACCAGGGATTACCTGCAGAAGCAGGCGGACAGCGCCCAGCTCTGGATCCTCCAGGAGCAGACCATTACCAGGGGCTTTGGCCTCCAGCTCCTTGACAACCAGGTAAGGTATGCCGCCAGCTTTGGCGTGGGGTTTATTGACGCCATGATACGCTTTGAAAACATTCCCTATGACCCATCCGGTGCGTTTCTCAGCCTTTGGAAGGGGATGAACCCCGGCATACTGATCCAGAAGGTGGAATTTTTGGACCATGCGGTGAGGGTGTCCATGATTTGTGACAGTTACAGCTCCCTAGAAATGTACAAGGCCGCGCTGGTCAATGAAGAATACTTTTCCTCAGTGCTGTCGGCGGATCTGGTGATGGCGGAGCATGAGGTAAAAACAGTTATGACCTGTCTCTTTGCTTAAAGAAGCAGGCATGCATGGAAATCTCCAAAAAAATCTAACAACTTCCGATGAAAAATGAACGGAAACATCACCTTTCGCAGTTGAAATGAAAAGAAGTTTTGGATATAATTAGAATGCAGAGATTTGTCTTCAAGAAAATAAATCCACCCGAATGAATCGGATGAAAGGAGAACAAATACCATGGCTTTGACAAAGAATGCAAATGTGCTCAGATGGCTGGACGAGATGATCGCCCTGACCAAGCCATCTAATGTGATCTGGATTGACGGCAGCGAGGAGCAGCTCCAAAAGCTCCGCGATGAGGCCCTCTCCACAGGTGAAATGATCCATTTAAATCAGGAAGAGCTTCCCGGGTGCCTATACCATCGGACTAAACCCAACGATGTAGCCCGTGTGGAGGACAGAACTTTTATCTGTTCCCGCAATAAGGAAGATGCAGGCCCCACCAACAATTGGTGCGATCCCCAGGAAATGTATGATAAGCTCCATCCCATGTATAACGGCGTTATGAAGGGCCGTACCATGTATATCATCCCCTATTGCATGGGCCCTATCGGTTCTCCCTTTTCCAAGGTCGGCGTAGAGGTGACTGACTCCATCTATGTTGTCCTGAATATGGATATTATGACCCGTATGGGCGCGGATGCCTTTAAGCAGCTGGGCGAAGAGTCCAACGATTTTGTCCGCGGCCTCCATTCCAAGGCGGACGTAGACCCTGAGAAGCGGTATATCGTCCACTTCCCGGAGGACAATACCATTTATTCCATCAATTCCGCATACGGCGGCAATGTTCTGCTGGGCAAAAAATGCTTTGCGCTGCGCATCGCCTCCTATCAGGGCAAACAGGAAGGCTGGATGGCGGAGCACATGCTCATTCTGGGTGTGGAGAACCCCCAGGGCGAGGTGAAGTATATCACTGCTGCGTTTCCCTCCGCCTGCGGCAAGACCAACCTGGCTATGCTCATTCCGCCGGAGGTTTACCGGGAGAAGGGCTACAAGGTCTGGACTGTCGGCGACGACATTGCCTGGATGCGCATAGGCCCGGACGGCCGCCTGTGGGCAATCAACCCGGAGAACGGTTTCTTCGGCGTGGCCCCTGGCACCAACACCAAGTCCAATCCCAATGCTCTGGCCACCACCAAGAAGGGCACGATTTTCACCAATGTAGCCATCAATAACGATACCAAGACGGTATGGTGGGAGGGACTGGATAAGAACCCCCCTGTCAATGCCATTGAATGGAAGGGCGCGGAGGTCAATGGTCCCGAGTATGTGGCCGAGGGCAACAAGCTGGCACATCCCAACTCCCGGTTTACCGCCCCGGCTGTCAACTGCCCCTGCCTGAGCAAGGAGTTTGATTCCCCCAACGGCGTTCCGGTTTCCGCCATTGTATTCGGCGGCCGCCGGGCCAAGACCGCTCCCCTGGTCTACCAGTCCCGCAGCTGGCAGCACGGCGTTTTCGTAGGCTCTATCATGGCCTCTGAGACCACTGCAGCCGCCACCGGCGCGGTAGGCGTTGTCCGCCGTGATCCTATGGCGATGCTTCCCTTCTGCGGATACCATATGGGCGACTATTGGAAACACTGGCTGGAGATGGGGGAGAAGCTGGGAGACAAGGCCCCCAAAATTTTCAACGTCAACTGGTTCCGCACTGACGACGAGGGCCACTTTATCTGGCCTGGATTCGGCGACAACCTGCGGGTGCTGATGTGGATTCTGGACCGCTGCGAGGGCAAGGCTGAGGCGGTTGAGACCCCCATTGGGTTTGAGCCAAAGGCTGAAGATATCAATATTGAAGGCCTGGATATCACCGTCGATACCATTAAGGAGCTGCTGAATGTGGATAAGGACCTTTGGAAGGAAGAGGCCAAGGGCATCCATGAATTCTATGCCAAGTTCGGCGATAAGCTTCCCAAGGCGCTCCAGGATGAATTGGCCAAGCTGGAGGAAAACCTGAAATAAAAGCAATCTGGCTGCGTTTCAAAACAGACGGCATCCACCTTGGGTGCCGTCTGTTTTGCCTTGAGAAGCATGTGTGATGGAAGTTGCCGGATTAACGGAAGAAATTATAAAAGAGTGTAATGACAAATCCATAGATTTGTGATAAACTTTCTATATGCGATGCGATAGCATATGAAGTGTGACAGCATATCGGCAGAATGGCGATGTAATAAATATAGGCGTATGAAAGGCAGCCCAAGGGAGATGATTTTGGGGCTGGGGATTGATTCCTATTGCGGAGAGGGAGGACGGTATGTACGGACCAGACCAGGACAATTATATTGTCAGCCACATCATACATTTGATGGAGATTCTTCAGAAAAGCCAGCTGGATATGGACCATCTGACAGATGGGGCCGGGCAGGAGACCTTTCTTTCCCTGCTGGATTCCCAGGATGTCCGCACTGCATACGAGATTGTCCGGTTTATGGACGAGATGCCCGGCGGATTCCTGATCTACTATGCGGACGAGAAGGAGCAGATCGTCTATGCCAACCGTGCCACCCTGCACATTTTCCAGTGCAGGACCATGGCGGAATTCCGGGAGTTTACTGGGAACTCCTTCCGGGGAATGGTGCATCCGGAGGATCTGGACGCAGTGGAGCAGAGTATATCCAAGCAGATCACCGGAAGCCAGTTTGACTTTGACTATGTGGAATATCGTTCGATCCGCAGGGACGGGGCGATCCGGTGGATCGAGGATTACGGACACTTTGTACACAGCGAGTTTTTCCGCGATATCTTCTATGTCTTTATCAGTGACGCGACGGAAAAGCACAACCGGCAGATTGCGGAGAAGGAGAGCCTGATCCAAGCCAGCCAGATGGAAAAGCAGAAGTTCCAGGACCTGATCCAGAAATATGACAAGGAAAAGGCACTAATCAACCGGGAATACCTGCGCCGGCTGGAGGTAATTCAGGGGCTGAGTGTAAACTATGAGTCTATTTTCTATGCTGACGCGGCTCAGGACCAGATCATGCCCTATCGTCTGAGTGTCCGGTGCAGGGCGCTCTTTGGGGAAGATTTCCAGGTGTACAAGTTTTCCCTCTTTATGCTCCGCTATATCAATGCCTGGGTCCACCCAGAGGATCAGGATCTGCTGCGGAAGGTAACCTCCCTGGACTATATACAGGAAAAGCTGTCCGGCAGCCAAACCTTTTACGTCAACTTCCGGGTGGCCAGCGGCGGAGAGGTTCAATATTTACAGCTGCGCATCGTTAACGTGGGGAAACCGGGCCAGGTCTCCCAGATCGTCATGGGATTCCGGCGGGTAGATGAGGAGCTCCAGCGGGAGATGGAGCAGAAGCAGATGTTGGCAGAGGCTCTGGACAACGCAACCCAGGCTATCAACGCCAAAAACACCTTCCTCTCCAATATGTCCCACGATATACGCACGCCTTTAAACGCCATCTTTGGTTTTGCCACCCTGGCTAAGCAGAACTGCCAGGATCCCGAGGCGGTCTATGGCTATCTGGAACGGATTGAGACCGCCAGCCGCCAGCTGCTGGATCTTGTCAACAAGGTCCTGGAGTTATCCCAGACTGAGTCTGGGCAGGTCCAGGTGGTGGAGGCTCCCTGCGACCTGTGCAATACCATCGAGGAGGTTTTCAGTTTCCTGAAGCCCCAGACGGAGGATAAGGGGATTTCCTTTTCTCTGGACTGCTCAGGGGTTTCCCATAAGATGGTCTATTGCGACCAGGAAAAGCTCAAACAGCTCACCCTCTACCTGGCCAACAACGCCGTAACCTACACCAAACCCGGCGGGAAGGTTTCCATTGTGCTGACCCAGCGGGAGAATCTGCCCAACCAATACGCTGTCTTCCAACTGGCGGTGGAGGACACAGGGATAGGCATCAGCGCAGAGTTCCTCAACCGGATTTTTGAGCCTTTTACCAGAGAGAAGAATACCACGCTGAGCGGAATACACGGCATCGGACTGGGCCTGACCATCGCCAAGAGCATTGTGGACATGATGGGCGGCGCTATAGATGTGAAGAGCGTGGTTGGAAAGGGGAGCACCTTTACGGTTACCCTCCGGCTGCGGCTGCTTCTGGAAAACCTCTCTGCCCATGAGGGTTCCACTTGTGAGAGGAGGGAGATCCCCATTCCCAAGGAGGGGGGCAGAAATATTCTTCTGGTGGAGGACAACGCCATTAACCTTGAGATCGAAACAGAAATCCTCCAGGAGCTGGGCTTTACCATTGAAACCGCCGTCAATGGAAGGATTGCGGTGGAAAAGGTGGCGGAATCCAAGCCGGGAGAGTTTGACGTGATATTGATGGATATCCAGATGCCTGTGATGGACGGCTGGCAGGCGGCGGAGGAAATCCGCAAACTGGAGAACCCGGAGCTGGCCAATATCCCGATTATCGCCCTGTCGGCCAATGTATTTGAAAGAGATGTGAAGAAATCCATTGAAAGCGGGATGAATGCCCATCTGCCCAAACCTTTGGACGTGGCGATGCTGATGGACACCATTGAAAAGATCACAGAAAAATAGAAGAACTTATTGAATAATTACATCAATTTGACCTCTTTTGACATTTGGTTTATGTGTATTGTCACTGAACAGCCGCTTTGGGGGGAACATAAATTTTGTTGCACAGGCGGAGGGAAAGAGCTCAAATACATCATGTTGAATACAGGAAAACAGAAAAGTAGGGGCCTCTGCATGATTGTTCCAAGAGAGGGAAAAAGGATTTTCCATATCTTGAGATTATTCTCTAACCGAAAAATGAATTTAATATCAAGTTCATTTATATCTTGAATTCTTCTCGAACTTGGGGAAAAAGGGGAAAATTTTCAGCATGGAAAGGGAGTTGGTTTTTAATAAAAAAGCTTGCTTTTCACAAAAATTAGTCATAATACCTAAACAGTTTTTTTAAAGTTTGGGTATAAATAGTCTTTCTTTGCAGGCGGTAATTTGATATTATAGATATAGAAAAAATGCTCAGTCTCAGGTGTCCGGCAGAGACGGACTTCCTAGGGACGACGAAATGCAGGAGGTAAACTTTTATGGCAAGTCTTTCCTTGAAAAACATCTACAAAAGATATACCGGCGGCGTTACTGCGGTTACGGACTTTACTTTGGAAATTGCGGATAAGGAATTTATCATTCTGGTCGGGCCTTCCGGATGTGGTAAATCCACAACTCTGCGTATGATCGCCGGTCTGGAAGAGATTTCTGAAGGCGAGCTGTACATTGGCGACCGTCTGGTAAACGACGTTGCTCCTAAGGACCGCGATATCGCGATGGTGTTCCAGAACTACGCTCTGTATCCTCACATGACTGTTTTTGAGAACATGGCGTTTGGTCTGAAGCTGAGAAAGACCCCCAAGGAAGAGATTAAAAAGCGTGTGGAAGAGGCTGCCAGAATCCTCGATATCACCCACCTTCTCGACCGTAAGCCCAAGGCTCTGTCCGGTGGTCAGCGCCAGCGTGTTGCTCTGGGCCGTGCTATTGTCCGTGAACCTCAGGTATTCCTGCTGGACGAACCTCTGTCCAACCTGGACGCCAAGCTTCGTGCCCAGATGAGGACCGAGCTGTCTAAGCTCCATAAACGTCTCGGCACCACCTTTATTTACGTTACCCATGACCAGGTCGAGGCTATGACCATGGGCGACCGCATTGTGGTTATGAAGGACGGCTTTATTCAGCAGGTTGATTCTCCTCAAAACCTGTATGAAAAACCCTGCAACATCTTTGTTGCCGGATTTATTGGATCTCCTCAAATGAACTTCATCGACGCCACTGTCGAAGTGAAGGGTGAGAAAGTATTTATCCACTTTGGTTCCTTTGAAATCGAAGTGCCCGAAGCTAAGGTTCAGGCCTCCAAGATTAAGAACTACAACGGCAAATCCATTACCTTGGGCGTCCGTCCTGAGAGCCTGTACGATGACGAGGCTCGCCTGGCTTCCGCTACAACCGGTATTATCGAGTGTAAGGTTGATGTTACCGAAATGATGGGCGCTGAAACCTATCTGTACCTGACCTGCGATGGATCTCCTATCACCGCTCGTGTTGATCCTCGTTCCACCGCTCGCGTGGGCGATGTTATCAAGATGGCGATTGACATTGATAAGATCCACGTGTTCGATAAGGACACCGAGAGCATTATCTTCAACTAATCTTTATACATATTGTCCTTTCCTTTTGACCGCCGGGGTAATTCCCCGGCGGTTTTTGTGTCTAAAAACCGCTATGCAGAATCCTCGGCTTTGTGGGGGAAAACGCCGTTCCCTCTCGTATTATTAGGCAGAAGGGAGGAAACGCCATGACAGATGAAGAACTGGCGGAACAAATTCAGAATAACCCGGAACAAGGGCTGGCGAATGCAATCGCCCTATACGGCGGTATCTGCAAAGCTGTTTTAAACCGTATGATCGGTTCTGCCTATCCCCAGGACATTGAAGAATGTCTCATGACAGCTTTCTATAAGGTATGGCGCGGCATTGGGCAGTTCAATCCCCGCCGGGGAACCTTGAAAGCCTGGATTGTCCAGATCGCACGCAACCAGGCATTGGATTGGCTGCGGGGCAGGGGCGAGGAAACCATCCCATTGGAGGAGGATATTTTGGGTCCAAATCTTGCCCTTGACCTGGAGGATGAAACAGCCCGCCGTATCAATACTGAAATTGTCCAGCAATCCATTGATGGGCTGGATGAACCAGACCGGACAATTTTTATTCGTCGGTATTACTACCTGGAAAGGGTAAAAACCATTGCGGATTATCTGCAAATAAGCGAAAAAGCAGTAGAACACCGTCTGTCGAGAGGACGGGAGCGGCTG
>CATJCP010000044.1 GCA_949737515.1 uncultured Oscillospiraceae bacterium | reverse complement strand
TCCACCTGTTCCCATCCCGAACACAGTAGTTAAGCTCATTTGTGCCTACGATACTTGGCGGGTGACTGCCTGGGAAAATAGGTAACGCCAACACTAAAAGATCGCTGAGGTAGAGATATCTCAGTGATCTTTTGTTTTTTATGGAAAAGGGTAATACAGAGGTGAACATAATTATCACCAGGAAATTGACGAAATGACCCCCTCCCCACTGATCGGGGAGGGGATTTGTTATGATATGAGAGGCTAATCCGTCTTTTTTAGCTGTTCCGGTGAAAATTCAGGCGCCATCAGGGTATTGGAAATTTCTATGGAGACTTTGGAAGGATTTTCCTCTGTTCCAAAAAACCTTAATGCAATGGAATTCGATAGGTACCGGCTGTTTTCCTGTGTCAGAAATGTTCTCCATGCCGTAACATGGAACGGGGGCTTTTCGATGGAGGCCTTGTCTGTCGGCTCCCCATAAGCTTCTGTAAAGGAGTTTTCTAATTCCCGGTAAAGTTCATTTAAATCCAATTTCTGCGTCTTTCCGCTGGGAAGCTTCATTTCCGGGGTAAAGGTAAATGTAACCTCATTTATCCCTTTGGATTCTTCCCCCATTGTCAGAACAATGGAGGCATATTTTTTATCCCAAACAAATAGTTCATCCCGCAGCGCGTACAGCCCGGGTTCGTCCGGTAAAGCATCCCTGTTCCTGCCGCCAATATTCAGGGGGCGTCCTGCTGCCTTTTCAATATCTGCGGCACTGCTTCCCCATGGAATATCCGGGTATTGGAAAATACCGCCTTCTGCCTGGAAATATGAGGGATCAGTGCCCGCATCCCAGATATATTCGGCTCCCAAAACAGATTGGCAGCCACTTAACATAACCAGGGAAGCTGCCAAGGCAATGAGGTGGAGCTTTGAAAGCTTTTTCATACAGTTTACCTCCCTCTTCATAATAAAACCCTTTTCTTTATTTCATTATACAATATATAGAGGTAAAATGCAATGTGTTTTAGGAAATAGATTTCTTAATTTCCAGCGCTTCCCTGACCAGGTACTTCAGCCGGGTTTCGTTCCGGGCAATTTCCTCGTCGGAGAACCCGTATCCATTGAGCTTGCCCGGCAGCTCCGCCAGAGGGAAAAGCAGCTCCCATTCTTCGTTGGACAGGGTGACAATATCATAATTGGTGTACCCAAGGAATTCAAGGTTGTATAACTCCTCTTTCATGGTCCCTTTTTGGCTGCACTGCATCTGTAAAAAACCATATCCTGCTTCGGTCATCCACCAGGTTTCTTTCGGGGCGTTGTTTATGTTGTAATATAAGTAATTGTTGAGGGCAGGTGTCAAGGCGGCTTCCCGTTCTCCCTCCGTCATAGAGAGGATTTCGCTGCGCAGGTTCCCGCGGCGCAAAAGCTCGTCCTGCATCCAGTGGGGAATTCCCTTTTCATCAGCCTGCCGGCGGAAATCCTCATCAGAAGGCTGGGACAGAACAAGGCGGAAGGTTTCTTCTGTGTTTGTCATAGTGCGCCGAGGATGGGTCATCCCCGCTTCCTCCATCTTACGATTGGCTTCTGTAATGGGGGTGAACAGCTCTTGGAACGCTTCCTTTTCGCTTCCTTCCAGACTGAGAAGGTATTCTATTGGAAGGTCACTGCAAAGAAAATCTATCAGCGCGTCTTGCTCCAGCCCCAGGTCAAGCAGCTTTTCCTGGGTTTCGGGCGGAAGTTCATCCAGGGGGCTTGTCCCTCCGCCATCGTGGATGCCATAAGAGAGCTTTTCGGCATCCTCCGGGGTCATTTGGTCTATTTCATTTGGTGGGAAAAAAGCGTGTTGGAGGATGCTGTATTGGTAGGGTTTCCCGCCCCTGCCAAGCCAGCGGCGGCGGGCGGCTTCATATTGCTTGGATTCTTCGCTCGACGAGGGGGCGGGCTCCAGAAGGGGCTTTTTATAGGTACTGCTCCAGTAAGGGACGCCATCAATGATATATACGCCGCTTTCCAGTTCAATCCCCTCAGGTTCAGCAGGCGCAGGGGCGCTGCTGGAAATACCGGAAGATTCCGCCGGCAGAGGGGAAGCGGCAGGGCCGTCAATCGGGATGGAGTTTTCCGCTGCCTGACAACCGCAGAACATCGGAAGGAGCCATAACACCACTAACCACTTTTTCAAGCTTGTCATCCTTCTTTCTTAATTCTTTATCTTGAAATCAAAGGCCTCTCCAGCTGCTTCCCGTTCCTTGGAATCAGAGAATCAAGGAGATAGCTGGTTATGCGCCGGTGTTAGGGTTTCCATCTTCGCCAATAAAGCTTTCGATTTCGGTGGAATGGGTACTATATTGATTTCTTATGAATCTGATGAGTTCTTCCTTTGTGTATGGAGAGATCCTGGGTGCACAGGTTGTTTTTTGCAGCTGTGTTGCAAATTCCCGCCTAAAACATTATAATGGGAGGTAGAAAGGGGGAAAGGCTGTGAAACGGTTTGTGTCTGCCATGCTGTTTATGGCTATAATGGTATTGTTTCCGGTTAAGGCTGCCGCCAACACCGCGCCCATCTCCTGGAAGGGAACCAAAGGCAGCGAGCCATACCCTATGGAGGATTGCCCCATCCAGGTGGAGGGGGAACGGCTGGAGTTTCAGTTGGAATCCATGAAATATGGATATACTATTCGCAGCAGAGTGGAGGCAGAATACTCTTTGTATAATCCAACAGAGGAACCCTATGCCATGACAGCGGTTTTCCCTTTTATCTCCGGAAAGGAAGACGAGCAGGATCCTCTTTTCCAAAAGGTGCTTCTGGATGGAAAGGAAATCCCTTACCAGGTGTGGACCGTGGAGCCGGAGGAGGGGCAGTCTCCAGAATCGCTTCTGGAAAACCTTTCCCTGGAAAAGATGCTGGAGCTTCGGAAGCCATTCATCCCCCGGGACGAGCATTTCTTTGGCGACCCCGACCTGGTCCTGCTCCTGGAATTTGAAGCGGAGCTTCCCCCCAAGGCAGTATCGAAGCTGGAGGTGCGCACCAAAACCACGGCCTTTATGGAGCGGGATGTGATCTGGACCTATGGCACCACACAGACAAGGTATACCTTCCATTATTTTCTGTCTCCAGCCCGGCACTGGGCATCCTTTCAGAATTTGGAGGTTGTTTTAAAAACCTCCTCCGCAGCCCCCATATTAAAGGAAAGCAATGCGGATTTCCGCTGGGCAGGCTGGAGGCGCTATCGGTTCCGCAGCGAAACCCTGCCGGAAGGGGAGCTGACCTTTACCCTGAAAAGGTCCTTTTGGTATACGCCGGTGAGATGGGCGGTTCTTATTGGGATTGTAACCGGCGGGTTGGTTTGGTGGGGCAGGAGGAGAGCAGAAAAACAATAAAGTGGTTGACAGTCTGAATGAACAGAAAACAGGGGGCTTTGTGCAAGTGCAAAGCCCCTGTTTTTTCTGTATATACTTGTTGCCTTATACTTTTTCCACGGTAATTGCCGCCGCTTTCCCGTTGATATCCCAATCCTTTTTGCCATTTTCATTGGGCTCCAGATGAAGCTCGCTGGCAAGGGTCTCCTCCTGGATGGCAGGGGCGTTTTTGCGGACAGCTTCCTCCACAGCCTTGTCGCCCCACACCCACAGACGGATGTGGTCCATAACCTCAAAGCCGGAATCCTTGCGCATGGTCTGTACCTTGCTGATGACCTCCCGGACAAAACCCTCTTCCAAAAGCTCCCCTGTCAGCAGGGTGTCGATAGCGACGGTCAGATCACCGTCTTCCACTGAGAAGAACCGGTCGGATTTGGTCATCTCAATGAGAAGATCCTCTGGCGCCAGGGAGATTTCCTCGCTGTCGGACAGGGTCAGCTTCAGAGCGCCGGTGGTATCCAGCTCCTTTTTGGCGGCGCTGCCGTTGAGGTTTGCCAGAAGATTACGGATTTCTCCCAGCTTTTTCCCGTAGCGCGGGCCGAGGGTTTTCAGCTGGGGCTTAAAGGAATAGGAGGTGAATTCAGACAGATCCTCCTGGAAAACCACCTGCTTCAGGTTCAGCTCATCCTGGATAATATCCTGGTAGAAAGGCTCCAGGGGCTCGGCCTTGATATACATGGCGGACAGGGGCTGGCGGTTTTTCCGGTTTGCCCCGTTGCGGGCAGCCCGTCCCAAAACAACAATCTTCAGAACTTCGTCCATATCCTGTTCCAGCTTCCGGTCGATCCACTGTTCCTCTACCTGGGGGAAGTCGCAGA
Organism: uncultured Oscillospiraceae bacterium; assembly: GCA_949737515.1. Lineage (GTDB taxonomy): Bacteria > Bacillota > Clostridia > Oscillospirales > Ruminococcaceae > UBA1405. The sequence continues at coordinate 841 of CATJCP010000044.1, read as the reverse complement.
GATGGACGCTCTCCGGGGCGGAGGAATCGTGTGTGCAGACCAGATTTCTGTAAATGCTCTCAGAGAGGAAGGGAACCATGGGTGCGGCGGCCTTGGCGGTGGTGACCAGGGCGGTATGCAGCACCATATAGGCGTTGATCTTATCCTGGGTCATGTCCTTGACCCAGTACCGCTGGCGGCTGCGGCGCAGATACCAGTTGCTGAGATCATCCACAAACTCTTGAAGGGCCCGCCCTGCCTCCGGGATGCGGTAGTTCCCCAGGTGGTCGTCCACTGCCTGGACCATGGAATTGAGCTTAGACAAAATCCAGCGGTCCATTACGGTCATAGAATCCTTGTCCAAAGAATGCTGAGAGGCGTCGAAGCGGTCAATGTTTGCGTAAAGGACAAAGAAGGCGTAGGTGTTCCAAAGGGTACCCATAAACTTCCGCTGCCCTTCAATGACAGCCCGGGGATGGAACCGGTTGGGCAGCCAGGGGGCGGAGTTGGTGTAGAAATACCACCGTATGGCGTCCGAGCCGTAGGTGGCCAGGGCCTCAAAGGGATCGACAGCGTTGCCCTTGGATTTGGACATCTTCTGGCCGTTTTCATCCTGGACAAGGCCCATAACAATGACGTTTTTATAGGGGGATTTGTTAAACAGCAGGGTGGAGATTGCCATTAGGGAATAGAACCAGCCCCGGGTCTGGTCCACCGCCTCGGAGATAAAGTCGGCGGGGAACTGCTGCTCAAAGACATCCTGGTTTTCAAAGGGGTAGTGGTGCTGGGCAAAGGGCATAGCCCCGGAATCGAACCAGCAGTCAATGACCTCCGGCACCCGTTTCATCTGTTTGCCGCACTT
>CATJCP010000043.1 GCA_949737515.1 uncultured Oscillospiraceae bacterium | reverse complement strand
GCTTTACCGCCTGGTCATGGCATTACTACAGTAAAAGGAGGAACCGTGTTGAAAAAGTTCCTGAAGAAGAATTCGGAGCTGGTCGTCATGCTGCATCAGCTGGAACCGGTCCTCGCCCAGAGAAACCGGATCGGCTATGTGGCCGCGCGAAACTACCGGGTTCTTTCTGACGCACTGATCGAGTACAACCAGTTCAAGAACGAGCTGATTGAAAAGTACGGAACGCCGGATAAGGCAGAGGATGGGACCGAGCTGCCTACTGCGTCTATCAAAGTCGGTTCCCCTCAGTTCAAGTCCTTCTGCGATGAGATGGCGCAGTACAACAACATCGAGCAGCAGGTCGAGCTCATGACGGTCAAGTTCAACGACGTGATCGACGTTCTCTCCGGCGCTGAGATCGTCGGGATCGACTGGATGCTGGAAGAGTAGGAGGTGGGCTAATTGGCTAACATCAGCACCTATCTGCAAAAGATCCTGTCCGCCATTTATGGCGAGGAGGTGCGCGGTTCTATCCATGACGCCCTGGCGGCAATGAATGTGGAGTCGTCCAACGCCATGCAGTTTGCCTCCACGGCCAAAGACTCCGCCCAGGCGTCCGCCGCCAATGCCCAGCGATCCGCCAACACCGCGACCCAGAAAGCGGGGGAGGCAACCGCCTCCGCTGACGCTGCCAAGGTTTCCGAGACCAACGCAAAGAGTTCGGAGACAGTCGCAGTCCAGAAGGCAGGAGAGGCCACAACTGCCGCCGCGGGGGCCAAGGCTTCGGAGATCGCCGCTGAAAATTCGGCGACCCTCGCGACGCAGAAAGCGGATGAGGCAGAGGATTCCAAAAACGCCGCCGCTTTAAGCGAGGCTGAGGCCAAGGCTGCCGAGGAGCGGGCAAAGGAAATCAAAAAGGATGTCCAGGCTCTGGGCGATCAGGCGGAAGCGGACAAGGACGCCGCGGAAGCCTCCCGCCTCGCCGCAGAGGCCGCCCGGGACGCCGCCGCTCTCAGCGAGGCCAACGCCCTGTCCTCCGCCAACACCGCTTTGACCGCAAAGGCCGGAGCAGACGTGGCAAAGGACGACGCCCAGGCCGCCGCGCTGGAAGCTAAAACGTCCAAAAGCGCCGCCGAGAAGGCAAAGGACGACGCCCAGGCCGCCAAGGAAGCGGCTGAGACTTCCGAACAGGAAGCTTCTGACAGCGCGGACGACGCCGCGACAAGCGCTCTCTCCGCCAAGCAGTACAGCGGGAAACCGCCGAAGCCCCAGGATGGGACGTGGTGGATCTGGGACGCCGAAAAGCAGGCGTATGTAGACAGCGGCATCGGCTGTGAGCTGGTGGGGCCCATCGGGATCGGCATCGCCGACATCCAGCTTACCAAGGGCGACCACACCCCCGGGACAACGGATATTTACACCGTGACGCTGACGGACGACACCTCGTACAACATCTCCGTCTACAACGGGCGAAACGGGACGGGAGCCGGAGATGTCCTGGGCATCTGGTTCGACCTCGTTATCCCCGCCGCCGGGTGGGTAAACGGGCAGATCACCATCGCGGACAGCCGCCTTCTGGCCCTGGCCACCCACACCTATTTTCTCAGAGCAGACGAAGCCAGCCGTGAGGAGTTCCTTGACTGCAATGTTCAGCCCAAGGACATCACCACGACTGGCTTTATCACGTTCACAAATGACACGGACCCAACGACGGATTTGACGGTGAACCTTGTGCGGTTCGAGCTTTCCGCCAACGGAACGACATAACGAGGAGGTGAGAGGCTTGAAAATCAATGTGATGGACACCTGGGCCGCCATTACCAAGGACGATACCCTTCGGCAGAACTCGACGAAGCCCTATGAGGTGGAGTTCACCTTTTCCGAGGGCTGGGAGGGCTATACCAAGACGGCTATCTTTGAAGCCGGGCCGGCCAGCGTGATCGTCGCCCTGACAGAGGACCGCTGCGCGGTTCCCACGGAATGTCTGAAGCATGGAAGCGTCAAGCTCCATGTGGGCGTTTACGGCGTGAAGGGCGAGGAGCGGAAAGGGACGGTATGGTGTCATGGCAGCATGATCATTCCCGACGCCAGCCTGAGCGTTGGAGGTTCGACGGGAACCCCGATGCCCGACGACCTCTACTCCGAGATCATGGCGGCCATTGGCGACCTGTCCGCCGCAGGGTTTGAGGGGAAGACCCTGGCCGAGGTCTTCAAGGAGATCAAGGAAAGCGTCTGCGAGACGGCCACCGACGAAGAGGTGGGCTCCATGCTGAACGGGGCCTTCGGCCCGTCTTCCGGCGGCACCACCGACCCCGGGGAGGAGACCCCCGGAAACACCGCGACCGACGACGAGGTTGCGGATATTCTCAAAGATGTTTTCGGCTGAGAGACTGCGCTGATGGCCATGGTTCGCGTCTTAACGCGGGCGAATACGCACGATCAGACTTTCCAGCGCAGTTTCCAGCCGTAAACAAATATTTTTTAGGAGGACGTAATTATGTCTAAGCACACCACCCTTGACCAGCTGAAGATGCTGGCGCAGCGCTCCAAGACCGAGATCGACAAGGTCGACACCAAAGTAACCGCTCTGTCCAGCCGGGTGGACGACCTGGTGACCGCGGGCGGCGAGCCCAATGTCATCGTCGGCATCCAGAACAACGGCACCGATCTGGACATCACCAGCAAGAAGGTGGATATCGGCCCCTCCATCGCTGCTGCCGTGGCCGCCGCCGACCATCTGAAGCGGAAGATCGTCACCGGCGTGGACGCCATCGACCTGACCGCCGCCGACGCCGACCAGTACCTCTACATGGTGCCCAAGACCGGCTCTGACGCCGACGACGTGTACGACGAGTACATGGTGCTGAACGGCGCTGTGGAGCATGTGGGCAACACCAAGGTGGACCTGAGCGGCTATGTTCAGAAGGAGACCGGCAAGGGCCTGTCCACCAACGACTTCGACAACGATGCCAAGGACAAGCTGGATGGCATCGTGATGGCCACCGACGCGGAGATCACCACGATGCTGGACGAGGTCTTCGGCGCTGCGACTCCGGAGACTCCCGAGCCCTGAGCAATCTGAGAGAGGGGGATGGGGCGACACCTGTCCCCCTTTCCGCTTTGAAAGGAAGATAACGCATGGCAGAGAAGAAAATCAGCACTGCTGAACAGCTCAAAATGCTGGCTCTCAGGGCAAAGGCCGATTCTGCCGCCCGTATCGCCGCCCTGGCGGCATTGGTTGCCGATGGCTATGGGCATCTCATCACGGTCACTCTGCCGGCTGCTAACTGGAGCGGCAGAGCGCAGAAGATCAAGAATGAGGCCCTGTTGGCGAACAGCGGCTACTGCTACTTTGTCTGCGGAGACGCCGACTGCTACATGGATTGCAGCGACACCGGCATCAAGGCGGACAACGTCGTGACGGACGGCGAGGTCATGTTCCGGTGTGAGGTCACGCCCGACATCGACCTGACCGTGAATATTCTTCGACTGGAGGTCGAGACAGAATGAGTAATAACCCCAATGTCGGAAAGGTGTTCAACCTGACCGGCGGCGGTGGCGGAACCGGCTCCCTCAAGTTGGAGAGCCTCGCCATCACCAAGCCCCCTATCAAGACGACCTATAAGTCCGGGGAGAGCTTTGATGCGACCGGTATGGTGGTCACTGCCACCTACGGCTACGGCATCACCTCGGATGTGACCGGATACACCGTGACCCCCGCCGTTCTGACGGACGGCGTTACCATGGTCACCATCACCTACACGGAGGGCCGGGTCACCAAGACGGCCAGCACTCCTGTTACGGTGGAAAAGGTGCTGGTCTCCATCGACGTGACCACTCCTCCCACCAAGACCGCCTACGACTACCTGGAGAGCTTCGATCCGGCCGGTATGGTGGTCACCGCCAACTTCTCCGACGGCTCCACGGCTCCCGCCACGGGGTACAGCTACTCCGACACGGCGTTCTCCACCCTGGGCCAGCAGGCTGTCAGCCTGGACTACACCTATGAGGGCGTGACCAAGAGCGCCAGCCTGAATGTGACGGTGAACGCCATCGAGGTGCCGGTCCCCACCCAGAAGAACATCCCCTCCTACGACGGCAATTCCAAGTCTCCCGTCTGGGAGGGCTATGATTCCGTCAAAATGACGCTGGACGGAGAGACCTCCGGCGTGAACGCCAAGGACAACTACAGCGTCACCTTTACGCTGAACTACGGCTATGTCTTCCCGAACGGGACTGGCACGGCCACGGTCCAGTGGAAGATCGACCGGGCGACTATCCCCGCTGTTCCCGCTCAGATCGACGTGCCCGCCGCAGACGGTACGCCCAAGAGCCCCACCTGGGACAGCTATGACCCGACCAAGATGACCATTGGCGGCGACCGCTTCGGGACTGACCCGGGCAACTACACCGCCACCTTCACGCCCACGGCCAACTACAAGTGGCCCGACGGCTCCACCGGGGCCAAGAACGCGCCCTGGACGATTGCCAGTATCCTGGTGACCGTCCCCACCCAGAAGAACATCCCGACCTATGACGGGTCGAAGAAGACGCCCGAGTGGGACAACTTCGACACGGACCACTGCACCGTTCAGGTGACGCCCATGGCGGACGCCGGCGAGTATGAGGCCACGTTCACCCTGCTGGCGGGTATGTGGGCGGACGGCGGCACCGCCCCCAAGAAGGTCGCGTGGAAGGTCAACCGGGCTACCATCGCCGCGGTTCCCGCTCAGACCGACATCCCCTCCTACGACGGCAACCCCAAGACGCCGTCCTGGGACGCCAACTACAGCGCCGTCAAAATGACGGTGAGCGTGGAAGCGAAAACCAACGCCGGAAGCTATTCCGCCAGCCTGACTCCCACGGCCAACTACCAGTGGCCCGACGGCTCTACCGGGTCCAAGACCGTTCCCTGGACCATCAACCGGGCGACCATCGCCACGGTTCCCACCCAGAACGGGACTCCGGCCTACACCGGCAGCGAACAGACTGTCTCCCTGAAGGACTATGACAGCGCCAAGCTCACCTTGGGCGGCACTGTCAAGGGAACGAATGCGGGGGACTACAACGCCACTGTCACACCCACCGCCAACTACCAGTGGAGCGACGACTCCATTACGGCAAAGACTGTGAAGTGGACCATCAAGAAGGCCCCGGGCAGTCTGACCCTGAGCGCCGCCTCTGTGACGCTGAACCGCACCACCCTGAGCAAGACGGTCACCGCGACCCGGGTGGGCAACGGAGCGATCTCCGTGGAGTCCAGCAACACCAGCGTAGCGACGGCCAGCATCAACTCCGACGGGGTCATCACCATCAGCCATGTCAACCAGGCCAGCGGTACGGCGACCATCACCGTCAAGGTGGCGGCCGGTACGAACCATGAGGCCCCCGCCAACAAGACCATTGCGGTGACGGCCCAGTTCACCACCATCTACGGCGTGGAATGGGACTGGACCAGTAGTGGGCCCACCAAGGGCACCCGTACCGACGCGGCCGCTGGTTTCAGCGATCCGTCTCCCGCTGTGAACAATGGCAGCGGCTCTTCCCCCTTCGACAACCTGATGCCCTGGGCGGGCATGGTGAAGGAGACCCGCGCCGGCGGCGTGGAGGTCAAGGAGCCCAAGTATTGGTTCAAGTGGACCAAGACGGGGAAGAAGCTGAAGCTCCAGATTGCGGACGGCCCTGTGGAAGGGTTCCATGTGGACCCGGTGAACATGGACCGGGGCGACGGCCTGGGAGAGCTGGACTTCTCCTATATCGGTCGGTATCACTGTGCCTCCGGCACCTACAAGTCGGAGACCAACAAGGCCCAGCAGGTGAGCATCACCAGAAGCGCGGCCCGAACCAGTATCCATAACCTGGGAGCCAACTTCTGGCAGATGGACTTCGCCCAGATGTGGTACGTTGGGATACTGTTCCTGGCGGAGTTCGCTGACTGGAATGGTGAGCGGATTGGCCGGGGCTGTTCGGCGCGTGGCTCCAAGGAGAACAACGGCAGCCAACCGGGATACCTACGGCTATACCCAGTACCGCAACATCGAGGGCTGGTGGGACAATGTGTATGATTGGATGGACGGCTGTTACTACAACGGTAACGGCCTGAACGTCATCCTGAATCCCAGCCAGTTCAGCGATTCGGCCAACGGTACTCTGATCGGCTCCATGCCTTCGAGCGGCTATCCGAACGATATGGCAGTTCCGACACAGAGCGGCTTTGAGTGGGCGCTCCGTCCGGCCACAACTGGCGGCAGCGACAGCACTTATGTCCCGGATGGC
>CATJCP010000042.1 GCA_949737515.1 uncultured Oscillospiraceae bacterium | reverse complement strand
TGTGCGGATAAAGGCGGTTAATGCCATTAGGCAGACGGAAAGGCTAATGGTAATAATGGCGATGAGGTTCCGCCGCCGTTCAGCGGCAAGACTGCGCTTTGCCAGTCTTTTCTCAACTTTTATGGTGTCGTTTTCAAAGGGCCAGACCATAGTTTTCCTCCTCTTTTGGGACGCCATCATCGCAAACTTACAGTTTGCTGGATGGCTGCAAGGGAAAATTTTCAGGTTTGTCAAACTCTGCGGAGTTTGACAAAGTGGAAGAAGCCCGCCAAAGGGGACGCTCCCTTTGAAGTGGTTCCATTCCCAATCGTTTTCCTCCCCCTAAGTATTTTTTTCAGCGGGCTTTTTTAATATAGGGACGTTTCGCGCCTGCGGGCGCGACCAGGGGGCTTTTTAGGAAAGTCCCCTGGACCCGAAACCTTTTTAATCTGCCTTAGGTGGCACGCATCTAAGACTGTACCTATACATCTAAGCGTGCAGTTGTTCCATCAGCGACTGTCTTTTCTGTCTGTGGACTGTCCAAACAGACAGGAATAATTCCATACTGAATAGTACCAGTATAAACAGCCCCATTTCCAAAGCCGGAAACTGATAGGGGACAACCTTCCCGGCAAATGACAGCCTGCTCACTTCTCGGCAAACTACAGCAGCAATCGGAAGACCTACAATCAAAATTGCTGCCGCTGCAAAGGACGCATAGCATAATCCTTCGTAAATGTTCATTTGACATAGCTGCTTTCGGGTCATGCCAACAGAGCGCAGGATGTAGTTTTCCCGTTTCCTGGATATCTGGTTGGAAAGGGTGGCGTTAATCAGGTTGACAACGCCGAATAGGAACAGAAGCCAGGAAAAGCCCTGTATACTGCCTAAAACAATCTTGTTCTGCATCTTTTCATATGCAATGCGTGTTCCAATGACATCAAGCCCAATATTACTGTGCGCCAATACAATTTCGTTCAAACGATTCTCTACATTCTCTGCTTTTCTTGGATCGCTGACAATGTTCCAGGAATAATCAAAATGTTTAATTTCCGGCAGCAATTCATAAAACAATTCCTCCGGTGCCAAAAAAGAGGTGCCGTCCATTCCAAGCACGCCATGACCGTTTACTATCCTTTTTGAATCATAGATTCCAGATATGACAACAGGGACGGATTTTTGGGCAAAGGAAAACTCCACAACTGCACCAACATTCATATCCTCGTAGTACTGTGCAACACGAGAAGGAATCAAAATACTGTGGGCGTTGTCAGGCATAACGCCGGAAATTAACGCCTGTTCCACCTCTGTACGGTTTTTTCCTGTCAGCATGTCGCACATGCCGCTGTCCGTGTTGCTGTTTCCTGAGATTTTGGCGTGAACAGCCTGGCGTTTTTCGATGATATCCGTTACCCCGTCCACTGAAAGGATTTCCTGTTTCAGCGATTCATCCAAAGGATTTCCGGCAGCCATCACTTCAGCCTCTGGCTGCTCAGAGTCAAGATAGATTTTGTAATCGCCATCTGGGAAAAACAGCCTTGCACATTGTTCCGGCGAGCGGGTCAGGAGAACCGAAGAAGCAAGCAAAAGGATAATGCCTCCCAAACTTATGGAAACAACAATGCTGACAGCTTTTTTTCGATCCCGCTTAAAGTTGGCAATTCCCATGGAAACGGGATGAAGCTTCAGGTTCTTTTTCCGGCTGCGTATTTTTTCCTGTGCCGGCAAAAACCGAACTGCTTCCAACGGGGAAATACCCGCGGCGATTTTAATTGGCCTGCGAATGGATACAACCACCATCACCCGGCAAGCCAGCGCGGTCAAAAGCACTGAACCGGCATAGAACAGGCCATTAAAGCCTTTTGGAAAGAAAACCAACCCTGAACAGATGCCCAATACAACGCCAAACAGGATGCCAATGTTTCCAAACCTCCGCCCTTCTTTTTTGACAATGCTCCGAATCTGCCTTTTGGTTGCACCAAGGGTGCGGAGCTGCCCATAGCTTTGGATTTTGTCATTGACGGAAATTCGGAAAATACTCTGAATGACAATATATCCGCCAAACAGGGCTAAGACTGCAGCCCCAGCAATCATACCTGTATCCCATGTCTGCCCATAATATTTAAAATAATTGCGGTTCAGGCCAGGAACCGGCAGGTTATAATCTTGTGCGATCTGCCTGCAATAAGAGGCCATCATTTCTTCATTCAGTGACCGATCATTTTTGAAGTGGACATATGCCCGGTATCCGGCGGGATGATAGCCGCCCCATTCCTTTAACGAAGACTTTGATACAACAAAAATGCAGGTATTTGCTTCTTTTTCTCCCACAACGTCCATAATGCCGGTTATGGTATACATCCCGTGAAAGCTTTCGGTATCCAGGACAACCGTTTCCCCGATTTTCGCCTGGGAGCCGTAATTGGAGAGAAAATATCCGCTGGCAGCAATTTCATCCGCCTTTTCCGGCAGCCGTCCCTCTGACAGTTCCATCTGGCCGCGGGCAATATACATCATTTCCTCATCGCAGTATAGATAGGACACATTGTATCCCTGCTGGGAATGTTCCTGGCCAAGCAGGTAATAGCCGCCTACACGGGCAAATTCCGGCAGACCCTTCAATGTTTCTATGTCTGATTCGCCAACGCCGGTATAAACCGCCTCATAGGTATCGAAAACCAGATTGCGCTGCATCTGCGTCACAGAAGAGGATGCAATCCCTGTAAAGCAGATCAGGAACGCCGCCAGCGCAACAGCAATGATTACCATCAAATTCCGGCGTTTTTCACTTTTCATGTTTCTCTCTGCCAGCTTGCTGATAACGGCGCTGGTGTCGTTTTCAAAGGGCCAGATCATCTTATGGCCTCCTCTTTATCCCACAATTTTTCCATCCTCAATCCTCACAATGCGGTCGGCAAGCTGGGCGATTTCGTTGTTGTGGGTGATCATGACAATGGTCTGGTTAAATTCCATACTGGTTCGTTTCAGCAGTCCCAGAACGTCGGCGCTGGTCTTGCTGTCCAGGTTGCCGGTAGGCTCGTCCGCCAGGACAATGGCTGGCTTGGTAATCAGGGCGCGGGCAATGGCAACCCGCTGCTGCTGCCCTCCGGATAAATTATTGGGCATATTCCTTAATTTGTCTTCCAGTGCCAGCATCCCCACAATCTCATCCATGAATTTCTGGTCTGCCGTGTCGTCGTCCAGTTCCACAGGGAGGACGATATTCTCATATACGTTTAAAATCGGAACCAGGTTGTAATTTTGGAAGATAAACCCAATATTCCGGCGGCGGAAAATGGTCAGTTCTTCATCGTTCTTTTTTGCCAGCTCGTCCCCCCGGACAATGACATTCCCAGAGGTAGGCGTATCCAAGCCGCCCATCATATTCAGCAGGGTGGATTTTCCGCTGCCGGAGGTTCCCACAATCGCCACAAATTCCCCCTGTTCTACGGAGAGGTTCACGCCGTCCAGGGCGCGGGTGATATTTGGTTCAGAACCGTAATACTTTTTCAGATCAATCGTTTCTAATACCTTCATCGTTAAAAGCTCCTTTCAAGGTATTCTTCCTGCTGCAAACTATGTTATATCCCAAATGTCACAGAAATGTCCGAATTGCCGGAAAAGTTATGAATTTTCTATGAACCATTACTTCCAGGGCAGAAAAACAGAAAAGGTGGAACCTTTCCCAACTTCCGAAACCACCTTGATGTAGCCGCCCTGCCGGGTGATAATCTCTCGTGCCAGATACAGCCCAATTCCCACCCCCGGCTGGCTGTGTACTTCCTCCTCCCGGTAAAAACGCCGGAAAACAGCCGCTTGGCTGCTCTCCGAAATTCCCTTTCCGGTATCGGATACATCTAGTTTGACATACATTTCCCACTGCTCCACCAATACGGAGATTTTTCCACCTGGAAGTGTGTATTTTACTGCGTTGTCCAGAAGATTGAAAAGGGCTTCCGCCGTCCATCTTCCGTCATGGGGAAGGCGTAAATTCTCCGGGCAGTCTACTGTTACGGCAATCCCCTTTTTCTCCGCTCCGTAGACAATCCCGCTCATGGCTTTTGCAAGGGTATCCATCAACAGGCTGTCCTTCTTTTCCAGTTGGACAGCCCCGGTTTCCAGCCGGGAGGTTTTTACAAGGGCCTGAAAGAGAAAATCCAGTTTATCGGTCTGGCTGCGGATTCCCTGTAAAAATTCTGTCCGCTCCTGTTCAGTCACCTGCCTTTCAAGCAGGGTATCTGTTACCATTTTTAAATTGCTCACAGGCATTTTTACCTGGTGGGAAATGTCAGACACCAGGGTTTGAAGCTCCTGCCGTTCCCTGTCCACCCTGCACCGGTTTTCCTCCGTGATTCCATACAGCCGGGAAAGACGGAACAGAATACGGTCAAAGAGCGTTTCCCTATCGCCTGCCCGCTCTATTTCTTTGCCGCCGCTTATCATACTGTCTAACAGACGGCATAATTTTCCGGTAAACAGGGAAAGCCGTTTTCCAAAAGACATTGCCAGCAGCATCATCCAGATAAGGGCGCAGGCGGTCAGCAGGCCGCCGCCCAGGAGCATCCATATTTCACCAGTCACAACAAAGAGTATGGCAGAGACCGCCACCATGGAAACTGTCATTCCTGCCTCAGCCAGCAGGAAAAGCTTTTTGACAGAAAGGCGTTCCAGGTTCATTTTCTCTCTCCTCCCACCCACTGATAACCCATACCGTAAATCGTCTTGATATAAGCGTCGCCGTCTGCTTCAATCTTCCCCCGTATCCTGCTGATAGAGGTAGTCAAGGTATGTTCGTCCACATATCTTTCATCTACATCCCACAGTTTTTCCAAAAGGCGCTGCCGCATTAAAATCTGTTTTGGATTTTTGCAGAACAGGCAGAGCATTTTATATTCCATGGGGGAAAGGGAAAGAGGCTTTCCGTTCAGCGAGGCGGTTTGTTCCGAAAAGTCAAGGAACAGCCTGCCGTCATCATAAATATCCTTTGCAGGTCTATGGTGCTCCACCATGGCAAACATGGCGCTTATTTTTCGCTGCAAGGCTCCAATGGAAAAGGGCTTTGTAATATAATCTACTGCCCCGGCTTCATAACCCCGCAGTTGGTCGCTTTCCTGGTCGTTGGCAGTCAGGAAAATGACGATGGTATCAGGGAATTTTGGCTTTATCATTCTGCACAGGTCGTAACCGCTGCCGTCCGGCAGGTTAATGTCAAGCAGAACCAAGGCGAATTCTGTTTTAACCAGCATATCGGCGGCGGTTCTAACGTTCAGGGCTGAAACAATATCGTAGCCGTCAGAGGTCAGGTTATATGCCAGCGTTTTATTTAAAAGGGCGTCGTCCTCTACAATTAAAATCTTTTTCACAGCTTTTCCTCCTTTGCGGTTTGA
>CATJCP010000041.1 GCA_949737515.1 uncultured Oscillospiraceae bacterium | reverse complement strand
TAAGCCGTGGTGCCGAAATCTGCCGCGATCATTTTCCCGTATGCCAGGAAGGAGATTCCCAGGCGGTCATAGTGATCATGTTCGCCGCCAAACTCATCATGTTTGAACAGCAAATACCTATTGTGGCTGCCCCGGAGGACCGTAAGCCCCGGCTTCCCCGGATCTGGATGAATACAGGCTGTAAGATCTATGGCCCCTTCACATTCAGGAAGTTTTTCCACACCCCAGAAAAAAGTATTGATCCCACCGCGTTTCTGCGTCCGATATATCTGGTGAAGCACCCGCAGGTATTCCTCATCCCCGCTTTGCTGGTAGGCGAATTCATACAGCAGGGATTTTCCCGAAAGCGTCCCGTGCCCATCATAGGTATCATTCAACTTTGGAAAATCAAAATCCGGCTGGGCAAAATCAATTGCCGCCATAAGCATCTTGCGGTAAAGGGGATGATGGATATGGCTGTGTTTGGTATGTACTGCAAACCTTTCATACTGGAAAAAAGCTTCCAGTGAATAAAAGTGATAGCCGAATGTCCCCTCAAACCAGACGCCGCTTTCTGTTACCCCCCGCTCCAGCTGCCAAAGCAGCCCATAATCATCGTACAGTGCAAACTGTATGAAATCATCCCGCCCCAGAATCAAACCGACCATTCCCACTGTAACACTGATAATCAGTTCGTGGTTATGCTGATGTTCCATCCGGTTTGCCATGAGAAACTCTGCCGCCGGAAGCAGCAGCCCATCCTGGATATGCCTTTTTTCCGCTTCTGTCATAGCGGGTTCCAGCAGATCATATGCCATGGCGGCATTGCGTATAAAATTTGCGTCGTCCAATGTCTGAGCGCCCATCTTGCCCGGCTTGTTGTGGGGGATATTGCCATGTACCTGATAGCCGCGATAATAATCGGCATAAGCGGAGAAGATTTCAATCCCTTTGCGGGCGCAGCGCACATCCCCGGTCAGCAGGTACAGCATCCCCATATAATGGGCCCCGGAGCAGTTGCTGCCATTGACCAGCCGCCACCAGGCGCTGTCATAGGGCTCCCCACTGAAGACCTTACCGCAGTGCGGGCAGACATGGCGGTGAGGCTCCGAACGGTCAAAGATGAGCCGGACGGAACAATCCGGGCAGAAGAAATACATAACCCAGTTTGCTATTCCCGCCGTGGGAACCATTACCGGAGTATTCAGGACGGGAGCTGCAAGGCGGCGGAGCTCTTCAACGATTTCCGGATGTTCTGCCGCCCTCCGCCGGAGATCCTCCGCTTGCCGCTGATTAAATTGAAACATTTTATAATCCCCTTTTTTCTCGATTTAACCCAGTCTATTTATATCTCTGTTATTCCAATCCGCTGTTGATTTTACGCCAAAATTAAATATACTGCTTCTGCATCCACTTGCCTCTCCAAAAGCGCCAGATAAAGCAGGTCCCTCGGACCACCCAGTCGGCCACCATTGCAATATACACGCCGATAATCCCCATGCCCATATACCTTCCCAAAATGTAACTGAGCATAATCCGGCAGAACCACATGGACAGAATGGAGACAATCATCGTAAATTTTACATCGTTGGCTGCCCGCAGGGCATTGGGCAGGGAGAAGGATGGAGTCCAGATACAGGGGCAGAAGATCCCGTGGATCAGCATAAGCTTCACCGCGAGGTCGGCGGTTTCGTTGGTCAGATGATACAGCCCGGCAATGTTCCTGACATTCAGGCAGACAATCAGGCTTGTCAAACCCACTGCCGCAACGTTCACCAGCATCAGCTTAAAGGTGTAATCCTTGGCCTGCTGGTATTCCCGCGCCCCAACGCACTGCCCCACTACGGTGATCAGGGCCAAACCTATGGCGGAACCAGGGATCACCTGCATGGAGGAAATATTCCCCGTCACCGCGTTGGCGGCAATGGCGGTGGTGCCAAAGGAGGCGATCAGGCTGGAGACCAGCACCTTGCCGATCTGGAACATACTGTTTTCCAATCCGTTGGGGACGCCGATGCGCAGGATGCTCTTGATCATCCCCCAGTTAAACCGGATAGGGAGGAGATGGTGCACATGGATCAGGTTGTGGGGATTGACGATCATAATAAACATAAAGACGCTGGCGCAGATGCGGGAGATCAGCGTCGCCAGGGCCGCGCCCAGCACCCCCAGGCCAAACCCGTAGATAAACAGGGCGTTGCCGCAGATATTGATCAAGTTCATCACCAGAGAGGTATAGAGGGAGAGCTTGGAGTTCCCCATGGAGCGGAAAAGGGCCGCCCCTGCATTGTACAGCGCCAGGAAGGGGTAGGAAAAGGCGGAGATCATAAAATAGATCATGGCGTTGTCCATAACTTCCGGTTCAATGGTCCCAAAAACCGTCTGCAGGATAACGGGCCGGAACAGCAGCGCCAGGGCGGAGATCACCCCCGAAACGGCCACCACCGAGATCACCAGCTGGTTTGCCGATTCACAGCCGTTCTTTATGTCCCCCTTGCCGATATACTGGGCTGTCACCACCGCGCCGCCGGAGGCCAGGGCGGAAAAGATGTTGATCAAAAGGATGTTAATGCTGTCCACCAGGGAGATGCCGGAAACCGCAGCCTCCCCGCAGCTGGCCACCATGATGGTGTCCACCATGCCGATGGTCACATTGAGCAGCTGTTCAAAGATCAGCGGTATGATCAGCTTCGCCAGGCTTTTTCGCGTAAATAACATGAGATTTTGACACTCCCTCCGTCCCGTGCGGCAAAGCCGAAGCGGCTGCCGGCTGTGAAGAAACAGCCATACCTCCGGCAAAGAGAACGATATTCCCCTTGCCGGAGCGTATGGCAGAAAGCTTACATATCCTTTATCTGGCTGGTATACAGGCGGTAATACTCGCCCTTCTTCGCCATGAGCTCCTGATGGTTGCCCTGCTCCACAATGCCTCCGTCGGCGATATACATGATGATGTCGCAGCTCTTAATGGTAGACAGCCTGTGGGCGATGATAAAGGAGGTTCTCCCCTTTAACAGCTCGTTGATCCCTTGCTGGACCAGCTGCTCTGTCTTTGCGTCAATGGCAGAGGTTGCCTCGTCCAATACCAGCACCTTGGGGTCAGCGATAAGGGTTCTGGCAAAGCTGAGCAGCTGCCGCTGGCCCTGGGACAGGCTGCTCCCCCGCTCCCGTACCTCGGTCTGATAGCCGTTGGCGCTGTGGATGATAAAGTCATGGGCCGACACGGTTTTACAGGCAGCCTCAATCTCCTCCTGGGTGGCGTCCAGCTTTCCGTAACGCACGTTATCCGCAATGGTACCAGAGAAGATAAAGGTGTCCTGAAGCATAATGCCCATCTGGCTTCTCAGGGAATGCAGGGTGACTTTGGAGATATCCTGCCCGTCGATGAGCACCTGCCCGCTTTTCAGGTTGTAGAACCGGGAGATCAGGTTGACAATGGTGGTCTTACCCGCGCCGGTAGGCCCAACGATGGCCACGCTTTGTCCCGCCTTTACCTGAAAGCTCAGCCCTTTGAGCACATTGGGGGAATCCTTTTCGTAGGAGAACACCACATCTTTAAACTCCACATCTCCCCGAATTTTAGGCATTTCCACGGCGTCCGGGACGTCGTGGATCTCCACCGGCTCGTCCATGGTCTCAAAGATACGCTCCAAATAGGCAATGGTGTTTAGGAAATTGTTGTAGATGTTGGAGAGGTTGGTAATGGGCTGCCAGAACCGGGAGGAATACCGGCTCATGGCCCACAGAATGCCAAATGTCATGGTTTCGGAGTAGACCAGCACCCCTACCACGCAGACTAAGGCCAGCACAATGGTGGAGATATTGTCCACAGACACCCACACCAGGTTGGAGATGGCCGCCGCACGGACCCAGGCCGCGCGGGAACCCTCGCACAGGCGGGCGAAAATCCCCTGGTTGACCTCTTCCCGGTTGAAAATCTGGGTCACCTTCATGCCAGTGATGGTCTCCTGCAAATAGGCGTTGAGGTTGGAGTTTTTGTTGGAGACCGCCTGCCACGC
>CATJCP010000040.1 GCA_949737515.1 uncultured Oscillospiraceae bacterium | reverse complement strand
TTTATTAAAAAATTAAGGTTTTTTAATAACTAAAATTTAAAAAAGGATACTGAACAAAGACATGCGGAAAAAAGGCGCTAAATTTGTATTCTGGTCCCAGTTATACATTGACAGCCCTTTTTTCTGCGGATATAATGAAGAAAAGGCAAAAACAATTCTATAGAAACGCCAAAATTGCCGGCAGAAAACAATTGAAACCATTGGCCGCAAGCCCTTTGACAATTTTAACGGCGTTTGCTATAAGACAGAAAGCAGGAGGATTGACACATGAAACTGTTGGATTACGCAAAGAGCCCCTCGCCATGGAAAGAAAAGGGATACACCCTGCCTCTTTACGACCGGGCGGCAGTGGCGGAAGCCACCCAAAAGGCCCCCAGCTGGATCCACTTTGGAGCCGGCAATATTTTCCGGGCCTTTCCCGCAGCCCTGGCCCAGCGCCTGTTAAATACTGGGGAATACGACCGGGGGATCGTGGTCTGCGAATCCTTTGACGGGGAAATTATCGAAAAAGCTTATCGCCCCTATGACAACCTGAGCCTTCTTGTCACCCTAAAAGCGGACGGATCCATCGACAAAGAGGTGATCGGCAGCGTTACTGCCTCTTACCTGGCCGAAGGCGGGGACTGGGCGGCGGTAAAGGAGATGTTTGCCTCCCCCTCCCTCCAGATGGCCAGTTTTACCATCACCGAAAAGGGATACAGCCTGCGGGGGGCCTCTGGCAGCTATATCCCGGACGTACAGGAGGACATAGATCATCCAGCGGCACAGCCTAAAAGCCTAATGGGCAAGCTGACCGCCCTTCTGCTGCACCGGTATGCCTGCGGCGTACTGCCCATCGCCATGGCCAGTATGGACAACTGCTCCCACAACGGGGACAAGCTGAAAGCCGCTATTTTGGAAATTGCCCAAAAATGGCAGGAGGCCGGTCACGCCCCCCAGGCCTTTGTGGACTATCTCAATGATCCGCAAAAGGTATCCTTCCCCTGGAGCATGATCGACAAGATCACCCCCCGTCCTGACGCGAAGGTCCTGGAGATGCTAAAGGAAGACGGCTTTGAAGACACAGATTTGATCATCACTCAAAAGCACACCTACACCTCCCCCTTCGTCAACGCGGAACAGGCCCAATATCTGGTGATTGAGGACCACTTCCCGGCTGGACGCCCTCCTCTGGAAAAGGCAGGGGTGTTATTCGCCGACCGTGAAACAGTGGACAAGGTGGAAAAGATGAAGGTCTGTACCTGTCTGAACCCCCTACACACCTCCCTGGCGGTGTTTGGGTGCCTTCTGGGGTTTGAGACCATCTGCCAGGAGATGGCGGATCCTGATCTGCTCGCCATGGTCAAGCGTCTCGGCTATGTGGAGGGGATGCCGGTGGTGGTCGATCCCGGCATTATCCGGCCAAAGGACTTTATCGACGAGGTGGTAAACATCCGTCTTCCCAATCCCTTTATGCCCGATACCCCCCAGCGCATCGCCACCGATACCTCTCAAAAGCTTTCCATCCGTTTTGGCCAGACCATCCAGGCCTACCAGAAGCGTGCTGACCTGAATCTGGATGGTTTAAAGGTTATCCCCCTGGTGTTTGCGGGCTGGTGCCGGTATATTATGGGAATCGACGATAACGGCAGCACATTCACCCCCAGCCCCGATCCCCTGCTGGATTCTGTCCAAAAATCCCTCAACGGGGTTTCGCTGGGGAGCGCCATTGTTCCGGGCAAAACCTTAAAGCCCATCCTTTCAGACGAGCGCATTTTCGGCGTTGACCTCTATGCCGCCGGGTTGGCGGACAAGGTGGAAAAGCTGTTCCAGGAAATGATCGCAGGCCCCGGTGCGGTGCGGAAGATGCTGCATCAAACGGTTCAAGGTTAATAGGCGCGGCGTCTGGACATCACTTCCAGACGCCGCTTTTCTTTTGTCGGGATTTCGGATATAATAGAAAACAAACACATCGTTTTGTTTGGAAGGAGGCAACTGCAATGCTCACCGTATGCCTGCCCGGCACCGGGGGATTTATGCCGCTGGTTGACCGGTGGCTGACCTGCTGTTGGATCGAATATCAGGGCCACGCCATTTTGATCGACTGCGGGGAGGGAACCCAGCTGGCTTTAAAGGAGGCGGGGCTCCATCTCAGCCGCTTGGATATGGTGCTCATCACCCATTTTCATGCCGACCATGTGGCAGGGTTGGCGGGAATGCTGCTGTCCCTGGGCAATACCGGCCGGGGGGAAGATCAGCCCCTGATGATCGCCGGGCCTCCCGGGCTGTGCAAAATCATCCCGGCCCTTCTGGTCATCGCCCCCCTGCCCTATCCCGTCCATCTGGCGGAGCTCTCCCCTGGGGACAGCCTGCCGGGATACGGTGACCTGTCCATAACCTGCACCGCCTTAAAGCACCGCATCCCATGCTACGGGTATCGGGTGGATCTCAAACGCAGGCCGGTATTTTCCCCTGAGAAGGCCGATGCCCTGTCTGTTCCCAAGCCCTTTTGGAAAAAGCTACACGGCGGCGAAACGGTACAGCTCCCCGACGGGCGGACTATCTGCCCCGATCAGGTCATTGAGCGCCCCCGGGCGCCAATTTCAGTATCCTACTGCACCGATACCCTGCCCATCCCGGAGATCGCGGAATTTGCCAAGGGGGTTGACCTGATGATCGCCGAAGGAATGTACGGCGACGACAGCATGGCGGAGAAGGTAGCGGAAAAGCGGCACAGCCTCTACTCTCAAAGCGCCCGTCTGGCCAAGGAGGCGGGAGCCAAAAGGCTGTGGCTAACCCATTTCAGCCCTGCCATGCAGGACCCGGAGGAACATCTGGAAGCAGCCCGGGCCATCTTTTCCAACACAGAGGCGGGGAAAGACGGGATGAAAACAGAGCTGGAGGGAGAGGACTGAGATGGAGTACCAGGATTCCAGCGTTCCGGCGATACTGTGTTATCTGTCTGGCTTAAGCCTGGGATCCCCCACCCCAGAAGCCTGCCAAGGATGATGAAAGCGTACAGCAAAAGGACAGGCTCCCAAGGCGGGAGCCTGTCCGCTATTTTTTATGCAAAGCCAATCCTCAATCAATCGTTGGCGGGCTGTTTGCCGATATAGGCCAAAATGCCACCGTCAACATACAGGATATGGCCGTTTACGAAGTCCGAAGCCTCGGAGGCCAGGAATACCGCAGGACCGGCCAGATCCTCCGCGTTGCCCCAGCGGGCAGCGGGAGTTTTGGAGATAATAAAGCTGTTGAAGGGATGCCCTTCTGTGCGCAGGGGAGCGGTTTGGGGCGTGGCGATGTAACCCGGCCCAATGCCGTTGCACTGGATGTTGTACTCGCCGTACTCGGAGGCGATGTTGCGGGTGAGCATCTTCAGGCCGCCCTTGGCTGCCGCATAGGCGGAAACGGTCTCCCGGCCCAACTCGCTCATCATGGAGCAGATGTTGATAATCTTGCCGCCGCCGTTTTTGATCATGGAGGGGATGACAGCCTTGGACATAATGAACGGGCCGTTCAGGTCAATGTCGATGACCTTGCGGAACTGGGCGGCGGTCATCTCCACCATGGGGATACGCATGATAATGCCTGCGTTGTTGACCAAGATGTTGATCTTGCCGACCTCTTCCTCCACCTTGGCGACAAACTGGGCTACCGCGTCCTCGTCGGTGACGTCGCAGACATAACCGTGGGCTTCAATACCGATTTCCTTATATGCGGCCAGTCCCTTGTCCACCAACTCCTGCTTGATATCGTTGAAAACAATGGTTGCCCCAGCTTCCGCCATGCCCTTGGCAATGGCGAAGCCAATGCCGTAGGAAGCGCCGGTGATCAGGGCTACTTTTCCATCCAGTCTGAAATTCATAGTAAATTCCTCCTAAGAATTAAAATCTCTCTCCAAGCCCAGGTTATTTCAGGTCTGTGGTGTTGATCACGTCCATGTCGTCAAAGGCGCGGTTCTCGCCGGCCATGGCCCAAATAAAGGAGTAGTTGCTGGTGCCGGCCCCGGAATGGATGGACCAGCTTGGGCTGATGACAGCCTGCTCGTTCTTCATAACGATGTGACGGGTCTCGTCCGCCTCGCCCATAAAGTGGAATACCACATTATCCTTGGGAACATCAAAGTACATATAAACCTCCATGCGGCGCTCATGGGTATGGGCAGGCATGGTGTTCCAGACGCTTCCCTCCTTCAGGATGGTAACGCCCATGGAGAGCTGGCAGGTTTCCAGCACATCGGGGTGGACGAACTGGTTGATGGTGCGGGCGTTGGAAGTTGCCAAGGAACCCAGGTCGCGATGGATCGCCTTTTCAAAGGGGATCGCCGTTGTGGGGCAGGGCTTGTGGGCCGGGGTGGAGCACATGTAGAACTTAGGTGGATTGGCGGGATCGACGGCCTTCAGGGTCACTTCCTTGGTACCCATGGAGACATACAGGCCCTCGATGCGATCCAGGGTAAATTCTTCGCCGTCAGCGGTGACAATGCCCTTTCCGCCAATGTTGATGATGCCGATCTCCCGGCGCTCCAGGAAATAGTTTACCCCGAAATTCTTCCAGCAGTCAATGTTTTTATCCAGCTTCAGGGTCTCATGCACCGGCATTGCACCCATGGTGACAATGCGGTCCACATGGGAATACACCGCTGTTACGTCTTCGGGGACAAATAAAGTCTCAATGAGAAACTCTTCCCTGATTTCATCGGTGGTGTAGAGCTTGAAATCCTTTTGGTTGGTGGAATAACGAATGTCCATTTGATGATCCTCCATTTGTAAATATTTCACCCCGACGCCATGGGACGGGATGTGGGGATAGAACGAATGGTATAAACCGGAAGGAATTTTTCCCTCTACCTCTATTTTATACCAATTTGCTGTGGTTTGAAAGGGGAGAATAGGCAAAAAGAAACAGATCGTTTTTGTGTATTTTTTACAACTTTACCTTTTCTTCCCTCTCCGAACATCCAATAGGTCGGATGCTTTATCAGGATCAGACAGAAACCCATCCCAAAACATTGGCCACAGAAGTGAGCAGAATAATCACAGCAAAGATCGGGCAAAGATATTTCATCATAAAATCAAAAATCTTTCTCTTTTTAAAGGGGGCCCCGTTTTTCTGCACCTCGCCGGCAATGCGGTCAGTCCCAATCATGCGGATCACCAGGACACAGGTTGCCAGGGCGGCGATGGGCATCATAATAGAGTTGGTGATAAAATCAAAGAAATCCAGAAACTGCATTCCCAGCAGCTTGATAAAGCCCAAGGGCCCGTATCCCAAAGAGGAAAGGGTTCCCAGAACCAGGATGATCCCTCCTATGGCAAAGGTAGATTTGGAGCGGTTCCAGCCCAGTTCGTCCTCAAAGGTAGCTACAGCGCTTTCCGTCAGGGCAATGGCGCTGGTCAGGGCAGCGAACAGCACCAAAACAAAGAACATTACGCCCATTGGGCCGCCGAAGCCCATGCTGTCCAGGACCTTGGGGATGGTGATAAACATCAGGGACGGCCCGGCCTTTAAGGCCTCGGGATCGCCGCCGGAGAAGGCGAAGACCGCCGGTATAATCATCAGCCCCGCCATAATGGCAATGGCGGTGTCGAATATTTCCACATTTCTGGTGGCTCCCTCAATCTCCACGTCATCCTTCATATAGGAGCCGAAAGTGATCAAAATGCCCATGGCGATGGACAGGGAGTAAAACATCTGCTCCATGGCGGAGACAACCGTCATCCAGGAGAAATTTTCTAGGTTGGGGACCAGGAAATACTTCACCCCTTCCAAGGCGCCCTCCCTGGTCATGGAATAGACCGCAATCACCAGGGCCAGCACCACCAGGACCGGCATCATAAACTTGGAAACCCGCTCTATGCCGTTTTGGACCCCTGCGTAGATGATCACCAGCACCGCTGCCGCGAAGATCAAAAAGCAAATCTCCGCTGAAGCCCCTCCGGAAATAAACTGGTTAAAGTAACCGTCTGCCGCCAGCTCCTTAGAGCCGCCCCGCAGGTATTCAAAAAGGTACTTGATCACCCAGCCGCCAATGGTGGAGTAATAGGGCACAATCAGCATGGGGATGATAGCGTTGATCCCACCACCAAAGCGGAATGTACCGGATTTCCCAAAGGCCCCAAAAGCGCTCACAGGGCTTTTCCTGGTCATGCGTCCTATAGCTGTTTCCGCAGTGATCATAGCGTAGCCGAAGGTAACAGCCAGTAAAATATAAACCAGCAGGAAAATCCCCCCGCCGTACTTTGCGGCCAGATAGGGAAACCGCCAGATATTCCCCAGCCCCACCGAGGCCCCCGCTGCCGACAACACAAAACCCAGCTTTCCGGAAAAGCTGCTCCTCTTTTTCTCCCTTTTGTCCATGTCCCTCTCAAACTCCCATTTCATATTGTGATGTAATATTGTATAAGAATTCCATAAACAGGATGGCTTTTTTATACAATTTAATTCCAGTATAGCATAAGAAAAAAGAAAAGCAAGTGGGGGCACTGGAATTTATCTGGATCCTCCCAACACAGATTTTCTGTTCATACAGCAACAAATATGAATTTATTATGAGTTTTACAGCAACTATATGAAGCATAGGGTGACAATAAAACCCTTTTACGTTATAATAAAGGCGTCAAAATGAAACAGAAGAGGGGCCGCACTATGGATAACCACAAAACGGGGACATATATCTCTTTGATGCGCAGGGAACGGAACATGACCCAAAAGGAGCTCGCCGAAAAAATAGGAGTCACCGACAAGGCGGTATCCCGCTGGGAAACCGGCAGAGGCTTTCCGGACATATCCGTTTTAAAGCCTTTGGCTGAGGTGCTTGGCGTGACCATCGCCGAATTGATCAACGGGGAACCATCCGTCTACGAGGCCGTGGCGGAACAGGCGGACAGCGCCCTCCTGGAAACCATCAGCTACTTTAAGTCCATGACCCGGAAGACAACTTCCCTACTGCTTTTGGCTGCGGGCGTATGCCTGGCTGCACTGCCCCTTATTTTGACAGGACGCAACATGTTATACCTCCCCATCCTGGGAATTTGTGCTGCAGCGGCAGGAATTGCAGTCCTCTTTGCAAAACGCCCTTTCCCGGTTTTTCAAAAGCCGCTTTCATCAAAAGCAGCTCGCCTGATATCCCTAGCGTTCCTGGCTGCGGCGGTTTTTTTGGAGCTTCTGCCTTGTGGGGTGGTCATGATCTTTGCCGATGGACCCGAGAAAACCTTTCAGGCAACTGCATCCTACTTTGACCTTCTCCCCTTTGGCTATGGGAACTTCTTTCCCCTGATAACCGCCGTTTTGACAGCCGTTGATATTTTAGGCGTTTTGGCCTCCATTTTATGGAGAGAGCGTCTTCCACGGCTAAAAGACGCCGTATATCTCTGCTGTATCCTCACCCTGGTATGTTCGGCAGTTCCCGTTTTGTTTGGGATAACCTTTGTCGGGGCAGCAGTATCCGCCAGCCTGGCTGCGGCAGCGGTCTTTCAGGCGGCGGCGAATCGGAAGGTTTAGAATCCTTTTGAACACTATTCCCTGAGCTCTCCAAATCTCTTTAATTTGTCCTGTATAAAAGCAAACAACATGGTGACACAGCACTGGTTTTTGGGTATAATGGAAGCAGCAAAAGGATGGTGGTAGAGCCAATGAACTATAAAATAGCCGTCTGCGACGACTCTGGCGCGGACAGGGATTATATCTCCTCCCTGGTCAGGCAATGGGGTACAGCAAAGGACCATACGGTACGCATCTCCCCTTTCCCCTCCTCCGAAAGTTTCCTATTTCACTATACCGAGGAAAAGGACTATGACATCCTCCTCCTGGATATCGAAATGGGGGAAATGGACGGCGTGACCATGGCAAAGGAGCTGAGAAGGGACAACGATACGGTCCAGATCATATTCATCACCGGCTATTCCGACTACATCGCCGAGGGCTACGAGGTGGCCGCCCTTCACTACCTGATGAAGCCGGTCAAGGAGGATAAGCTCTTCTCGGTCCTTGACCGGGCGGCGGAAAAAATTTCAAAAAATGAAAAGGTCCTGAACCTGGAATCCGGCGGGGAAATGGCCCGCATTCCCGTCTATCAGATCAGGTATGCCCAGGTGTCCGGCAATTATGTGACCATTCACGCCGCCCACGACCACACCGTTAAAATGACCCTAGGGGACTTGGAAAGGGAACTGGACGACCGTTTTTTCCGGGTCGGGCGCTCTGTGATCGTCAATCTGACCCAGATCAGCCGGGTGACAAAAACCGAGATCAAGCTGGACGACGGATCCGCGCTCCCGCTCCCCAGAGGGGCCTATGAAAAGGTCAACCGGGCCATTATCAGCATGAGGTAACAAGGATGAAAATTTTTTCCAGGAAGATAGACAGCCAGATTGCCTCCTACCAGCATGAGCTCATCGAGACCCACTACCGGGAGGTGGACAACATGTACCGGCAGATGCGGGGCTGGCGGCACGACTACCGCAACCACATCCAAACCATGAAGGCCTACGCCGCGTCAGAGGACTGGGCGGCCATCCGGCGCTATCTGGACCTGCTGGATGAGGACCTGACCACTGTGGACACAGCCATCAAAACCGGAAACCCCATGACCGACGCCATTCTAAACTCCAAGATATCCCTGGCCAAATCCAAGAACATTCAAGTCGTTGCAGACGCCCACATCCCAGTTAAGCTGAAATCATCGGAAATCGATCTGTGCTGTATTATCGGCAATCTCTTTGACAACGCCATTGAGGCCAGCTTAAAGCTGCCAAAGGACCAGAGAATCATCCGGGTATACATGGATATGAAGAACACCCAGCTTTATATCTCCTTTACTAACTTCACCGCCGGGAAGAAACTGCAAAAGGTTGGAAAGCGCTTCCGCAGCACCAAGGGAGAGGGTCACGGCTTCGGACTTGTGCGGATCGACGCCATTGTGGAGCGGCTGGAGGGATACATCAGCCGCAACAGCGAAGACGGGGCGTTTACCACGGAGATTTTGTTGCCGCAGACATAAAGGCTAATCTGTTTGACGAATGTAGGCCGTTATGATATGATTAGATTAAACTACAATAAGTTGTGCATCATTTGGAGGAGGATAATGGAAATGGGGAGGTTGGTTACATTCAATTTAGCGGGGATGACCTTTGAATATGATGAAGAAAAAAATCAAAAAAATATTGAAAAACATGGCCTTTCCTTTAAAACTGCTGCCCGCATATTTTGGGATTATAATCGTATTGAATTTTTTGATGAAAACCATAGCACCGGTGAAGAACGATATAACACTATAGGTGATGTATCGGTTACAAGGTTTTCCAAAAATAATGTAATCATTATTGGGTCATTTAAGTTCACTAAAAAACTGATGAAATTCTCTTTGTCGTGTATACAGAAAGATATCAAACAAAATTTGATGGTACTGGGATGGATGTTATTCGGTTAATTTCAGCCAGATCAGCTACAAACTTTGAAAGGGGACTTTATTATGGTAAATTTTAATGAACTTACAAAGGAAATGAAAGATGAGCTGGAGCTCTCACAAGAAGAATTAGAGGAACTGGCCTGCGCAAAAGCTATGCCTATTCGTTTTGATGAAGACTGCCCTGAAGTTACACCTGAAATAGCTGTCAAATTTAGGAGAGTAAATCCTCCCCGCACTCCCAAAAATACTGCTCTTTAAATTCTGTATATGCAACTCATCCCCCAGAAACAGCAATTCGTCCCCAGAACCGTCTGGGGACGTTTTTTTGTGATATGATATCATCAAGGAAGGACGGTGTTTTTTCATGTTTTCTGCCGATAATGCAGCTTTGAAAATCAAAAAGCAAAAACCCCCCAAACCAAAATACAATATGTTCCAAAACGCATGGTTCATGGCAAAACTGGCTTGGGACTCAAAAGAAAAGAAGGTCCCGCTCCTCTGCCTGCTGGCAGCAGCGCTGGCGGTGGCGAATAATCTGGTGAACCTGTATGTCTCCCCAACTATACTGTCAGTATTGGAAAGGAAAGGTTCTTTTTCAGAGCTGTTTTGGACAATAATCATTTTTACTGCCGGCATTATGTTCGTATCAGCGGCATCCTCTTATGTGGAGGAAAACAAAATGTACGGCAGGATAACGGTCCGTGGAGAGATCTCCGCCCGTTTAAACCGAAAAGCGATGACAACCTCCTATCCCAATTTAGACAGCGAAAGGTTTAAAAATCTACTGGCAAAATCCATAGAGACCTGCAGCGGAAACTCCGACGCAGCCGAAGCAGTGTGGGAAACGCTTACAGCTCTTATCAAAAATTTGGCTGGTTTTTTTATCTATATAATCCTGTTGACAGCAATCCAGCCGTTTTTGATCCTGGTGGTTCTGGTGACAACGTCTGCCAGCTACTTCCTCGGAAATTACTTAAACGGCTACGAATACCGCCACCGCGATGAAAAGTCGGAATATATCAAACAGATGATGTACCTTTCCAACCAGGCACAGGATTGGAGCGCCGCCAAGGATATCCGCATATTCGGGCTTCGTACCTGGATCATCGACCTGTACAACAAGTCAATGGACGCATTTATGGCATTCCGCCAAAGGGCGGAGGGCGTGTACCTTTGGGCAAAGGCGGCAGATGTCCTGTTCGCCTTCCTGCGCAACGGGATAGCCTATGCTTATTTGGCAGTACAGGTCATATACGGCGGGATTGGTGCAGCGGAGTTTCTCCTTTACTTTACGGCAGTCAATGGCTTTACAGCATGGGTTACAGGCATCCTTTCGGAATTCAGCAACCTTTATAAACAGTCCCTGGATCTTTCCATTGTGAGGGAATGTCTTGAATACCCCGAACTTTTCCGGTTTGAGGACGGCAAGCCGCTAAAAGCCGAAAACAAGGGACATGAGATCAGGCTGGAAAATGTGTCCTTCCGCTATCCCGGCGCCCAAAAGGACACCTTGAGCAATATCGACATTACCCTCCATCCCGGTGAAAAGCTGGCTGTTGTAGGGCTGAACGGAGCGGGCAAGACGACGCTGGTCAAGCTGGTCTGCGGATATCTTGACCCAACCCAGGGCAGAGTCCTGCTGGACGGCAGGGATATCCGGGACTTTAACCGCCGGGATTATTATAGAATGTTTTCTGCGGTGTTCCAGGATTTTTCCCTGCTTGCGGGGACTATCGCGGAAAATGTGGCGCAGAGTGAAACGGATATTGATTTGGAACAGGTGAAAATCTGCGTGAAAAAAGCCGGCTTATCTCAAAAAATAGATTCCCTGCCCGACGGCTATAGAACATACCTAAACCGCCGGGTATATGAGGATGCGATTATGCTTTCCGGAGGTGAGACCCAAAGCCTTATGCTGGCCCGCGCTTTATACAAGAACGCGCCCTTCATCATCCTCGACGAGCCGACAGCGGCCCTTGACCCCATTGCCGAATCCAATATGTATCAAAAATACAATGAAATGACCAGTGGGAAATCCTCCATCTATATTTCCCATCGGCTGGCTTCCACCCGCTTCTGCGACCGAATCATCCTGATTGATAACGGAGGTATCTGCGAGGAGGGAACCCACGACGGTCTTTTAAAACTGGGCGGAAAATATGCCAGTCTGTACGAAGTGCAAAGCAAATACTACCAGGAAGGGGAAAAGGCAAATGAAGAATAAAGACCAACTGCCTGTCAAAAAAGCCCTTAAACTCAATATGCGGGCTTTAAAGGCCATATACCGGCGCTACCCCCAGATGGTACTCTCATGCCTGGCGCTCCAGATATGGAGGGCAGTCACCCCATATGTCGAGATATATCTGTCCGCCCTTATCATCGGCGAGATTACAGGGGACAAAGACCCAAGGCGTTTAAAATTCCTGATACTGGCGGCGCTGGTATCCACCGCTGTCATTGGCTTAGGCTCCGCCCTTTTGGCGAAATGGAGGGATACGCAGAATTCCGGAAGATGGCACAAATTTAACTGGCTCTATTCCCAAAAGGTCCTGGACATGGATTTTGCGGATGTGGATGACACCAAAACCCACGAAGTGCTTTCCACAATCATGCAAAACCAAAACGGCGGGGGCTGGGGCCTCACCAGAGTGATAGGCTGTTATGAAAAGCTTTTCTCGTCTGTGTTTACCCTTCTGGGCGGCATTGCCTTGACAGTCACCCTATTTACCAGCAAAGTTCCTGAAAGCGCGGGGGCGTATACGATACTAAATCACCCCCTGTTTGTACTGTTGGTGATAGCGGTAATGCTTGCCGTGACATACGCCGCGCCTTCCCTCTCCAACAAATCGAAATCCTACTGGAGCAGAAACGCGGACCAGAACCGGCTGGGGAACCGCCTGTTTGGCTATTTCGGCTTTCTCGGCAGCAACAGGGAGCTTGCGGAGGACATCAGGATGTACCGGCAGGATATTATCTGTGACCGGCATAATGGCGACAAGGAGAGCGCTTTCTATTCCAAGGGCATATTTGCCAAACTTTCTATAGGGCCAAAAGGATTGTACAGCGCGGCGGCCTCCGGGGTGTCTGTCATTTTTACCGGGATTGTGTATCTGTTTGTCTGCCTGAAGGCGCTGGCGGGAGCCTTTGGCCTTGGCTCCGTTACCCAGTATGTGGCCTCTGTCACCAAGGTTGCAAACGGGGTGTCCTCCTTTATATCCACCATAGGCGATATGCGGGCAAACGGCTCCTTTTTGTCCCTAGTTTTTGAATTTTTAGACATCCCCAACAACATGTACCAGGGCAGCCTGACGGTGGAAAAGCGCCAGGACCGCAACTATGAGGTGGAATTCCGCAATGTCTCCTTCAAATACCCCGGAAGCGAAAGCTACTCCCTGCGAAACGTCAACATAAAGTTCAAGGTTGGCGAACGCTTGGCGGTGGTAGGTATGAACGGAAGCGGCAAGACTACCTTTATCAAGCTGCTCTGCCGCCTTTACGACCCCACAGAGGGAGAAATTTTACTCAACGGAATCAACATCAAGAAATATAACTATTGGGATTACATGATGATCTTCTCGGTAGTGTTTCAGGATTTTAAACTTTTTGCCCTGAAGCTGGGGGAAAACGTAGCGTCCGGTTCGGAATATGACAGGGCCCTTGCCGTCGGCTGCCTGGAAAAGGCGGGCTTTGGAGAACGGCTGGCGGAGATGCCGGACGGCCTTGACACCTATCTATATACCAGCTACAACAAGGACGGTATAAACGTCTCCGGCGGCGAGGCCCAACAAATCGCTATCGCCCGCTCCCTCTACAAAAATGCCCCATTCATCATCCTGGACGAACCCACAGCCGCCCTTGACCCCATCGCCGAGGCGGAGATTTACTCCAAATTCGACGAAATCGCCGGGGATAAAACGGCGATCTATATCAGCCACCGCCTGTCCTCCTGCAAGTTCTGCGATGAAATCGCGGTGTTCCACGAGGGGGCGGTGGTCCAGCAGGGGACCCATGAGGAACTTGTTTCAGACAAGAACGGCAAGTATCACGAGCTTTGGCACGCCCAGGCGCAGTACTATACTAAGGAATAGCAGGAAACCGCGCAAAAAGCGCCTCCTGTTACAGTCGCAAGAGGTGCTTTTTACCTGAAATACTATTCTCTACATCATCCAAATCCGCATCCGTAATGCCGAGAGATTCCATAACCTCCTTTTGGGACATGGCTTCTTTTGGATCAAAACGCGCCATTCTAGCCTCTGCTTCTTCCAGTAATATATAATCAGAAAGCATTTCCATCAGGGATTCATATTTTTCCGGGGATATGAGTACACAGGCAGGACGATTATTTTTCATGACAATTTTGGTCCCGCTGGCCTCCACTTCCTCAAAGATACGGCTGGCCTCGCCTTTATTAAAACGAGTAATAGGGATGATGGACCTCATAACGCCCAAAACGGACATTTCGCTCATTG
This sequence comes from uncultured Oscillospiraceae bacterium, assembly GCA_949737515.1. Taxonomy (GTDB): domain Bacteria; phylum Bacillota; class Clostridia; order Oscillospirales; family Ruminococcaceae; genus UBA1405. Next base: position 7,684 of record CATJCP010000040.1, on the reverse strand, counting down.
GTTTAGTCTTCCTTTTAAAAGCAGTATATCCTTTTATATTTTTAATATATACAAAATCTATATAAATGTCAATTATTATCCTTGTTAATATATCGTTAAAAATTCGGAAAGGACGGTGTTGTTTCATGGTTTCTGCGGACAATACAGCTTTGAAAACCAAAAAGCCAAAACCCCCTAAACCAAAATATAGTATGTTCCAAAACGTATGGTTCATGGTAAAACTGGCCTGGACCTCCAGGGAAAAGAAGGTCATCCTACTCAGCCTGCTTTCGGCGGGATTGACTGTGGCCCTGAACCTGATCAATCTTTATGTCTCCCCGTCTATTCTGGGCGCAATGGAGCGAAAGGCCCCCATACCGGAGCTTCTCTGGATGATTGCGCTGTTTACCGCCGGTATCATGCTGGTATCGGCTGCCTCCGCTTATGTGACCACCAACATCCAGTTCGGCAGGATTACGGTTCGCTTGGGACTCCTTGGCCGGGTGAGTGAAAAATCCACCACTACCTCCTATCCCAATATTGATAAGAAGGACTTTAATGAGCTTCGCGAAAAGGCCCTGGATGTGGTCAAGAACAACAAGGCGGCAAGCCAGGCAATTTGGGATACCCTCACCAATCTGACCGCCGCCGTTCTGGGCTTTCTCCTCTATGTCCGCCTGCTGACAGCAGTCCAGCCGGTCCTCGTTATAGTGGTGCTGGTCACGTCGGCAACAGGATATTTTCTCAGCAACTACCTAAATGGCTATGGATACCGCCACCGGGACGAGGAGGCGGAATATGTCAAAAGGATGCAGTATTTTGCCCGGCAGTCCAGCGACTGGGGCGCGGCCAAGGATATCCGCATCTTCGGCCTGCGGCCCTGGCTGGAGGAACTGTACAACAAGGCCATTGATTCCTATATAGCCTTCCACCGGAAGGCGGAGGGAATTTATATCTGGGCAAGGGTTGCGGACGTGGTCCTCACCTTTCTCAGAAGCGGCGTGGCCTATGCCTATATCATCGCCCGGGTACTGTCCGGAGGATTGGGTGCAGCGGAATTCCTCCTCTACTTTACGGCGGCAGGCGGATTTACCCAGTGGGTGACAGGCATCCTCTCGGAGTGCAGCACCCTATACAAGCAGTCCCTGGACCTTTCCACCCTGCGGGAATGCTTCGATTACCCCGAGCCCTTCCAGTTTGAGGAGGGCGAACCTCTGAAAGCCGAAAACAGGGACTATGAAATCCAGCTGGAGAACGTGTCCTTCCGTTATCCCGGTGCAGAAAGGGATGCCCTGCACAACATCAACCTGACCCTCCACCCGGGGGAAAAACTGGCGGTAGTGGGGCTCAACGGAGCGGGCAAGACGACAATGGTCAAGCTGATCTGCGGATTTCTCGACCCCACAGAGGGTCGGGTACTTCTCAACGGCAGGGATATCCGGACGTTTAACCGCCGGGATTATTACCAGTTGTTTTCGGCTGTGTTTCAGGACTTCTCCCTGATGGCCGGTTCCATTGCGGTGAATGTGGCGCAGAAGGAATCTAACATTGATATGGAGCGGGTCAGGAACGCTGTGGGCAAGGCGGGACTGCGCCAAAAAATTGAATCCCTGCCCGCAGGATATGAGACCAAACTAAACCGGGAAGTCTTTGAGGACGCGGTCATGCTCTCCGGCGGTGAAACCCAGCGGCTGATGCTTGCCCGTGCCCTGTACCGGGACGCGCCTTTTATTGTCCTGGACGAGCCTACAGCAGCCCTGGACCCCATCTCGGAATCTGAAATGTACCAGAAATACAATGAAATGACCAGCGGAAAGTCCTCGGTTTACATTTCCCACCGGCTGGCCTCCACCCGGTTCTGCAACAGGATCATCATGATCGGCGGCGGGGATATCTGCGAGGAGGGGACCCACGACGAGCTGCTGAAGCTTGGCGGGAAGTACGCCGAGTTGTACAGGGTACAGAGCAAATACTATGAAGAGGGAGGAAATGGAAATGAAGGACAGTAAAGACCACATGTCTTTCAGCGAAGCGATGGCAATCAACCGGCGGGCCATTCTGCTGCTCTACCGCCGCTACCCCCAGATGGTTGTTTCCCGTCTGGCCTGCGATGTCTGGAACGCTGTCACGCCCTTTGCCGGCATTTGGCTGTCGGCTCTTATCATAGACGAACTGACAGGAAGCCGGGATGGGGGACGGCTAAAATTCCTGGCCCTGGTCGCCCTGGCCTCTGCTGCGGCGATTGGGCTGATCTCCGCGGTTCTCACCAAATGGAGCAACACGCATAATACCAGCCCGTGGCATAAATTCGAGAAGATTTATTCCGAAAAGCTGCTGAAAATGGATTTTGCGGATATCGACAGCACCAAAACCCATGAACTGCTCTCAGCGATCCGTCAGAACCAGGACAGCGGCGGCTGGGGACTCATTAGGATGGAACGGGTCTATAAAAATTTAGCTTCGTCGGTATCCACCCTTTTGGGCGGCGTTGCTTTAACAGTTACCCTCTTTACCAGCCGGGTCCCCGAAAGCGCAGGGGCGTATACCATACTGAATCACCCGCTGTTTATTCTTCTTGTGGCAGCGGTAATGCTCGCTGTGACTTATATTGCCCCTGTTTTGGCGAACAAAGCGGGGAGCTATTGGGCGCTCCACATAGAGGAACATAAAATGGGAAACCGGCTGTTCGGTTTTTTCGCCTTGATCGGCTTTAAAAACAACCTGGCGGCTGACGTCAGGATATACAGACAGGATATTACCTGCAAAAAATACATTGACAACGACAAGGACGCATTCGGTTCCCGCGGGTTATTCGCCAAGTTGGCCAAAGGCCCCATGGGGCTTTACAGTGCGGCTTCCGCCGGGATTTCGGTGATCTTTACCGGAATTGTCTATGTGTTCGTATGCTTAAAGGCAGTGGCCGGGGCCTTCGGCCTGGGTGCGGTGACCCAGTATGTGGCGTCCATCACCAAGGTTTCCAACGGGATGTCCACACTGATCGCCACCGTTGGGGAAATGCGAAACAACGCCCCCTTCCTAGCGCAGGTCTTTGCATTCCTGGACATACCAAACAATATGTACCAGGGCAGCCTGACAGTGGAAAAGCGGAACGACCGCAACTATGAAGTGGAATTTAGAAACGTCTCCTTCAAATACCCTGGAAGCGAGAATGATTCCCTGCGAGGTGTCAACATGAAATTCAAGGTCGGCGAACGCCTTGCTGTCGTCGGCATGAACGGAAGCGGCAAAACCACCTTTATCAAGCTGCTCTGCCGCCTCTACGACCCTACAGAGGGGGAAATTTTACTCAACGGAATTAACATTAAGAAATATAACTATTTGGATTACATGATGATCTTCTCGGTAGTGTTTCAGGATTTCAAGCTGTTTGCCCTGAAACTGGGGGAAAACGTCTCCTCCAAGGTGGATTACGACAAAGGGCTAGCCCTTGACTGCCTGGAAAAGGCAGGCTTCGGGGAACGGCTGCAAGAAATGCAGGGTGGTCTTGATACCTATCTGTATACTGACTACAACAAAGATGGCGTAAATATCTCCGGCGGCGAAGCCCAAAAAATCGCCATTGCCCGCACGCTGTACAAAAACGCGCCCTTCATCATTCTTGACGAACCCACAGCCGCTCTTGACCCCATCGCCGAGGCGGAAATCTACTCCAAATTCGACGAAATCGCCGGGGATAAGACGGCCATCTATATCAGCCACCGCCTGTCCTCCTGCAAGTTCTGCGATGAGATCGCGGTGTTCCATGATGGGTCGGTTATTCAGCAGGGCACCCATGAAGAGCTTGTTTCTGACGAAAGCGGCAAGTATTACGAGCTGTGGCACGCCCAGGCGCAGTATTACACCGAACTGTAAAAGAATTGTTTTTTAAATCCAATTGTGCTATAATAATTTCAGGAAGATCGTAATAGTACCAGTTTATCCCGGGATGAGACGTAGATAGGCTGCGGACCTTTTGGAGATAAGCCTTTATTTGCACAGGGGAAGGGCGTGTCAGCTATGCAACAGAAAAAGCCCTCAAAATAGCCAAGCATACCGCAAAAGACAGCGTATTTACCGACATGTTTAAACGGCTGCCTTTTCTGCTTCAAATGTACCAGTCTCTCCACCCGGAAGACGTCACAACCACTGAGGAAGATTTAAAGGTAATTACCATTCAGAATATCCTTGTAAACCAGATGTATAATGACTTGGGATTTCTGGTAAAGGGGCGTCTGATTATTTTGGTAGAGTGCCAATCCATATGGACAATCAATATTGTATTGAGGTTGTTTTTGTATCTGGCACAGACCTATAAGGACTACATCAGTGAAAATCATCTAAATGTCCACAGCAAAACAAGGCTTGCCCTGCCTAGGCCAGAACTGTATATGATCTATACCGGGGAACCATTTAAAAACATGCCGGAAGAACTATCCTTAGCGGATGAGTTTTTCGGCGGTGACAGGTCTGTAATTGATGTAAAAATAAAAGTAATATATGACGGCAGAGAAGGGGATATTATAAACCAATACTGCGCCTTTACGAAAATTTATAAGGCACAGGTAAAACGCCACGGCTGGACTAGGAAAGCCGCATGGGAAACGATCTGCATCTGTAAGAAACAGGATATCCTAAGGGAATATCTAAGAGATAGGGAAAAGGAGGTAATCGATATTATGTCTACATTATTTGACCAGGAAAGCGCAATGAAGGCCTGGGAATATGAAATAGTTCATGAAGCGAACAGACGGGTAGCACAGGCCAAAACCCAGGCAGTACTTGCCCAAAAGCAAGCAGCGGAAAAAGAGATGGCAACTGCATATAAATTCTATAAAAAAGGAACCCCCATTGAAAGTATTTCCGACATACTTGGTATTCCGGTTCAGACGCTACGGCAATATTTTGAGGACAGCAGAAAACTCAAGGTCAGAATAAAAAAAGAAGGCTAGCATGATAACCACAGGGTTGGACAACAAAAAACGGATATGTTTTCCCAAATAATACAGATATGGGCGCACCGCATTTGCAGCGGTACGCCCATACTTTTTTACATCAATCCAAGCAATTCATTTGCTGTAAAGATAGTATCAGCAAGAATCAGCGTCAGAGCTTTTCCCAGATAATATATCAGCAGAAATCCAGCACATCACAGATACCCTCATTGGATGAGAACGGGCAGGTCAAAATCCAATCTGCCAAACTTCCTCAGTATATCCAAATCGCGTATGATAAAGTTGCTGCCCCAATAGTAGTTTCCTATTGTTTGTTCAGCCACACACCAGCGCTTGTCGTCTGGATGGGGAGTTCTTTGTTCATATGCGTCAAGCTCCTCCGCAGAAGGAAGCTGAAACTCATGTGTGCTGAGCAGAGAGTCAACAATGGTATCCAAATTCATTTCCACGGTGCGCCTGCACTCCGGATAAAAGCTGCTTTCCGGCGAACCGATAAAATATACCGGCAGCGGCAGCCAGGACGGATATTCTGCAGGGTCAAATTCTTTAATGTTCAGTGCCTCAGGGTCATAATTGGGATAGCCATGGAGGAGAACCTTCCCACATTGTCTATACCGTTCCCTCAAGTCTTCCCCCTTACGGTAGATGCTGCTGTCCTTGTCTGCATATTTGAGGATGAAACCCGCAAGGCGCTTAGTCACTCCGATATCAGCTTCAGCTGCTTTTTTGGAACTGAAATGAAACCACGGCATATGGGAGAAGTCATTATTGCTGGGGATTCCCTGCATCCCCACCCAGCCGCCGTCTAATAAATATGCCCCCGAGTCCAGATATTTGAGGATACCTGCAATGATTCTGCTTTTTACGCTGGTTTCACAGTCACCTGTTGTGTCCAGATAATCCAGGGCAATACATACTGTATAGGGAGAGGAGTTGGGGTTCCAGTTGTTACACTCAATGTTGTATCCAAAACCGCCATCCTCATTTTGATAGCTGGACAGAACCGATAGAAAATCGTCGCAGCTGCCATTTTCAAAAAGGAATTTCCATTTCGTATAGTCAAGGGGTCTTGCACTGCGGTAAACCAGCTTTCTCAATCTCAAAAAAACATCAAGGGATATTTTTTTCAATGACTTTACCCCGGCTTTCTTTCCATTTGTCGTTGGTTCCATTGCTTTTTGCCTTAATGCTTCCCAATATCCGTCCGATAGTGTATATTTTCAAAGGAAATCTTTTTCACGCAGCCATAGGATTTTTCAAGGGCTTCCTTTAAGTCTGCCCCCACAGCAGACACTCCAAGGACACGCCCGCCGGCAGTGAGGAATTTCCCGTTTTCAGCTTTTGTACCCGCATGGTATACAGTCGCTCCGGGAACCTGTCCCTTTTCATCCAAACCAAAAATTTCTTTGCCTGTGGCATATTTTTGAGGATAACCCCCGCTTGCCAGAATCACGCAGGCACAGGCCCCGTCTTTCCATTTGATTTCAAGCCCGCCCAATGTTTCATTGGCGACAGCCTTCATAATGGCGATTAGATCTGTTTCCAGCATAGGCAGGACAACCTGTGTTTCCGGGTCGCCAAAACGGCAGTTGTATTCAATGACATAGGGCCCCTTGGGGGTAAGCATCAGCCCGAAGTACAGGCAGCCCTTGAAGGGCCTCCCTTCTTTGTTCATGGCTGCAATGGTGGGCAGGAAAATCCGCTCCATGGCCTGCTGGGCAAGTTCCGGGGTATAGTGGGGGTTGGGGGAAATGGTGCCCATCCCGCCAGTATTCAGGCCCTCGTCGTTGTCGTTGGCGCGTTTGTGATCCATAGAGGAGATCATCGGTTTAATCACCTTGGAGTCAGTAAATGCCAGGACAGAAACTTCCGGCCCGGTGAGGAATTCCTCCACAACCACCTGGTTCCCGCTCTTGCCGAAAGCTTTTTCCTCCATGATGGTATGCAGCCCGTCCTTTGCCTCGTCCAGAGATTTGGCGATAATGACCCCTTTCCCCAAAGCCAGGCCGTCGGCTTTGATGACAATGGGGAATTCATTCTTTTCGGTAATGTAGTCAAGGGCTTTCCGCGGGTCGTCAAAAACCTCATAAGCCGCTGTGGGGATGCCGTATTTTTTCATCAAACCCTTGGAAAATACCTTGCTCCCTTCAATCATGGCGGCTTTCTGGCTTGGCCCGAAGGTTAGGAATCCTGCCTGTTCCATTGCGTCAGCCATGCCAAGCACCAGGGGATCGTCTGGCGCGACAACCACCAGTCCAACCTTCTTTTCCTTTGCAAAAGCGACCATCCCCTCAATATCTGTTGCCTTGATAGGGTGGCACTCTGCGTCTGCCGCGATTCCGCCGTTGCCGGGGCAGCAATAGACCTTTCCGCAGTCGGGGCTTTCCTTCAGCTTTTTGATGATGGCGTGTTCACGTCCGCCGCCGCCTACTACCAGAATATCCATTGACATTTTATCTGACATTTCTGTCAAACCTCCTTTGGTTTTACTGTCTTGTAATAATAAATGACCAGCACAAAAGCAAAAGAAATCATTTGTGCAGCCATGATTCGGACAATTTGTAATTCATCCGCGCCGCTTTGAGAAACGACGTGCAGCATATTGGTTGCAACGGTATTATTGAGCAAATGGTCGCCAAGCCCTACCCATAGATTTCCTGTTATGTGGTAAAGAAGCCCCCATTTGATCCCCATAATTCCGGCAAGGATAACATAACCGACGCCCATCAAAACCATTGCCATAAATGACATTT
>CATJCP010000039.1 GCA_949737515.1 uncultured Oscillospiraceae bacterium | reverse complement strand
GATATCCTTGGGTGTGCCCCAGCGGCGTATGGGGGTGACTCCCTCCGCAATCAGCTTGTCATATTTTTCCTTTACGCCGGAAGTCATATCGGTGGCAATGATGCCGGGCTGGATCTCAAAGACAGGGATCCCCGCCTCTGCCAGCTTATCCGCAAAGAGCATAGTCACCATGGAGATGCCCGCCTTGGAGATGCAGTATTCCCCCCGGTTGGTGGAGGAGGTAAAGCTGGACATGGAGGAGATGTTGACGATCCGCGGGGTGTAATCAGAGCGGTTTTTTTTCAGGGAGATCATGGCGTTGGCAAACAGCTGGGTGAGGAAAAACATGCTTTTCAGATTGATGCCCATTACCCGGTCGTAGCTTTCCTCGGTGGTATGGAGAATATCCAGCCGGACTGAAGGGGCCACCCCGGCGTTGTTGACCAAAAGGTCCACACGGCCATAGGCGGAAAGGATCGTATCCAGAAAGCGTTGGCGGTCCTGTGGGCTTGAAATATCCCCTTGAATATAGAGGGCATTTTCTGGATGGGGGAGAGAACTGATTGCCTCTGAAATTCTTTCAGCGGGAGAGGTGCCGCTCATAACAGTGACATATCCCTCTTGGTTCAGCTCCTGGGCGATCCCGTACCCAATTCCTCGGGAGGAACCGGTGATAAAGGCGACTTTTGGGGAAATAGAACTGCTCATATGGTAATCTCCTTTTTGTAAGCTGTTGGTCAGATCAGACGATAATATTCCGGTCATGGACGAACTCTTTGAAGAGGGGCAGGTAGACTTCCGGATCCCGCACCACGCAGCCGGGGGTGCTGCCGTTTCTCATCACCATGGAGCACATGCCGCAGGCAATGCAGACCTTGGATTTGTCCACTTTCCCTGCTACGGCGTCTTTGGCAAAGCCGGGATAGGCAAAGGTCATGCGGCCCACGCCGATCAGGGAGCAGAGCCCTTCTTCAATCAGCCCAGCGCCGATGTTGGGAAGGAACTCCCGCAGATAGGAGGTTCCGGAGCAGATGACTTTTACATTGGGATACGCTTTCTGGAGCTCCCCAGTGAAATAAAGCATCCGCCCCACCCCCTTTAGAGGATGTTCATCGGGGACATAGGGGCCGCCGTCAAAGGGGCGGTTGACATGGGGGTTGAAGTAGGGGTTCCCCATGGTGACGTCCACCAGATCAACGCCCTCCTGGGCCAACATCCCGATGATTGCCTTGGCCTCGGTCATATCCGGCTCCAAGCCTCCGTCCTCTGTCACACCGAAGCCATAGGGGTAGGGGAAGCCGTCATAGGCGTTGAAGCGGGAGGTGACGATAAATTCCGGGCTGACCGCTGCCTTTACCTTCCGCACACAGTCCATGAGGAAACGGGTCCTGTTTTCAAAGGAACCGCCGAAGTCTCCAGGACGGTTGTAGGCAGAGAGCAGTTCGCAGTTGAGATACCGGTGGCAGCACTTGACGTCCACTCCGTCAAAACCAACCTCCTGGGCCAGCAGAGAGGACCGAACCATCATGTCCTCCAGCTCCCGCAGATGTTCGTCGGTGATGATGTGGTCCGGGGATAGGGGGGCGTCCTTTTCAAAGATGGGGTTGTTATAGGCGATAATGGGTTCCGGCTTTCCATGGGGTTTGGAATATCGCCCGGAGTGGGTGGCCTGCATGATTACCAGGGGCTCGAAGCCGTTTTCCTCCCGACAGGTGTCCTTGATCATACGCACAATGGAGCGAAAATCTTCCTTGTTGTCTTCGGTCAGCCACAGCTGGCGCGGATTGGCGCGGCCTTCTTCGGCAATGGCCACTGCTTCAAACCACACCAGTCCCGGGCCGCCGGCGGCGAAGCGCCGGTAGCGGCGGATGGTCAGCTCGCCGGGGGAACCAGAGGGGGTGCCATCGCAGCCCTCCATAGGCTGATAGGCAATGCGGTTTGGAACGGTTTTGCCGTGGATAGAAAGAGGTGAGGACAGAACGGAGCAGTCCTCCCGGGAGGGGAGAGGATAACCTTGGTCAGCGAGGGTTTCAGTCAACTGGGCAAGGGTTTTATAGTGGAATTTTTCAAAGGCCATTTGTGCTTCCTCCTAATGTCGTTTGAGTAAAGAGAGCTATTCTACGGTTTATTTTAACATAAAAGGAGAAGGTGTACAATAAGGCTTCTCAAATATGAAGGGAGGAGTTTTGGAGAGCATTCTTTGCAGGCTCGGGGAACGCTGAAAAATGCAAAAAAGAAATTGAAAATGTAAAGCAAACCCCCTTGACATTTCCGGCCATATCCGATATACTAAAACACAGCGTTTCTATGTAAAGCCAGATACTTTACGGACAAACGGACCAGAGGGAAAGAGGTACGGCTGATGTCGTCTTCCGGAAAAGACTTAACGATTGCGTTTCTCCTGGATTTCTATGGAGAGCTGCTGACAGAGAAGCAGCGGGAAATGGTGGATTTGTATTACAACGAGGACCTTTCCCTAGGGGAAATTGCAGAGCTTTCCCACATTTCCCGGCAGGGGGTGCGGGACAGCATCAAACACGGCGAAAACCTGCTGTACGAGTATGAGAGCAAGCTGCACCTGGCGGAGCGGTTTCCCAAACAGGAAAAGGGGATGCAGGAGATACAGGAACTGTGCCAGGGACTGCGGTATTATGGGCAGCGCCACGTTTATTCCAAACAGATTATTGAAATGGCCTCTAGAATTGAGGAGATTGTGCGGGAGCTTGGAAAGGGCGAAACCGCCGATAGGAAAGACATTGCAAAGGGGGAACCTTCCGGTGGCTTTTGAAGGATTAACAGGCAAACTGGCGGCAACATTCAAACGGCTTCGCGGAAAAGGGAAGCTGACAGAGAGCGATGTAAAGGAAGCCATGCGGGAGGTCCGTATGGCCCTTTTGGAGGCGGACGTCAACTACAAGGTCGCCAAGGACTTTATTGCGGCGGTATCAGAGCGGGCTGTCGGGGCAGATGTTTTGGAAAGTTTGACTCCGGCCCAGCAGCTGATCAAGATTGTCGATGAGGAAATGACCGCCCTGATGGGATCTACCAATACCCGGATCCATATGTCTTCCAAGATCCCGACCGTTATTATGATGTGCGGCCTCCAGGGCGCGGGTAAGACGACCCATGCGGCTAAACTGGCCCATTATTTTAAAAAAGAAGGCCACAGGCCCCTTCTGGTCGCCTGTGACATATATCGTCCAGCCGCTATTCAGCAGCTCCAGGTAGTAGGTGCAAAGGCGGAAGCCGCTGTTTTTGAACGCGGAACCCAAAATCCGGTCCAAACCGCCAGGGAAGCGGTTTCCTATTCCAGAGATCACGGCTATGACATTGTTATTTTGGACACCGCCGGCCGTCTCCACATCGACGAACAGCTGATGGAGGAGCTCCGGAATGTAAAGGCGGAGGTTGAGCCAGAGGAGATACTGCTGGTGATTGACTCTATGGTGGGTCAAGATGCAGTAAATGTGGCAAAGTCCTTTGATGAGGCCTTGGGAATTGACGGCGTTATTCTCACCAAGCTGGACAGCGACACCCGCGGCGGCGCGGCCCTTTCGGTGAAGGCCGTCACAGGCAAGCCAATTAAGTTTGTCGGATCCGGCGAAAAACTGGAGGACTTGGAGCCCTTCTATCCGGACCGCATGGCTTCGCGGATCTTGGGAATGGGCGATGTGCTCACCCTGATAGAGAAGGCCCAGGTACAGGTGGATGAAAAAGAGGCCATGAAAATGGCCCAGAAGATGAAGGCAAATTCTTTTGACTTAAATGATCTCCTTTCCCAGATGAAGCAGATGAAAAAGATGGGTCCTCTTGGGCAGCTTTTGGGGATGATCCCCGGTGTTTCCGGTAAGATCAGCGACGACGACGTTGCCGCAGGGGAGAACCAGCTGAAAAAGATTGAGTCCATCATCTATTCCATGACCCCCAGAGAACGGGAAAAACCGGAGATCATCAATCCGTCCCGTAAACGCAGGATTGCCGCCGGCAGCGGCACCAAGGTGGAGGATGTCAACCGGCTTCTGCGGCAATTTGAGCAGATGCAGAAGATGATGAAGCAGATGTCTGGGTTCGCCCGGGGCGGAAAGCGCCGCCGGATGCCCGTGCTTCCCCCCAATTTTCCAATGGGATAAACTTGGTTGGAAGCGGCGATATATCACATGACTTTCTCGGGGAGACCCGATGAAATAAATTACATTTTATTTATGGAGGCAAATTTGAAATGGCTGTTAAAATAAGACTGCGCCGTATGGGTGCGAAAAAGGCTCCTTTTTACCGTATTGTGGTTGCGGATTCCCGTTATCCCCGTGATGGACGTTTTATTGAAGAACTGGGCTACTACGATCCCACCAAGGAGCCCTCTGTCATCAAAATTGACGGTGAAAAGGCTAAGAAGTGGATCTCCAACGGAGCTCAGCCCACTGATACCGTCAAAGCCCTGATGAAGATTTCCGGCGTCCTTTAAGAACCAGAGGGCTACCCTATCCTTATTTTTGTAGGAGGTCACTATGGAACAGCTTATTATGGTTATTGCCAAGGGCCTTGTGGAAGAAAAAGACGCGGTAAGTGTCACAGCTGATGCACCCCTGGAAGACGGAACCGTTGTTTACCACCTGCATGTTGCCCAGGAGGATATGGGCAGGGTGATTGGGAAGCAAGGCAGGATTGCAAAGGCGGTCCGCACCGTTGTCCGTGCGGCTGCCAATAAGGCCGGAATCAAGGCCTCCGTCGAGATTGATTGAGATCTGGAATCTGATATGCCGCCATGTTTATCCCAACGGGGATGAGTGTGGCGGCAGTTTTTATCTTAAATAAAGGAAAAAGTCAAGGTTCCTACATGTCTAAGGAAAAACTCCATTTTTGGATTATTTTCTTAAAAAAGAATTGACTTTTTCATCCCTCAGTGGTATAATAACAAAGGTTCTCAGGGAGAACACAGAAATGCGAGTGTGCTGGAACAGGCAGACAGGCACGTTTGAGGTGCGTGTGTCTTTGACGTACGGGTTCAAGTCCCGTCACTCGCACTAAAAGCCCGGGTGATTGATTCGCCCGGCTTTTTCTTTTGATAAAGCAGCTTTTGGCTATATTAAGCCAATTTTCGAGAATTGATTAGAATAAAGCAAACACATAAAAAGTCATGGAAAGCAACGGAAAAACACGGTACTATACACAGTTTTTACACACCTCCCAGGTTTGCCCTGGGAGATTTTTTGTATGGTCATTTTTTCTCTTTATTATGCGGAATTTTGAAGGTCCCTTCTGGGAGATAGGGGAAACTCCTGCCTCCCCCTGACGTTCCGCCTAAATCAAAAGTCAAGGCCGGGTAGTATTTTTTCTGCGGAAAAAATCTCCACCCTAAACCTTGACTTTTAATTTTTTTCATGGTTGCAATTTCATCGCCGACAACGGGGAGCAGGGAACTTCTGCTTCCATTGTCGGCGATTCCATTTTACCATGAAAACCGGCTGCACTGCTTGTTCTCTCTTTCTGCTTCGTGGGGCCTGCCCCACACCCCGGCCTCCTCCAAAAAGCAGGGGGGTGGACAATTAGTCTTCATTTTTTCCACCGCTCTGGTTTTCAATTAGTTTTTGCATCTTTATGCTTGAAGACAAGAGCTTTACGGCGCGCGTTTGATAAAAAAGGAGCTGAAAGTCCAGCTCCTTTTTCTATAGGCTCTTCAGTTTTTTCATGATCTCAACACGGTCTACAGGATGAATCTGCCCAAATTTCCGTATCATGTCTTTGGAAGAAAGCTGAAGTTTTTTTCCAATCCTGACAACAGTAGGTCTGTCAAGTCCAGCTTCTTTCCATCTTTTTAATGGATATTCTCCCGTCCGGACATCGTGACTGGTCATTTTCAGTGCATAAACAACAACAGTAGAATCATTCAGAATAAGGACAGGCCGCTTTTTAGATTGGTTTATTTCTTCAAAATGTACATCTGCAAGCCATACGTCCCATGTTTGGTAAACTATGCTGACCTGACTGCTCACTGATACTCCTCCCATATTTCATCTTCAGACGGATCATACCAGTCAGCCGGGAGTTTTGTGACAACCGGAATTTTGGAGTTTTG
>CATJCP010000038.1 GCA_949737515.1 uncultured Oscillospiraceae bacterium | reverse complement strand
GGACAAAACCTTTATTGGGGATATTATTCAGACTTTGGGCTTGGAATCCAAAATCCACAGCCTTCCCAACAACCTTTCCGGCGGACAGCAGCAAAGGGTCGCCATTGCCCGCGCCCTTTCCACTAAGCCCGCCATCATCCTGGCAGATGAGCCTACCGGGAACCTGGATTCCAAAACCAGCCAGGATGTTCTCAGCCTGCTGAAAGTCACCAGTCAGAAATTCGGCCAGACCATAGTCATGATTACCCATAATGAGGAAATTGCCCAGTTAGCAGACCGCATTGTCCGCATTGAGGACGGGCAGATCGTCAGGAGGTGAACAGGTGATGATTAAAGTTTCCAACCAGGGCTGTATCCGACGGCTGTCCAATCGAAGCCTTTCTGCTGCCAAATACCGCAATATCATTGCAGTTATCGCCATTGCCCTGACTGCTATGCTGTTTACAAGCCTGTTTACCATTGCGGCAGCCCTGAACAACGCGATCCAGATGTCAAATTTCCGCCAGGCAGGGGGAAAAGCCCATGCTTCCTTTAAAAGCGTTTCCGAAGAACAGGCGGCTGCTCTTTCCCAGCATCCCAGCATTGAAATGTATGGGATGCGGCTGTTGCTTGGTATGCCCGCGGCGGAGCCGCCCTTCCTCAAAGCCCATGTGGAGGTAAGCTATATGGACTCCAAGGAGACGGAGCTTTACTTCTGTGTCCCGGAGCATGGGACGCTCCCCCAGGAGGGAACCAACCAGATCGCCACTGACACCAGGGTGCTAAAGCTTTTGGGGATTGAGCCGGAGATCGGCGCAAAGGTTCCCCTGGATTTCGAGTTGGGGATCGGAACCCATTCCCGGCAGAAAGTGACAGGGGAATTTGTTCTGTCCGGCTGGTGGGAACACGACCCGGCCTGCATTGCAAGCCATATTGTTACATCCCGCAGCTATGCAGACGAGGTTTTAAAAGATTATGTCAGCACAGACATCACTACAGACATGACTGGAAAGTGGAATCTGGATGTGATGTTCTCTAATTCCCTGCATATCCAGGATGATATGGACAAAGTCCTTGCCGCCAACGGCTGGCAGGATGACAGCCCCAGCCAGGACAACTTTATTTCAACCGGGATTAACTGGGGGTATTCAGGAGCGCAGCTCTCCGACGCCTTGGATCCTACGACAGTTCTGGGAGTAGGCGGGATCCTGCTGCTGATTATCTTCACCGGATACCTGATTATTTATAATGTGTTCCAAATTTCCGTTACCAATGATATCCGCTTTTACGGCCTGCTGAAAACCATCGGCACGACTGGGAGGCAGATTAAGTCCATGATCCGGCGTCAGGCGTATACCCTCTCCCTCTTTGGCATCCCTATTGGGCTGCTTTTAGGATGGCTTTTAGGCGGCAGGCTGGCCCCTATTATTATACAGCGCATCAGCGATTCCGCTATGAACACTGTCTCTGCACCGTTTAACCCCATTGTCTTTATAGGGGCGGCCCTGTTTGCCTTGATTACCATCCATCTTTCCTGCTCCCGCCCCGGCAGGCTTGCCGCCAGGGTTTCCCCAGTGGAGGCGCTCCGCTATTCCGAGGGTTCTTCCAGTTCCTCCAAAAGCAAAAAGAGCTTGGACGGCGGCAAGGTGCAGAAAATGGCGTTTTCCAACCTGGGGCGTTCCAAAGGAAAAACCTTTGTCACCATCCTATCCCTGTCCCTGTCGGTGATCCTGCTCAATACTATTATCACCTTTGTAAACGGTTTCGACATGGACAAATATCTGAAGCGCTGGGTATCCGCTGACTTTATTTTCGCCGGAGCCCGCTACTTCCAGTTTACCGGGATCGAGCCTGTCCCAGAAGATGTTCTGGAACCTATCAAACAGCAGGGAACCGGAGAATCCGGGCGTGTTTACACCAATGGATCCTGCTATGAGCATATGCCCATAGGCCATTTTGAAGAGCTTTACAGAGATTTGTCAGAGAGCTATAAGGAAAATGTGCGGGATCATGCTGTTTATCCCAGTGACGGGTTTATGCTGGATAACAAAGTAAGGCTCCTTGGAATGGATGATTTCCCGTTAAGCCTCCTGGATGTCCTTGATGGGGATATTGAAAAGCTGAAGGATCCGTCTGGGAACTATATCGTCGCTGTCCCGGACACAGACGACTTTACCAAGCCAAATGAAAGCTCTTACTGGGCAAAGGTCGGGGATCAGGTGACAATCCGCTATGTGGATGATTTCAACTTTATTGACCAGGTTACAGGAAAAGTGATAGAGCGTGAGGATACCGCAGCATGGGAAAAGGCGATGGAGGAAATTTGGCCCATAAATCCCACAAAATACCGGGACATCACCTACACGGTTGCCGCTGTTGCGACAGTCCCCTATGCACTCAGCCACCGGTTTGGCGGGGGTGACAGCTATGTCCTGCCTGCCGAAACCCTGAAAAGAGATGACAGCAGTACCTACCTAATGTCCTTTGTCTTTGATGCCGCGCCTGAAAAGCTGGAAGATATGGACAGATTTTTGAAGGACTATACCGAAAGCGTCGAAGTGACATTTGACTATGAATCCAAGGCTCAATATGTCAGCGAATTTGCCGGGATGCAGGGGATGTTCCTAATTGTAGGCGGGGTGCTGAGCGGCATTATCGGGATTGTCGGCGTTCTCAACTTCCTCAACGCGGTACTGACCTCTATTCTTGCCCGGAAACGGGAATTCGCAGTGCTGCAATCAATAGGCATGACTGGGAAACAGTTAAAAACCATGCTTGTCTGGGAGGGGATCGCCTATGCTGGGATTTCCATTCTGCTTTCCCTTGCCCTTTCCTTGGGGATGAGCGGGGTAATGAAAGCCGCAGTAGAAGGAATATTCTGGTTTTTTACCTACCGGTTTACGATTATGCCTGTTTTATGTATTGCGCCAGCGTTCCTGACAATGGGCGTATGTATTCC
>CATJCP010000037.1 GCA_949737515.1 uncultured Oscillospiraceae bacterium | reverse complement strand
GCGCATGATGGAACTGATGGGTGGGGGAACGACAGTCCTATTTGTGTCTCACAGTATTGAGCAGATTAGGGAGATGTGCAAGAGGGTGGTTTGGCTGGAACAGGGGCGGATGAAGGCGATGGGGACGGCGGAAGACGTATGTCAGGCGTACAGCCTTTGAGACGCGGCATGAAAAGGATATGTATCTATTGCCAAACCTGGGAGTCAGGCGGCATTGAGGCATTCATCAGCAATACTCTGTCGCATATGGACTTATCAGGACTTGAGATAGAGATTGTTGCGGAGGCGCTGCGGAGGAGTGTCTTCACAGAGGAGTTGGAGGCAAAGGGCGTCGTATTTCACGAATTATCCGGTTCACCGAGAAGAATTGTGGGAAATTATCGGCGCTTTTCAAAACTGGTCAGCATGCGAAGGTATGATGTTCTTCATTTCAACCTATTTCAGGCGCTGCCAATGGTCTGTTTGCTTCCGGCAAAACGGGAAGGAGTTCCCATCCGCATCGCCCATAGCCATAATACCATGCTGCGGCAGAGCCGGACGCGGGCAGTCAAAATGAGAATACATAGGATCGCCAGCTATCTCTTCTCGGGGATCGCCACAGATTGGTGGGCGTGCTCCGATGCAGCGGCGAGGTTCATGTTTCCCGATACCCGCTCAAGTGGGGAAGAGTACCGCATTATACCCAATGGCATTTGCTTGAACCGGTTTGTATTTAATGTAGCGGAAAGGGAAAGAATGCGGAAGCGGCTGAATTTAGAGGGGACGTTTGTAATTGGAAACGTGGGGCGGCTCTGCTTTCAGAAAAATCAGACCTTCCTGCTGGATATATTCTCCCGGATCTATGCGGAGGAGCCCTCGGCGCGGTTGCTGCTGGTCGGCGAGGGAGAGGCGCTTGCGGCGCTAAAGGAACAGGCTGGGAGGCTTTCCATTTCCAATGCCGTGATATTTTTTGGGAACACTTCTGAAGTGGAGAAATTGCTTTGGGCAATGGATGTATTTGTATTCCCGAGTATTTTTGAGGGACTTGGGATTGCCGCTGTCGAGGCACAGGCGGCCGGCCTGCCGACACTTTGCTCGGACCGCGTTCCGCAGGAGGCGCTTGCCTCAAGCCTTGCGCAGCAGATATCGTTGGACGCGCCTCTAAGCCAATGGGGCGATGCCATTATGGATGCGCAGAGGCAGAAAACAGCTGTTGACACCGTCAGGCAGTTGGAAGAGCATGGCTTTGATGTGAAAACGGTTTCTGCTGAGATACGAGGCGTTTATTGCAGGTGAAACAGATGACTCCGACAATTAGCATTGTGGTTCCAGTGTACCAGGTTGAGCCGTACTTGAAAAAGAGCGTGGAATCAATACTCAATCAGACCTACCAAAATATTGAGGTGATTCTGGTATGCGACTTTTCGACAGACCGGTGCGGCGAGATTTGTGATGACTTTGCAAAAAAAGATCTGCGGGTGCGGGTGATCCATAAGGAGCATTACGGGTTGTCTGCGGCAAGAAATGCCGGCTTGGATATGGCATCAGGAGAGTATGTCGGATTTGTGGACAGCGACGACTGGATTGAGCCGGATATGTATGCGTATCTAATGGACGGAGTACGCAAGACGGGCGCGAGTATCTCGATATGTCCCTTTTGGGAAGAGTATCCTCGATCCAGCCGAGTGGTTGGGCAAGGATGGGACACTCTCCTGGACCACAGGCAGGCGATGCTTATGCTCATTACCAGCAACAGGATTACCAACACGGTGTGGAATAAGCTGTATCGCCGCTCACTGTTCGACGGCGTCCGATTTCCGGCGGGGCGGCTCTCTGAGGACAACGCGACGGCGTACCGGCTGTTTGACAAGGCGGATTCCGTGTGCATTCTATCCAGCCCGAAATATCACTATTTGATTAACCCACGGGGGCTGATGCGGGCAAAAAACCTGAACCGGGAACTGGATTTCTGGAAGGCCGCAAACGAGAGGTACGATACGCTCTTACCAAAATATCCGGAATGGGAAGACCCGCTTAAGGTTGATATCATGCAGGCGATTATGAATGTTTGGTCTTTGATGTGGGACCTGGGCGGCGCGGCGCGGCGCGAGTACGCCGGGGAACTCAGGCAGATGGCGCTGTACGCAAGGACTAATTGCCAAGACGCATTGCAATGGTGCCATTTCGGACTTACCGGAAGGATTCGGACGCGCTTGACACAATATGACTGTGGGTGGTCGTTCTGGCTCTGCCGCATACTCAAAAGACTTTCCTATATCCGATGCGGAGGGTGATGGTCACATGGCGATGGTTTCGGTGCTTGTGCCGGTGTACAACGTGGCTCCATATCTGCCTGCGTGCATGGACAGTATTTTGAACCAGACCTTGGCTGACATTGAGGTGCTGTGCGGAGACGGCGGTTCAACGGATGGTTCACTGGATATCCTGCGTGAATATGAGCGCAGGGATTCACGGGTATGTGTTATCTCACAAAAAGGTTCCGGGTATGGTCAGTCAATGAACAACTGCCTGCGTATGGCAACTGGCGAGTACATCGGCATCGTGGAGTCTGATGATTTGATCTCGCGGACTATGTACCAGACGCTGCTTCGCGCAGCACATCGCTTTGATACGGACATTGTGCTTTCGGATTTCTATCTGTACTGGAAAGACCGCAAAAAAATTGTTGGGATTTTGCAGTACGACCGGGAGTATGGAAGAGTGATTGACCCGCACGGACAGCACGAGATTTTCAGAGCGGTTATCGCAACGTGGAGCGGAATATACCGCCGGGACTTCTTGTTACGCAACAATATCTGGTACAGCGAAACACCGGGGGGAGCGTTTCAGGACGTTGGATTCTGGTGCAAGGCCCTTTGCTTTGCCCGGAGTGTCGTGGCGGTTCACCAGCCGTTTTACATGTGGCGCCAGGACAATCCGAAGTCGTCGGTGAAGCAAACCTCGAAAATTGCGGAGAATACCTACCGTGAGTTTGCGCTGTTGACGCAGTTTTTGGAGTCGGCGGCGCCGGATCTGCTGGCAGAGTATTTGGATGGGCTCACATGGCGGAGGGCGGCCTCCTATCTGTGGGTGATGGAACAGCTGGAAGGGGAGGCCGCGACGGGACACCTCCTGCGCACTGCGGAGGACTTCCGCCAACTCCGGGAGAGGGGACTGTATTCGGATAGGCTTTTTTCGGGGAAAGAACTGGAGTTCATTAAACGGGCTGGCTTGTGCTTCCAAAAGACGCCTGAAGAGGTGGAGCGGCTGCAATTGCAGTGGAAACTGGAAGAGGAACAAAGTGCGCTCGATTGTTTAAAAAACTCCAAGGAATACCGCTTTGCAAGGGCCCTTTTTCTCGTCCCAAACGCAGCAAAAAAAGCAATCGCCTTGGCGAAAGACCGAGGCGTTCATAATTTAATATACAGCTTAAAAAATAAAGCAAAATGTGGAAAGGAATAGGGAAATGGAGACAGCCGTAAAGAAAATAAAACCGATCGAAAAAAAGGAAGGTGGGGCCTCGGAGGAGAAGGAGCCAATATTTGAAATAAAAACACATAAGTACCATGAAAATCCCAAGGTGTCGGTTATCGTTCCCGTATACAAGGTGGACAAGTATCTGACCCAGTGCTTGAACAGCATCGTCAACCAGACCATGGAAGAGCTGGAGATCATCATTGTAGACGAAGGGGATCAGGACCGCTGCCGCGAAATCATTGACTTCTTTGAGAAAAATGATCCCCGCATCGTCGCGCCCCATCAGAAAAACGGAGGGTACGGCGCCTCTTGTAATTTGGGGATGGACATGGCCCGAGGTGAGTACATCGCAATCGTAGAATCCGACGATTACATTGAGCCGGAGATGTATGAGGAGATGTATGAATATGCAAAGGCGCTTGATGCGGACGTAGTTAAGACGCCGTACTATGAATGCTTTGCAAATGGCGAGAAACACATGTGCCGATATGCGGAATTTGTTGCTGCCTCTGTCCCGACGCATACATGCTTTTCTTTGAAGGAATACGGGACGCTATTGGAAGTTCATGCTTCGTTGTGGACGGGGTTGTACAGGACAAGCTATATGCGGGAGAAAAACATTCGATTCATCTGTGCAAAGGGTGGTGCATACGTAGATGTGGGATTTAGAATAGAGACTTTGATTCATTCAGACAAAATTGCCTGGTTGGACAAAGCATATTATGACTATAGAATAGACAGCGAGGGGTCAACGACAAACAATTTTGAAATTGGTCCCATGATTCAAAGATGGAGAGAAATGCATGAGATGTTTTCGGGTGTGCAAAAAGATTATGACGACTATTATGGCGGACATATTCTTCTTGACGAATACTATAACACCATCGGCTGGCTAGCGCTGATTGATGTAACAGACGAAGAATTCAAAGCTATTCAGGGAAATATGGAGTATGTGAATGCTGAAGTTATAGAAAACTCCACCTGTCTGAACAAAGTACAGAAGAAAGAAATCATGTTATTCAAGACCAATCCAGCAAAATTCAAACGAAACGCAGCAAAAAAACGGTTTCTACACAAACATGGCGGCACAATCATGGGTGTTCTGGATTGGATTTCGAGCTTTACATTGATGAAGTATTTTCTTGTGGCGCTGGCAATGTCTTGGTTTGCTCCAATTCTGTTTCCGACTGTTAAAACAGGTGCGAAATACTTATCAATTGTATTTTTCTTTGGCATTGGCCTGTGCTTTTTCTTGAAAGTTGTACGCAAAGCGATATATGTATATTGGAAGTATCGGAGAGAGAATACGAAATGATTATCACACGAACTCCCTTCCGCGTCAGCTTCGCCGGTGGCGGAAGCGATCTGCCTTTCTTCTATCGCCGGCATGAAGGCTGCGTCCTGTCGACATCCATCAACAAGTATATGTATGTCACCATCCATCCTTCCTTCAACCGCGCAGAGACCGTAGTCAAATACAGTAAAACAGAGACCGTACAGGATGTACATAAGATCCAGCACCCCATCGCGAGACAGCTTCTGCTGGATAACGAGCTGGACGGGGTTGAAATTGTCAGTACGGCGGACATCACCTCGGGGACGGGCCTGTCCACCTCCAGCGCATATACGGTAGGGCTGATTCACGCCATCAACGCCTACAAGGGGAAATACTGGTCACAGGAAAAAATCGCCCGGCGTGCGTGTGAGCTAGAGATTGAGGAACTGGGTGAGCCGATTGGAAAGCAGGACCAGTATGGCGTCTCAGTCGGCGGGCTGAAATTTATCCGCTTTTTGCCAGACGGCACGGTAACGGTGGCCCCCGTCATCCTAACCCAGGAGACGAAACAAAGGCTGGACGAAAACCTGCTTCTTTTCTACACTGGAATCACTCACTCTGCGGGGGAAATCCTGAAGGAACAGAATGCAAACATCGTCTCTGAGGATCAGAAGTTCAACAATTTAGTCAGAATGACAGAGCAGGCCGCAGAAATGAGGGAAGCGCTGATTGCCGGCGATTTGAACCGTTTTGGTGAGATTCTGAACGAGGGCTGGAAGTTGAAGCGGGAGCTGGCCAGTAAAATCACAAGTCCTGAAATAGATCGGTACTACAATATCGCAATGGAGTGCGGAGTCAGGGGCGGCAAGCTGCTTGGAGCCGGCGGCGGCGGGTTTCTACTGTTTTATTGCGAAAAGGACCGGCAAAAAAGACTTCGGGCAGCGCTCAGCGACCTGGCCGAGCTTCGTTTTTCCATGGAACAGGAGGGAACGAAGGTTATTTATGTGGGAGAGAAGGATTGGGACTGATGGGAAAGAATATCATTATTTTAGGCGCCGGGCTTTCCGGCATCAGCACCGCGTATTTTCTTCAGGAATTTGACTGGGTGGAATCGATCGCACTTCTTGAAAAGGAATCCCGCCCGGGAGGACTGTGTCGGACAATTGAAAAAGATGGGTATCTCTATGATATTGGACCGCACATTCTTTTCAGCAAGGATATAGAGATGCTGGAGCTGATGCTCAGCGTGCTCGAAGAGAAAAACGACCTCAAGCGCAGCAACCAGATCCTGTATAAGAAGCGGCAGATCCAGTATCCGTTTGAAAACGACCTTTCAAAGCTTCCTGATGAGGAATTGAGTTACTGCATCAATGCGTTCAACCATAATCCGTATGAGGAGTACGAAGCCTCCAGCATGATTCAATTCTTCCTCAAAACGTTCGGGGAGGGGATCACAAACACCTACCTGCGCCCTTATAACGAGAAGATCTGGAAATATGATCCCGCATTCATGAACACTTCCATGGTGGACCGCATCCCAAAGCCGACCCAGGAGGAAATCCGCAGGAGCGCGGCCGGTGAGACCATTGAGGGCTATCTGCACCAGCTCTATTTCAGTTATCCGTCCCAGGGCGGGATCGAGGCCGTGCCCAACGGCTTTTTGAAGAGGCTGGACCCGGCAAAGTGTGCCGTGTATACAGGAAAGACGGTGTGCGGCGTGGAAAGGATCGGAGAGGAGTATACCGTGCGCACGGCGGACGGCGGGGCATACGAAGCGGATATGGTGATTTCTACAATACCTATCCAGGCGTTGACTGCGGCCAGCAGAGACGTGCCGGAGGAGATCCGGGAATGTGTAAACAGCCTGCGCTATAATTCCATTGCCATCTCCTTTGTCCGCACGCCTTACGACCTGTGCGGCGAGAACTATGCCTTTATGATTCCGGATAAAAATGTGACTTTCCACCGGATCTCCAAGATGGATTTCCTTGGAAGCGCCTATCATCATGGCGATGAGGCTACTTACATGGTGGAAGTCACCTACCGTAAGAACGACAGCGTGGATATTATGACCGAGGCAAAATTCCAGGAGGAGATCCGGGACGGAATGGTGGAAATCGGCTTTGCGCGGCGGAAAGAGGATGTGGACATCCTTGATATTACAAAATATGAATATGCCTATGTGATTTATGACCTGAACCACAGTGGGAACATGGTTAAAATCCGGGACTATTATGCGCAGCAGGGAATTATCCTTAACGGTCGGTTTGGAAATTTTGAGTATTGGAATATGGATCGGGTTCTGCGTGAGAGCTATGAACTGAGTAAGAGATTATAGAGGGAGCGAGAATAGGGCATATGATGGAGGAGAAAACGACAGAAAGAGAACCGGGTAATCGTATACAATCGTTAGATGTTTTGCGGACTGTCGGATTATGTGGGATAGCAATTTTTCACTTTTTTGGTTGGAATGGAATTGCTATGCCCCCGGTCTATTTGGTTGTGGATCTTTGCTTTGTTATTACAGGATACACTACGATGATAGGTATATACACGAGAAAAGAATCGACAGCATGCTATATTAAAAAATACGTCAAATCACGCTTTATTAGATTATGGATACCATATATTTTTTGCTGGCTGATAACGGTTATTATCCTACTTGTAAAGCAGTATCATACTGAATTCTACTCCTATTTTGTCAGCTTCTTTTTGCTGCAAAGTGTGGGCTTTACAAATGGCGGAGAAATTCTGGGCCTAAATACGATTGGGGTTTGCTGGCCGTTGTCTGCGGAGGTTTGGGTCGGATTGTTTCTTTTCCCAATGATATACCACATTCGAAAACATCCGACATTGATTTGGTTAGGCTCGCTTGCTATGATGCTATTCATGATGAACGCCATGTACGCAAATAATTATCACTTAGGCTTCCATATGGGAGATTATTTGGAAGGGGTGCCTTTCAATCTGCCATATGCAACCACACGCTGTGTTGCGGGCATCTGCGGCGGTATTTTTGCGTTTTATATGCAACGTATGGTTGCGCCTAGTTTTATATTTAGTTCAGTGTGTGAGATGATATGTTTAACGTTGTGTGGATATCTATATTTGCAGGGAAATTTTAATCCAATCAATACGATATGTTTCCCAATTTTAGCTTTAGTACTGATCTATATGCATACATCTCCGTCAGAAACAATATGTTCAAAGGCTTTAGGGCAAAAAATATTTAAAGGATGTTCAAAATTGTATTATCCTATTTTACTTGTTCACCCGTTTGTATATATGGCCTTTAAAGAGTCTAATCTTGGGCTCAATGTGGCATTGTTTTTGACTGCAACGGTTGTTTTGGCAAAATGCTTTGAGGTCCTTATGCATTCGATTCAAGCTAAGATACAAAACTTTTGCTTTAACTAAATATAAGGAGGCAAATCAATGAGAGCGCTAGTCGCTGGCGGAGCCGGATTTATCGGAAGCCATTTGATTGACGCCCTGATCGCAGAGGGGCATGATGTCGTGTGTGTGGATAACTACTTCATTGGAACGCGTGAAAACGTCAAACATCTGGCAGGGAATTCGCATTTCAAGATGTACGAGCAAGACCTTGCGGATTTTGGGGTCGTAAATAAAATCTTCAAAGCGGAGCAAGTAGACTATGTGTTTCACCTTGCCGCGAACTCCGATATTCAGGCCAGCGCGGGCAATCCCGCCATTGAGTATCACAATACCTACTCAACAACATTCTCACTCCTGGAAGCTATGCGGCTCAACGGTGTGAAAAAGCTGTTCTTTGCGTCTACTTCCGCAGTCTATGGAGAGCAAATGGGCCGCGAGGTGTCGGAGGAGGCGGTGGCACTGAAGCCCATCTCCTATTACGGAGGCTGTAAGCTGGGCTCTGAGGCAATCATTTCTTCTTATGCCTATATGAATGATATGAGTGTGCTGGTGTTCCGCTTTCCCAATGTAATTGGCCCGAGGCTGACCCATGGTGTCATCTTTGACTTTGTAAACCGCCTGAGAGAGGATCCCTCTCATCTGCGGATTTTGGGTGATGGCAGACAGAGCAAGCCATATCTCTACGCGCTGGATCTTATAGACGCCATCATGCGCTTCAAGGACGTGAAAAAGGGTGTGACCCTTTATAACGTTGGCGTGGAAACCCAATCCTCGGTGACCCGTATTGCGGAAATCGTCTGTGAAAAGATGGGACTGAGTGGAATCCCCTTTGAATATACCGGAGGCCGTGGAGGATGGAAAGGGGATGTACCGGTGTTTGCCTATAACCTGGATAAGATCCATGCCGCCGGTTGGACGGCGTCTATGACCAGCGATGAGGCAGTCGAAAAAACGGTGGAGATGGTCCTCTGATGCAGGCGGTTATCATGGCGGGCGGAAAAGGGACACGCCTTCGCTCCGTCACCAACGATGAGATTCCCAAGCCCTTGGCGCCGATTGCCGGGAAGCCGATTTTACAGTGGCAGATCGAATGTCTGCGCCGGAACGGGGTGATGGACATCATACTGATCACCGGACATTTAGGTGAGAAAATCGAAGCGTACTTTGGGAACGGCTCTTTTCTCGGCGTACATATATCTTATTTCAGAGAAAGGGAACCGCTGGGGACCGCCGGCGCACTGGCGGAAGTCAGGGATCAGCTGGAAGGGACTTTCTTGCTGGCGTTCGGAGATACAATATTCGATATCAGCATTGCTCGGATGTTGGTATTCCATCGTGAAAAAGGGGCTGAGGCCTCACTGTTTGTCCACCCCAACTCCCACCCCTTTGACTCAGACATTGTACTGCGGGACAAGAACGATCATGTGTGTGGTTTTCTCTCCAAGCATGAGGAGCGGTCAGGCTGGTATGACAACTGCGTCAACGCTGGCTTTTACATCGTGGACCGCACGCTATGCAATCATATTCCGCAGGGGCAAAAGACAGACCTCGAAAAGCAGGTGCTCTGGCCGCTGGCTGAGAAGGGCGGTGCCGTTTATGCCTATTGCTCCCCTGAATATATCAAGGATGCAGGCACACCGGAACGCATCACCGCTGCGGAAAAGGAACTGCAAAGCGGTGTTGTCTCAGCCAGAAATCTAGGGAAAAGGCAAAAATGCATATTTCTAGATCGGGACGGTACGGTGAATCGGCATCGGGGATTGATATCGGACCCGGCGCAGCTGGAGCTGGAGCCTGGGGCTGCGGAGTCGGTCAAACTGCTCAACAGTTCAGGCTATCTGACCATCATTGTGACGAATCAGCCAGTCGTGGCGCGGGGCATGTGTTCCATGGAAGATGTAGCCGCGATCCACAATAAACTTAAAACTTTGCTGGGTGAGCAGGGCGCATATCTGGATGATATCCTGTTCTGCCCACACCATCCGGATAAAGGCTACCCCGAGGAGAACCCGGACTATAAAATTTCCTGTCGCTGCCGTAAGCCGGATATCGGGATGCTGGAGGAGTGTGCGCTCAAATACAACATTGATCTCAAACAATCGTGGATGGTGGGAGACACCACAATCGATATCCAGACTGGCATCAACGCCGGGACACATACGGCGCTTGTTTTGACTGGAGAGATGGGAAGAGACGGGAAATATTCTGTTTCCCCGGAGCGGGTCGGAACAAATTTACTTGAGATTGCAAAACAAATTTTGGAGGGCTGACATGGATTACAAAGCAGATATCAGAGAGTATATTGCGCTTGAGCAGCAGATTCTTGGCCAGCTTGATGTGAATGCGATTAACGAATGCCTGAATCTTCTGAATGAAACGCGGCTGAAAAAGGGACATATCTACATCTGTGGAAACGGTGGCAGCGCTGCAACTGCGTCCCACTATCAGAACGACTTTAATAAGGGAATTTCTGAATACATTGACCAGCCGTTCCGCTTTCACTGCCTCAATGACAACGTGGCCACGCTGATGGCCATCGCCAATGACATCGGCTACGAAGAGGTGTTTCGGTTCCAGCTTCGCGGAAATCTGGAGCAGTCCGACATACTGATTGCCATTTCCGGCAGTGGAAACTCGAAAAATATCCTCAACGCTGTAGAATATACAAAGCTGCAAGGTAATAAAGTCATCGGCATTACGGGATATGACGGTGGAAAACTTAAGGAATTGTGCGACATTTCGCTGCATGCTCCAGTTATGAGCATGCAGGTAACAGAAGATGTGCACATGATTTTTGACCATCTTATGATGAGCATGTTTTATAGATATTTATGCGGGAAAGAGCATTTGGAGCTGTAACAAAACGCATTTGTTCGAGTTTTCATCGCCATAGCCTGGCCCGCTCAGCCGGGCAGGCTGCTGGCAAAGAAGCAGGACGCTATAAAATATCTTTAAACGAAAAGAGGAGTGAATTCCAAATGAAGAAGAAACTGATATCCCTGGCGCTGGCGGGGGCCCTGAGCCTGAGCCTGATCGTCCCGACCTTCGCGGCCCAGACCTACGTGCCCTACTGGCTGGAGCAGGGGGTGCTGCTGGAGGACGCCGCCGGCTTCTCCGCGCCCTTCACCCCCGTGAGCAAGGGAGGGAAATGGGGCTACGCCAACCAGCT
>CATJCP010000036.1 GCA_949737515.1 uncultured Oscillospiraceae bacterium | reverse complement strand
GCTTGATAATAGCGATCTGATGGCACAGCTTTTCCGCCACTTCCAGCACATGGGTGGAAAAGAACACAGAGGAGCCCCCCTGGCAAAGTTCGGCCAGAAACCCCTTCAGCAAATGGGAAGCGGAAGGATCCAGACCTACAAAGGGTTCGTCCAGGATCAGCAGGCGGGGTCTGCGGATAAAAGCGGAGACCAGGGCCAGTTTTTGGCGCATCCCGTGGGAGTAGCTGCCCACCGGGGAGCCGAGACTGCCGGTCAGCTCAAAGGCACCGGCGTATTTGCCGATATCCGCCGTGCGCTGCTCCGAAGGGATGTTGTAAAGGTCGGCGATAAAGTTGAGGTAGTCGATGCCCTTCATAAATTCGTAGATATCCGGGTTGTCGGGGAGAAAGGCAGTGACCTGCTTGGCCCCAACCGGATCCTTTTTGACGTCGTGGCCGTCGATGGTGATAACGCCCTCAGTAAAGTCCATCACCCCCGCCACAGCGCGGAGGGTGGTGGTTTTGCCTGCCCCGTTGTGGCCGATAAACCCATATATTTCCCCTGGACTCACATGGAGGGAAAGGTCGTCCACCGCCTTCTTTCCGCCGGGATAGGTTTTGGAATAGTGTTCGATGCGCAGCATAAATATCCTCCCTTTTGCTTCTCGCTTTTTGTCGTTTTCAAGTAGTTCTGCCTCTAATATTATCATTGTGATAACAAAAAGTCAATAGCAATTCGGTATATTTAGAAAAAATATATTATTTTTCTTCTTTTCCTGTTGTTTCTTCGGGAGAGATGATAATGCCGATATTGCGCAGCTTCCTGCCAGGGGCAGGTTTGTTTGAAAGTGCGGAGGAGAACGCTTGGGAAATATTTTTTAAAAGCTCTTCCAGCTCCTGATCGGTCAGGTAAAGGGGGGCGATGGAGAAGCCGCTCCTTTCGTGCTGTATATCGATCTCTGTACTCCGGCAGTATTGCTGGAACTGCTTTGCAAACCCCATCATGTACTGGGTAAACATTTGCATATAGACAGCCCCGGGATTTACTTCCATCAGCTTCTGGGCGTCTTGGTTAAAGTCGGAGGCAAGGGCATAGGTGCGTTCTATGGTTCCTCGAACCGGCTTTTCACTTACGATTTTCAGGATTCCGTCGCTGGTCATTTTTTTCAGATACCGGTACAGGGTTGCCTGGGGGATGTCTCCAAAAGTTTCGGCTAGATACTTTGCCGTGGTTTGGCCCTGGGCGTGGATTTCCAGCAGCAGACGGCTTTTAACTGGGTTTGTAAAGCATTCCATTAGTCTTTCTATCATATGATACCCTCCTATATGATAATATTATCATATAGAAAGTAAAAATGCAATGGTTTTGTAAGCAATATGAAAAGTTCATTCCATGCTGGTCATCCATAGACTTGCTGACCAGCATGGAATGTGTTTTGAAATCTTTTATGATATCCGGTGTTCAACCTGACAAGCCCTGTGAAATTAACCGGACTGTCAACCGGATCATTTCCTCCATAGGGATTTTTCGACCGTCTTTGACCCATTGCCGGTAGATTTCCGTTAAGCTTCCGCCGACAAAGGCCATTAAAAATGGATATTTGTCCGCGGGATAGGCTGTGTAGGAATCATTAAAGGTTGTAATGGGCTGCTTTTCGCTGCCGGCGGATGCCTGGCTGACAGGGAATCTGCCCTCAGTATTCAATAACTTTTCGTCAATGCTGTCAGAATATTCTGAAAACTGGTAGCAGTTGCGCACAATCACTTCCAGGTCGTCCGGCAGACGCGAGGCGGCAACGGGTTCTAAATAACGCTGTAAAAACTCCCATTTTAATTTATACAGAAGGTCGTCTATGGAAGGATAATGCAGGTAGAAGGTTTTACGGTTGATCCTGGCGCGTTCGGATAATGCCTGGATGGTGATTTGTGAATAATCCATTTCTGCCAGCATTTCCCGGAAAGCCTGGCAGATTGCCTCCTCTGTTTTACGGTAGCGCAAATCGTTCTGTGGTTGTTTGCCCATGGCTGACGCTCCTATTACCCAATTTTTTTCCGGCTGTGGAATAAGCCCCATATTTCCCCGATTGGCCATTGCCACAGGGAACTGCCGCTATTATAATACAAAAGTGTTGAATAGTCAACGAAAGGGACTTTATTTTGGCTCTGCCGGGCCCGCGGAACCGGTTTTGCCCTGCAAATTCAGAAAAAAGGAGTTCGTGGTCAAATGGAAAACCAAAATGTGGAGCTGATGCTCCGCACGCCGGTAAAGAAGGCAATTTTGAAGCTGGCGATTCCTACGGTGCTTTCTACCATCATATCTTTGCTCT
Source organism: uncultured Oscillospiraceae bacterium (assembly GCA_949737515.1). Classification (GTDB taxonomy): domain Bacteria; phylum Bacillota; class Clostridia; order Oscillospirales; family Ruminococcaceae; genus UBA1405. The sequence continues at coordinate 1,600 of CATJCP010000036.1, read as the reverse complement.
ATAACCTGGCTGATTCCTTCTTTGTCGGCATGTTGGACGATCATATCCAGTTGGGGGCAGTGTCGCTGGCATTTCCGGTCTTTATGATTATCCAGGCTATCGGCAATATCTTCGGCAACGGCGCGCCGTCTTACATTTCCCGCTGCCTTGGGGCAAAAAGGGAGGAAGAAGCCCGCAGGACAAGCGCTGTGTCGGTATATGTTTCAACAGGCGTAACAATTGCCATGTCGGCGCTGTGCTTCCTGTTTATGGAGCCGCTTCTGGGCATGTTGGGAACCAGCCCGGATACAATTGGGCCGACCAGGGATTATCTTCAAATTGTTGTTGGGTTCAGCTTTGCCCTGACCCTTCAGGCGATCCTTCCCGCACTGCTCAGGGCGGAAGGCAGGGTAAAGCAGGCTGTCACCGGAATGATTATTGGGACGGTGCTTAATATTGTATTAGATCCAATTTTTATTCTGGTGCTTGGGCAGGGCGTAAAAGGCGCGGCATGGGCAACTATTATTGGGAATATTGTTGCTTCCTTCTATTACATCGTTATTTTCCTGAAAGGGAAGACAACTCTTTCCATCCGCCCGCAGGATTTCCGTCCCAGCGGGAGGATTTTCAAGGAAGTTCTGAAAATCGGGGTTCCCAGCTCCGCCTCCCAGATTATTATGAGCTTTTCCAGCGTTATCCTCAACAACCTGGCGGCTGGTTACGGGGATTTTGTCGTCTCCGCCCATGGCGTTGCCAGCAAGATGATATCCATGGTTTTTATGGTTATCATGGGATATGCTTCCGGTTATATGCCCTTTGCCGGGTTTAACTATGGAGCCGGGAACTACAAACGGATGCTCTCCGCCTTCCGCTTTACTACAATTTCCGCCACTGGCCTTTGTGTGGCGCTTCTAATACCCTTCGTCTGGCTTGCCGAACCGTTTATGCGGATATTCAGCAGCGTGCCCGAAGTTATTGATGTGGGCGTTTCCTTTCTGCGGGCATATGCCTGGATTGTGCCTTTTATGGCGTTGCAGGCAACCATTATGACTACGTTCCAGGCCGTGGGGGACGCGCCGCGCTCGACCATCGTAAGCATTGGGAGGCAGGCGATTTATATCCCTTTTCTGTACCTGTTTAACTACATATGGAACCTGCCAGGGCTGTTTTATGCCCAGACTGCCGCTGATCTGGGAATTACAGTGGCCGCGGTATTGATAGGGATACCGTTATTCAGAAGGCTGCACCAGATGAAGGATCAGGAAGGGATGCCAGAGGTAAATTAGTAATTTGGAAGAAAACTCAGGCTGTAAAGCCCATGAAAGGGTTTTACAGCCTGTGCGGGAGTAAGCTCAGATGAGTACAAGCTGAGACGGATTAAAAAGGTTTGAAGAGTCCAGAGGAACTTTCCTAAAAAGTTCCTCTGGTCGCGCCCGCAGGCGCGAAATACCCCAGCTCGCTTAAAGCTAACGTAAACCTTGCCTAAGAAACTGATAACTAACCGCTTCGTCAGTATTCAAAATCAAAAGCCTGCTGGAATTGCTCAGGGGGTAGTATCAGATTGGGACTGGAACCAGCTTCGTTGGGGCAGCCCCATTTAGCGGGCTTTCTTCAGCTGTGT
>CATJCP010000035.1 GCA_949737515.1 uncultured Oscillospiraceae bacterium | reverse complement strand
GTAATAATTTGCTCTACCTGCCCATCTCAAGGGATAAGTAGGCCCGGCAAATTATTGTGATAATTTGCTCTACCTGCCCATCTCAAGGGATAAGCAGGCTCGGCAAATTATTGTAATGGTATCGTACCCCTAAAAAGGGAAAAAAAACCCGGAGGATATTGGAAAAACGCTCTGAACCCTCTGAAAAGCAAAATGTTTTTCGATTTCTTATTGACAGGCCATTGATGGTGTATTATGATAAAAGTATCGTTAAAAATATACCAAAACCCCAGCCGCCGGGAAATAAAATCAGGCAATATCAACAGTCTATCCAGCGGCGCCGGGAAAAGAAGCTGCACAGCAGCAGATAGGAGCGAGTATATGACCGAAATGGAATTGTACAGCAGGTGGCATTCAAAAGATTTGGAGGACCCGGATCTGGTCAGGGAACTAAACGAGATCAAGGACTCTCCTGAGGAGATACATGACCGCTTTTACCGGGAGCTGGAATTCGGCACAGCAGGCCTGCGGGGCGTCATTGGGGCGGGAGTCAACCGGATGAACATCTACACCGTCCGCCGGGCCACCCAAGGCCTGGCCGATTACGTGAATGAAAAGTACCAGCAGCCCAAAGTCGCCATCGCCTATGACAGCCGGATCAAATCCGACCTGTTTGCCCGGGAATCGGCGGCAGTGCTGGCGGCAAACGGCATCCATGTCTATCTGTATTCTGAGCTGATGCCTACCCCCATGCTGTCCTTTGCGGTGCGGGAGCTGCATTGCCAGTCCGGTATTGTGGTGACGGCCAGCCACAACCCCTCCAAGTATAACGGCTATAAGGTCTATGGCGACGACGGCTGCCAGATGACCTCCGAATCCGCCAACGCGGTGCTGGAGAAGATCAACCATGTGGATATCTTCGACGGCGTTAAGCACAAGGCCTTTGAGGACTGCCTAAAAGAGGGCAGCGTGGAATACATAGGGCAAGAAATCATCGACAGCTTTATCGACCACGTCATGGCTCTTCAGGTGAATCCGGACGCGGCGCGGCAGGCAGGCCTGAAGGTGGTATACACCCCCTTAAACGGAACCGGAAACAAGCCTGTCCGCAATGGCTTGGCCAAAATGGGCATTGAAACCGTGGCGGTGGTGCCGGAACAGGAAAACCCCGACGGCAACTTCCCCACCTGCCCCTATCCCAACCCCGAAATCCGCCAGGCGCTGGAAAAGGGGATTGAGCTGTGCGAAAAACTCTCTTACGACATGCTGCTGGCCACTGACCCAGACGCGGACCGGGTGGGCATTGCCGTCAAGCACGAGGGCAGCTATGTCCTCCTCACCGGCAACGAGGTAGGAGCTCTGATTTTGGACTATATCGCGAAAAGCCGCACCGAAAAGGGCACAATGCCCAAGAATCCCATTACCGTCAAGACCATTGTCACCACCAAGCTGATTGACGCCATCGCCAAATCCTACGGCGTGGAGGTAATCAATGTTCTTACCGGCTTCAAATACATCGGCGAGCAGATCCTCCACCTGGAACAGAAGGGCGAGAAAGAGCGCTATATCTTCGGCTTTGAGGAGAGCTACGGCTACCTTTCCGGCACCCATGTCCGGGACAAGGACGCAGTCAACGGCTCCATGCTCATCTGCGAAATGGCCTCCTACTACAAGCTCCAGGGCAAAACCCTCGTGACTGCCCTTAACGAGCTGTACGAAAAGCACGGTCAGTTTATCGACACCC
>CATJCP010000034.1 GCA_949737515.1 uncultured Oscillospiraceae bacterium | reverse complement strand
CTGGTGCGTCCATTTCCAGGGGACGCACTGCCTTTCCACGTGTCCACTTGAGGGAATCCTCTTTTCCTTGTGTGTCCACTTTATGGGGTACAGTTTAATCTCCCCTTCTTTTTAAGGTGTTAATCTTAAATATAAGAATAAAAGGAGAAAAAGAGAAGAGATAATTCGTAGCCCGTTGGATTGGGGCACAAATTATCTCCTCGTCTCATTTTTGGTAGGTTTCAATTCATTTTTGGAAGGTGAACGCAAAAGTTAGCGCGAACACACCGTCATGGGCGGCCACATCCATAGCACCCCCATACTTTTCCGCAATGTGCCGCATACTTTTCATACCAAAGCCATGGTACAGCTTGTTTTCTTTTGTGGTTGTCAGCGAATCGGCATCGTTAATCTCGGCCCCCTCATAGCCGTTTTCAATCCGGATCAACAACATATCGCCAAAATCATTCACATTCAGCCGGATGAACCGTTTTTCCTCCGGCTGCGTCCGCTCGTATTCGATTGCGTTATCCAGCGCGTTGCCAAACAGAGAATAGATGTCCGTCTCGGCCAGCAGGTTGACCCGTTCCCCTTTGATGACCGGGGTAAAGGCAATATGCTCCTGTGCACAGTGCAGAAATTTTTCCCCGATAATGATATCCAGCGCCGTGTTCCCTGTTCTGCCATAGGCCTCATACCGGGTAATTCCATCTTCGATTTCCGCGATGGCCTGATCAGAGATGGACTGTCCGTTCTTTAAGCGCAGCAGCTGGTGCTTCAGGTCGTGGCACTTAATGTCCAGATACTCCACCCCTGCCCGAAAAGAGTCGAACTGCTTGCGTTCCTGGGCCAGGATATATTCGATCTGCGCGTTTTCCGCCCGCAAGGTATTCTTTGTAAAGATATCGAACTGCATACACAGCAAAAAAATCCCACAGAGGACACCGTAACAGGCATACCCCCAATTCCCCGCGATACTCCGCTGATCTGCGCCGTCCAATACACTGGCCACAATCAGGCTGGCTACGGTGAGCAGGCGGAACAGGAAAGTATCGTTAGCCTTCAGTGCCGCCGACTCTACCTGAGCCAGATTTCGGAGGATAAGGAAATAGACTGCGCCATAGGCCATAGTCAGAAACAGGACATAGAAGACAATTACGCCCCATTGAGGAATCGCCCCATAATACAGTGTTTCCACCAGGTTCTGTGCTTTCAGTGTCATATGCTGAATGGCATAGGAACCTGCCGACACGAACACCGCCATCCGCGTGGTGACGTTGAAGCATAGCCACACAGTTAAGGTTACCATCGCATATAGGAGCAGGTATCTCAAGATGCTGGTCAAATACATTGCCAGCGGCTCCCAAAGATGGTAGCGCAGAAGGAACGGGCTTGTCAAATAGGAGCATAAAAAGCACACAACCAGTGCAAAGCTGAGGCGGATCTGGAACTTTTTTCTTTTCTCAAAAGGGAATACATACACCGCTGTTGCCAGCAAAAGCTCAGTTAAAAATTTATAGGTCACATAGCTTGTATGGTTCATACTCTATCTCCAAAATAACGCATCAGACGTATCATGAATTCCTTTTTCCTCGCCCGGCTGATAGGAATTTCTGTACCGCCCTCAACATAAACCGAATTCCCGGACGTTCCGCGGACAAACTTGAGATGAACCAGGAAACTATTCGATGCCCTAACAAAACTCCCTGAAGGCAAAGTGCTTTCCAGTGCAGTAAAGGAACCGCTGGCCTCAAATATTCCGCGCTCTGTTACGTATTTCAGGCTGTGCCCCGAGATTTCAATATATATGATCTCGGAATGGGGCAGCACCTTCACGCCATCCCGGGCGTGGATCAGAAGCTCCATGTCCCTGTCCCGGGCTGAGACGCGCAACACCTTATCCATCAAAGTGTAAAAGCTGAAATAGCTTACAGGTTTGACGAGGTAGCCGGAGGCATTGGCCTCATATCCCCTGGGTGCGTATTGCGCATAGCTTGTAACAAAAACCAGGGGAACCTTGGGGTCAAGTGCCCGAAGCTGTTCTGCTGCCTCTAATCCGGTGATATAGGGCATCTCAATGTCCATCAGCACCATATCATAGACAGGTTGGTATTTTGTGAGGAAATCCACTGCGTCGGAAAAACTCACAGGTTTTACCGGAAATTTCTTTTCTGTCCCCAAACGATTGAGATAGGATGCTAAAATATTGATGTGCTCCAACTCATCATCAACAATTGCAACGCAAAGCATAAAATCACCTAATATACAAGAGTGTTTTATCATATAATAACACAATTGTCATCATAAGTCTATTATTCATTGTGCTGATGTATTTATGCGGGTCTACATCTCTTAGCATATTTTCTCTGACATGGTTTACAATTGCGATTCTGGAATTGGCTCCCTAAATCCAGTCTGTTATTACATTAAAAGCTATGCTCTCACAATTTGTATTTCTGCCTGTCCTTTATCTCTTGCGGCAGATGTCTTCACCATGATTCTTGTTCCAGAATTTTGATTTTTATTGTTCTGATTCGTCTTGTTCCTATATACCCCTCCACCTGACGGGGAGGGGTACCCTTATTAGATGGAGGGTGGGATGAGGCCGTTTCTCAGTCTGACCCATACTCCGACCCAGACGACGAAACGAGCAGATGGAAACAACGGGCGGGGCTGCTCCAAAGAGCAACCCCGTCCCAGCTAAACAGTGCCAAACGGACACAAAAGCACCGATTTTATTTCTATCCGAATCTTCACACGCAAGAGGTCACAGATTCGAGTTCTGTAGTCTCCACCACAAAATCCCTAATTTCGCAAGAAATTAGGGATTTTT
>CATJCP010000033.1 GCA_949737515.1 uncultured Oscillospiraceae bacterium | reverse complement strand
GGCCTTGGGCGGATGTTCGGCTTCCACTTTTCCGAAAATTTTGACTATCCCTACCTTTCCAGGAGCGCCACGGAATTCTGGCGCAGGTGGCATATCTCCCTGGGCAGCTTTTTCCGGGACTACCTGTACATCCCTCTGGGGGGCAACCGGAGGCATGTCTTTGGGAACCTCTTTATCGTGTGGTTCTGTACCGGCCTTTGGCACGGGGCCAGCTGGAACTTTGTGTTTTGGGGGCTGTTCTACGGGGTGCTGATCATCCTGGAAAAGGCCTTTCTGGGAAAGGTGCTGCAAAAGCTGCCCAGCCTCTTCTCCCATCTCTATCTGGTCCTGGCAGTGGTACTGGGATGGGTGCTGTTCTACTTTACCGATACGCCGCGGCTCATCCTCTATTTAAAGATTATGCTGGGCCTTACCAACGCGCCGCTGTGGGACCTGAACCTGCAGGTCACTTTTACCAACAACATCTTTTGGTTCATCGTAGCCATTGCAGGGTGCTTCCCCATCCTGCCTGCCCTTTCCCGCTGGATGTCCAAACGGCAGGGTACCGATATCCTGCGCTACGCTGGACGGCTGGTATTCACCACCGCCATCCTTCTGATCTCCACCGCCATGCTGGTGGGGCAGAGCTACAACCCCTTCCTTTACTACCGTTTCTAAACGCCGGTATCGCCAATATTCGTATCACTTTCTTTAAAGGAGCTGAAAGTAAAAGATGAAAGATTCCCTTGGGAAAAGGTTTATGATCATCCTCCACTGTGCCCTGATCCTCTCTGTGCTCCTGGTGCTGGGCTTCTTCTCCGTGGTCCTGCCCAAGCCGACGGTCTCCGAGTACGAACGGCGGGATCTGGAGGCGTTCCCAGAGTTTTCTCTGGCCTCCCTACAAGCGGGGGAGTATACAGGGCAGATTGAACGCTTTTACGCCGACACCTTTCCCCTGCGGGAAAACTTTGTCCAGCTCAGCGGGGCCCTGGCGGAAAAACGGGGACTGCAATACGATGAAATGACCCTTTACGACACCGGCGGAGGCACCCTAGGGGACAACTCCCCATCCCTTGCGCCGGAGAGCAGCGGGGGTAGCCCGGGAGGGGATCCCGATCCCTCGGAGCCCATCCAATCCTCCGAACCGGAGAAGCAGGAGGAGCCCGCCTTTGCCGGCCCGGCAGATCCCCACTCTCCCTCCGACCCTTCTTCCTCTTCCGTCCCCTCCTCATCCCCATCCTCACAGCCTCTGGTGGTCCCGGAGCCGGGCTACGGCATGGACGCAAACGCCCCAGCCCCAGAAACCTACAACCCCATCCTCATCTACCAGAACCGGGCCATGGCCCCCTTTGGCGGCACAAAGGCAGCTTCGGAGTACTACGCCTCAGTGCTCAACAACTATCAGGCGGTACTGGGGGATTCTGTAACCATCTACAATCTCCTTGTCCCCACCTCCATTGAATTCTACCTGCCTGATAAATATAAATCTGTCTCCAATCCCCAAAAGCCCAATATTGACAACATTTATGCACAGCTTGATCCGAAGATCAAAAAGGTGGACGCCTATTCGGCGCTGCAGCAGCATACAGACGAATACCTGTACTTTGCCACCGACCACCACTGGACGGCGTTAGGTGCCTATTACGCCTACACCGCCTTTGCCAAGGAGGCGGGATTTGAACCCAAGCCCCTCTCCTCTATGGAAAAGAGAACCCTTTCCCCCTTTATCGGCACCATGTATTCCCAGACCCAAAGTTCCAAACTGCTGGAAAACCCGGACCATGTGGACTACTATATCACCGACACCCAGCACCAGGCCTACCAATTCCCCCGAAACAGCCCCTATAAAGGGAACCCGGTATCGGTGTGGGCGGAATACGCCAAGGGCGGGAATTCCTACTCCGTCTTCCTCCATGGGGACCAGCCGCTGACCCGCATTGACACCGAGCATAAAAATGGCCGGCGGATCATGGTGGTCAAGGAATCCTTCGGGAACGCCTTCGCACCGTATTTGATCCCCCACTACGAGCAGGTCTTTGTGGTAGATCAAAGATATTTCCAGATCAACGGCCTGAAATTTATTCAGGACAACGGCATTAACGAGATCCTCTTTATCAACAACCTCTTTGCCGCCAACACCAATTCCCAGATCGGATATATCCAGCGGATTTTGACCCAAGCCGACTGGTATTATGAGACCAAACCAGCCTCCTCTGTTTCTTCCTCTGCCAGCAGCGAGGCGCCGCCGGAGGATTCCTCCTCTGAACCGGAACCTGTGGAAAGCGCTTCGGAGGAAAAGAGAAAGGGAGTTGTGGTGATCCGGCCGGACGGGACCAAGGAACGCAACGCCGAAAACGGAACCGGTTCCTCCTCGGACCGGTAGATAAACGGACTGCCCGCCTTATGGAGAAGCACCTCCTAAGGCGGGCAGTTCTTATGCCAAGGTTTACGATGCAAATTCGCTGGCAAGGGCCGCCTCTATCTCGGCGTTGCCAGAGTAATGGGTCCCTTTATAGATCACATAGGGGATCTGGATCCGTTCGCCAGGGATCTCCAGCTGGGCCATCAGCTCTTTAAAGGCAGCCTTAGTGTCCAGATCATTGGTGTCCAGCCGGACGATAGGGATCTCCGGGTGGGCGGCAAAGAAGCTTTCTATCGTCTCTTTGATAGCCTGGCAATCTTTGCAGTTATCCCTAAAATAGTATTCCAGCACTTCCGGCTGATCCCCCAGGCCGCCTTCCCGCCAGACCATCTGGCGGAGCCTTCCCTCCTGGACGATATCCGTGCCCATGAGCCAGCTGTTCCCTGCGATGAACAGTTCGCCGGTGTAGTCTGCCGCAGAAAGCCCCAACCGCTCCAAATGGGGACTGAGGGCATCGCTGGTATCGCTAAACGTATTGACGATGCGCAGACGGTAATTTCGATACCCCTTGATATCCGCTGTCTGCTGGTTGAAAAACTCTGTGAACTTTCCCTCGTCGTCACAGGAAAGACAGGGGTTGTCAAAAAAGTAGAACAGCTCTAGCTCCTCCCCTTGGCCGCCGGCTTCCCCCCTGCCTGGCCGCAGGAGAAAAACCGCGGCGGCCATCGCCAACACTGCCGCTCCCACTAAAATAAATATCAACCGCTTTTTCGTCATATCCAAATCCCCCTTTGAAAAAACAGCGCAGGGACCCCATAAAGGTATCCCCGCGCCGCTTGATACTATTTGCTTTCCATATATCCCTTCAAAAATTCCTGCACATCCACCGCTTTTCCGGTTCTGGCGCTTTCCACCGCCGCAAAGAGCATGGCGCAGCACTGTATGTTATCCTCCAGCTGTGTCACCGGCGGTTCTCCGCCGTCCAGCCAGCCGATAAACTCTCTCACAATGAGGGCATGATCCCAAAATGCCTTGTCCTGCAGGGGAACGTCAGCCTTTAACGGGAAGGGATATCCACGATGATTTTCCACTGTGATCTTCCGGTTGTCGGCGACAATGGTGCCGTCGGCGCACTCAGCCCGCAGATATTCGTCGCTCCACTTGTTCAGGGTAGTGGCATTGGCGAAGGATTCCTCAAAACTGACCCTCACGCCGTTTTCCATCACTGCCTGGACTAAGCTGCTCTCCCCTGTGGCGCCCTGCCCATCCTCAAAGGTCCAGCAGTCTGCAAAGACAGTCTTGGCATTGCAGCCGCAGATCCCCCTGGCGGTGTCCAGGTTGTGGACCAGCCCGCCGGTCAGCAGGTGGGTAGGATCGGGAAACCTGGACCTTTGGAATCCCCGCTTCATGGTAAGGCGGCTGATCAGGTAATTGAGCTTGCCGTACCTCCCGCTTTTCACCATATCCTCCACCGTCTGTTTCTCTATCTCATAACGGTGGCTCATGGTAACTACCAGCTTCCGGCCAGCTGCCTTTACTTTGCGGCAGATGCGTATACAGGCCTCCATGGTATCTGCAAGGGGTTTTTCGCAGACAATGTCCATGCCGTGGGCAAGGGCTTCGTCTATTACCGCCTCGTGGAACCCCGGCGGCACAACCACCACCGCAAAGTCCGCTGTATTCTCGTCCATGGCCCTTTTGACGTCGGTATAACACCTTTCAAGGGGCAGCTTTAAGTATTCCACGGCGTTGCAGTGGACCTCTGGGTTGATATCCACTGCCGCTACCGGCTGAGCCAGGTCTGCAAACCGGGGATAGATCCCCCTGCACCAGTACCTGCCAAAGCCTCCGGTTCCAACTTGTATATATCGTTTCATTCTGTCTAAATCCCCTTCTAGCACTCATCCGTACCCTTGCGCCCTCCCCGCTCCCTGTATCCATTTCTATATGTATCGTCCCAATCCCCTTCTTTATTTCTATGTTGGACTGGAAAACGGAAACAGGGGCCGGGATAGGCGCGGCGGTACTGATGAAATCCCAAAGCCTTCTCTTTTTTTCAGACCTTTGAGAGCATATCCACAAACGGTTGGGGAACTTTTCCCTGTGCGCTGGTGGGAACATCCCAGGTCACCGCACCGCCGTTTTGCAGAATATATCTGGTCCATGCCAGGGTCAAATCTTCTGGGAGGCGGGGGGCGTCCCCCTGTCCCCAGTTCTTCCCCAGGAAGTTGAGCAGGTGGAGCTGGGCCTGGGCGACGCGCCCATCCCGGGTATCCTCCCGCATCCTGTGGTGTCCAAAGGGAATATACAGGTAGCTGTTCAGCTCGCCAGCAGTAAAATCCTCTTCTTCGGAAAGGACAGCCCCCACATCGGCACGCATGATCCCACCGTTAAAGCAGATGGCGCAGTCCGGATTTCCCGCCCGGAGGGCTGCCGCGAAGCTGTGGAAATTAGGCGCTTGTTCAAAGCAGTACATCTGGTCGGAGAAGTACACCCCGTCGATCCACCACCCGGCGCAAAGGTCTCCCCATTGTTCCGCCCAGCACCGGACCACCCGCTCCCACATTTCCTGGAACTCCGCCAGCCGGTGATTGGGGCGGCGGACCCGCACCCCGTCGGGGGTGACGATCCGATTCCCGTCCTTGTCAAAGCAGTTGCCGTTCTGCCACTTAAAGTTGAGGCAAGCCTGAAAATCCCATTCCGGCGCCCCACTGGGGAGATAAGCGATTGCCCGGATC
>CATJCP010000032.1 GCA_949737515.1 uncultured Oscillospiraceae bacterium | reverse complement strand
TTGCTTTTTACCGTTCCATGGTAGGCGCTCCCGCCTGTGTTGCATGTTTTGAAGAAATTGTTGCTATGGGAGTTAAAAAGTTTGTCTTATTCGGCTCTTGCGGAGTATTGGACGATAATAAGGTAAAAGACAATATTATTATCCCTGTTTCTGCTGTTCGAGATGAAGGTACAAGTTATCATTATGCAGCGCCTTCTCTGGAAATTGAAGCAGATGCACATTCTATTCAGATATTGGAAAATGTATTAACAGACTGCGGATATTCATATATCAAGGGCAAGACATGGACTTCAGACGCCATTTATAGAGAAACACTTTCTGCCATTGAGGAACGTCGGCAAGAAGGCTGCCTTGCCGTAGAAATGGAATGTGCTGCTATGTTGGCAGTTTCAAAATATAGGCATATTCCTTTTATCCAGTTTTTATATGGAGCGGACAATCTTAGTTCTGATACATGGGAAATCAGGGATTTAACCTCTTATGGTCTTACCAACGCAGAAAAGTATATGGTTCTTGCTTTTGAATGTGGGCTTGCCATGTAAAAAGCAGGTATGACATAGAAGATTTTTTGGAGGTTAAGCAGATGGAACAGGACATCAAGTTCAGAATGATCAGCGAAGATGGGTTTGGCAGCCTGAAAAAGCTGTTTCCAGGTGATGAAAAGGCTTGGGAAAAATACCGGGCCCAATGTATAAGCCGCCTTGCAGCCCATGAAATGGATATCTATGCAATGGAAACAGAAGCAGGCGTAATTGGGGAGCTGACAGTAAACTATATCAGCCATGAACTGCAAAGCGAAACGATCCCCAGCCGCAGGGTTTACTTAGCGGCTTTCAGATTGGAGAAGGACTGCCAGGGAAAGGGGCTTGGGCAAAAGCTTTTTGTCCATGTGTTGAAGTCCATGGAAGCAAAAGGATATACGGAATTTACCATTGGTGTGGAGGATGATAATGAGATTGCAAAGCATATTTATTTTAAGTATGGTTTTGTGGAGCCTATTGACCATGGGGACGGCGATGAATTTGATCCAACCGAATATACATTATATTTGAGGAAGGGAAGAAATGATGGATAAAATTCAAGTTTGTCACGGAAGCAGTGCAAAAGTAAAGTACCCGCAGATTATAAACCGTCTTATGTGATCGCGAGGGTATACCAGGCAGGGGGATTTTAAAACAAACTTTTGAATGGAGAATTTGTAAATGACAGACTTGACAACTGTACTATCTGCTTTCTCACAGATAGACATTACCCCGGAATACCCGGTAAGCCTAATAGG
>CATJCP010000031.1 GCA_949737515.1 uncultured Oscillospiraceae bacterium | reverse complement strand
ACCATAATGGGTCGAGTGTTTACTTCACCATCAGAAGTTATCTTAACCACCGCAATTGTTTCTGCAGCAAGAAGATTCAAATCAAAATCTGGTTCCAATTGCGCATCTCCGTTGCCCGTCGATAAAACGACCCGATCTTCTGGCTTATAGACATGTTGGTGAGATAGGCTGCAGGACGAAAGAAGAATTGTAAGTGACAATACACTGCTCAAAAGAGCTTTCCATCTTTTCACAACAGCCTTCCTTTCGGGAAATGGTTGAAATGCAGCCCCGTCAAGAGACCCCCTTGGCGGGGTTAGCTTTACAGGATGGCTCTCTTAATAGAACATCTACTGCGCTTCTTGGGGGTTTGACTGCTTTTCATTTTGCAGTTGTTCTTGTTTTTGAGAGCGGTACAGTTGCCCAACCTCACCAGTAAGCCGGCTTTCATTGCCATTTAAAATAAATTCCTCCAATTTATTTTCGACGGCTTGATATAAGACTTCACTTTCTTTGCCATCAAAAGTTGAAAAGTCTTCTAGCGGTGAGAAAGCATAGAGCTTATTATCAGGTGGATTTTTAATAAAAATGCCATCTTCAGCTCCAACCGACAGATAATTTTCATTTTCCAAGCATTTTTTGAGGATGAAAATGCCTTGATCATGTTTGTGCGGCTTACTGACACCCCAGGTTTCATCTCCAAGAAGTTCCAACGATAAAGTGTCATACTTGTACTCACCGAACCAGATATTTTCAATGAGCACTGTATAGGTTGTCGTTGTTTCCTGCAATTGCCTTTCTTTGGGCATTAACTCCATTCCTGGCATAGGAGCAGTCTTTATTGTGCCCCCATCAATTATTTTGCCTTCAACAATCAGATCTGCTTTGGAAATTACATAGCCCATTAAATCTTGCGGTGGGGCAGGATAACAAGCATCCACTACGTTAGGGGAAGAAGTGGTTAGGGATAGGGCTATTCGTGTTTCGGGAGTGTACTGGTAGCGAGTTTCATTATTAATAGTACATGCTGTTAGTGCACAAACAATACAGCACAATAACATGCATTTGAAAAATTTTTTCACCGTGATTCCCCCTCTTATGGATAGGACTTCATGAATTCATTTCGATCATATTCCTCAATGTTGAATGAAGCTCGTGGTACATCATAATAAGGCCACATCAATGCTGTGAAATTTCCAGCTGGTTCTGCTTCGTCATTAGCAGGTTCATATGGATGACGTAACCCTAAAGCGTGTCCAATCTCGTGGTAGAGGATTTTTAAAAACACACTGTTTGTT
>CATJCP010000030.1 GCA_949737515.1 uncultured Oscillospiraceae bacterium | reverse complement strand
TACGAAACCCTCTACAGGACCGGCGTTAAGCATATGCAAATCAGAGAGGAACAGGCGAAAATAGGGGAGGGAGGACAGATCCCTCACCGCATCCATAAAGGCCCGCGGCGTTGCCTGGGCGTTCTTCTCCTCTATGACCTGCTCCAAAACGGAAAGCGTGTGCTCATAAGGTGTGAGGTCGTAGTTCAGCAGCTCAGTCAGGACTTCTCCGTAAGGGTGGGGCGTTGGTTCAGACTCCACCCAGTAGGCGTCCTGCCCGAACTGCACCTTGACATGGGTGTGGGGCCGATCAAAATCGAATAGGTCTTTTCCTAAAACGCCCATGGCTCCGCCTCCGATAGATAATGTAATCCGGGTAATAGTGTATTCTTTTGTATAATACAAAACCTATTGACGAATGTCAAGGGGAGATGCTAAACTGAGGGCGCAGAATAGAGAATGGATCACAGAAAAATAAACACAATTTCTTAATCTGCACCTCGACAACTGAATACCCATCACCAGAGACGATACTCACCGGGGAAGCGACGCCAAGATGCTGAAAACAGCCGAGCGCGCCAAGGTCGAAGAAAACGCCGTGGGGGTCAAACAAGGCCACAGGGCAGGAACGGGTACGGTGCATGGCCAACCAAGATCAAAGAGCAGTCAATGTAAAAAGACCGCTGAACTGCTGCAACAGTTCAACGGCCCGCCGCGTTTCGGAAAACACAGCTTGATCTGAAAACAGTCTATCAGAGTGGCCTCCGAAACGCAAGAAAAATTTTCAGGAGGTAACGAATTATGAAAACGTCAGCCTGTAAGAGCAACGACGACCTGCCGCTGTTTCTCAACGCGAGCCTAGTGGCACAGGTGCTGGGCGTGTCCATCTCCACAGCCTACGAGTTGATGAATGAGCCGGGCTTCCCTGTGCTGCGCGTCGGCAGCCGCATGGTGGTGCCGAAGGAAAAATTTATCCGGTGGACAGAGGAGCAGTCCGGAGGTGCCAAATGAGGAAACAGCATTGGCCCAAACGTGATCCCATCAAAAACTACTTCCCTCTGCCCAATGAGATCTTCTCCCTGGGTCTGTCCTCTACCGCCATCGCCATCTACGGGTACCTGCTCTTCCGGGAGGACCGAAAGACGTATGAGTGTCTGGCCAGCTATCGGATGATCGGGGAGGCTATCGGGAAAAGTGTAACGACAGTGCGGAAGTACGTGGCCGAACTGGAGGAACAGGGTCTCATCACCACGGAGCGCACCTCGATCATG
>CATJCP010000029.1 GCA_949737515.1 uncultured Oscillospiraceae bacterium | reverse complement strand
TTTTACAGCGGTTCGTCCGCAGAAAAGAGGTCAAATTCAAAACCGCCGAAGGACGACTGATAAAGTCACTAAATGCCCTGCAAAAAAGGGCTGCCGGAACCCTGGCAGCCTTTCAAACATAAATAATTTAAGAAGTCTTTATCCTGCCATCAATTTTATACAGGAATACGGCCGTATGGCTTTTGATACAGGGCTATGAAAGAAGAGGAGCTTGTTCCTTAATAATCGTCTTGATCTCCTCCACTGTTTTTTCCGAAGCGGCTGCAATTTGTTCCAGGGGAAAATGAAGCTGGTACATTTTTAAGATCATCTGCGTTTTGCCCTCGCTAATACCTTCCCGGATACCTTCGACTTTACCTTTATTTATCATCCTATCCAACATTTCACACATAGTGTAACTGCCCCTTTCCATACTTTCGTTGTATACCTCTTCAAACCGGTGATCACCGCTCATAATGCTCAGCATCTGTAAGGTTTCCTGAACATGCCTAAGCTCCTGGGGTTCCGGGTGATATTCTCCATTTTTACGCTTTTGCACAAAATAATCCGCAATAATTCGGAAATCACTTTGAAATAGCTTTACCTGCTCTTCTGTCAAAAATGCAATTTCGAATACATTTATCTTGTAGTCATTTACAAATGGCTTTAAGGCCTCTGGAATATTCAGCTGTTCCAATAGGCTCTTCGGTTTTTTCCAGCGGCGTTCGCTCCCAAAGTACAATACCAGCGTGATAACAGGATACCTTTCTTTGCTGTTCAGCTGCGACCGGTACTCGGCTCCATCATATCCAATTACCCTGAATGGCATATCGCTGTCAATATCCGTTTGATTTTCAAATCCGACAAAGGCAAGTTTGATCTTTCCGGTTTTCCATATTTTAGAGACATCCCTTTCCTGCTCCCGCAGTGCACCGTCAGACTTATAGTGGGAGTAGGCGGCTTGTTCCTCAAGCTCCTCTTCGGAAATAACCTTCTTCCCCTGAAACAACAAGCCATTTACAATATCTGCAAAAACATCATTATATGCCTCCAGTACCTTTTCAGCTATGTCTTTCTCTGCCACCACCTCACGCTGCCTTTCCTATATTCTCAGTTATATTATATACCATCTGCTTTTCGGATGCAATCGGGCTGTCCCAATGCCGAAAATATATTTTTTCATCAATATATAAAAGAAACACAGTAAAACGTGTTCTTTTTCTCAATACCAAAAGGGCTGCCGGAACCCCCGGCAGCCCTTAA
>CATJCP010000028.1 GCA_949737515.1 uncultured Oscillospiraceae bacterium | reverse complement strand
GTATTTTTATGGAAAATATGCCCATGTACGGCGGTATGGTATTGGTATTTCTAGCAGGATATTTGATCATCTTTAATGTCTTTCAAATCTCCGTTGCGTCGGATATCCAGTTTTATGGGCGGCTGAAAACTTTGGGTATGACAAAAAAACAGCTTAAAAAGCTGGTCTTTGGCCAAGGGAACCGTCTATCTTTCATCGGAATTCCCATTGGGCTGATTGCAGGCTGGATTTTAGGGGCTGTCCTGGTTCCTTCCTTGGTTACGGTCAAGGGGATGGATACAACGGCATCAGCCAGCCCTTGGATATTTATAGGTTCAGCGCTGTTTTCCTATATTACAGTGACAGCTTCCTGTATGCTTCCGGCGCGTATGGCTGGGAAGGTATCCCCCATTGAAGCACTCCGCTATACCGACGCGGATCCAAACCTTAAAAAGAAAACCAAAAAATCTAAAAATGGAGCGTCCTTATTGGGGATGGCGTGGGCGAACCTGTGGCGAAGCCGGAAACGGACAATTATGATTATCTGCTCCCTTACGCTGGGATTTGTCCTGATGAGCTATTTCTATGCGGAAAACGCCAGCTTTGATATGGAAAAATACCTTTTGGATTTCGCAGTGGCTGATTACCAACTGGACGATGCCACCAACAATCTTTCCGACGGCTACCGTCCCGAAAGCCAAACCATCAGCGATACACTGCTTTCTGATATTGCCGCATTAGGCAGTGTTGAGGAAACAGGCAGGCTGTACACCCATCAAACAAAGGTGGATGTCAGCGAACAGGCGCGGGATAACCTCAAGGCTTTTTACCATGAGGAACGGCTGAAAGATTTCGCTGCCAATGATCCTAGTTTCCCAAACTGGAAAGCGGAATTTGACAGGGTAATTGCAGGCCAGGAAAATGAATACACAGTTTATGGCGCGGATATGCTGGTTTTAGAAGCTGCCGCCAGCAGCAATTATATTTTGGACGGCGCTTTCGACCAAGAAAAATTTGCATCCGGGAATTACGCCCTTGCCATAGGCCCGTCCACTTCCCCAAGGAGCGGGCTTCCAACCTGGGCCGTAGGGGAAAAGGTGGAAATAGCTGGGCGGGAATTTGAAATCATGGCAATTACATCGCCTTTTCAGCCCATGGTAAAAGGCTCAGGCCCGGTTTTTGACCTGCCGCTTGTCATTCCGGCGGATGTTTTCCTGGATCTTTGGCCGGAAAGCCATTTGAGG
>CATJCP010000027.1 GCA_949737515.1 uncultured Oscillospiraceae bacterium | reverse complement strand
TGCAAAAACAATTTAGGAGGATATGATTCTTATGAAAAAGACTCTTGCTGCGGTCCTCGCAGCGGCTATGGCTCTGAGCACTGCTTCTGTGGCGATGGCCAAGGATACAGTTTACTTAGACGGTGAGCTGGAAGGCGGAAGCACAATTGACGGTGCTTCTATTAAGTATGGAAAAGAGTATAAAGAATACCTCTCCACTGACTTGTTCACTCGTGATGAACTTGGTGAATGGTTAGATGATAACATCATCAAAATCGATACCATAGTTACAGAAGGAAGAAGCGCCTTTGAGACTGTTCCTACTACTTCTGTTAAAACCATTAAAACAGGTGAAGTTACCGAAGTTACAGCTTATGTTTGGAATGTTACAGAGGGCGATTTTACAAAGGGGAAAACTGTTACTAAGCTTCCTGTAAAGTATTATACTCAAGATGATGGGAGCAAAGTGCTGGGCTTGGCAATGGAACCCGGTGCAGATACCATTAACTCTTCTCACGCTGAATGGGATCGGATTTTAGATTCTGCTATTCAGGATAAGCTGGTCAAAAAGGGAAAAACTTCGACTACCAATGTAGGCGAGAAAGCTGTTCAGGTTAAGTTCAAGGTTCGTCATACCTATGGCACAAGCGACACTACCGTCAAGATGAAATTCAAGATCACCTTTAAAAAGGATTCTCCTGATGGCAGATATTCCAAGGGTGACTCTTACATTACCGATGAATTTGAGATGGTCGCCAAATATGCGGAACTCAGCTCTTATTCTAAGGATATGGTCCTCACCTTGGAAGAAGTAAAGTCTGATAATGGCAACGTTATTCTGAAAGGCGACAAGCTGTACGACGAGATCGGAAATGAGGTCTTCTCCATTCAGTTTGAAGACACCGCCGTCTTTGAAGCTAAAGCTGCTTCCTCCCAGAAGAAAGTCAACTTGGCTTATAACCTGGATGAAATCGATGAAATCACCAGCGCATATCCCGGCGTTGATTTCGAGTTTATTAAGTTCCTGGGTAATCCTTCCCCCTCCTTTGTCAACAGCGGAACCATGACCTTTAACGCCATTGGAGGCAAGAATACTCAGGTCTATACTTGGGACGGCGAGGCTCTCACTCCCTTGACCGGCAAGTATGATTCTGCTTACAAGACTGTTGAAGTCAAAAACATTAAAAAACTCGGCACTTTTGTAGTAGCTTCCGAAATCCTGGAAGAGGATGAGCCCGAC
>CATJCP010000026.1 GCA_949737515.1 uncultured Oscillospiraceae bacterium | reverse complement strand
GTCGAAAAACGGCCTGTCTGGGAACAAAGGAGACAGGCCATAAAATAATGAAAAAGGGATTGTGCAAAAAGCAGGAAATGAGGAGTAGGCACTCTTCTTTGGGCTTGCCAGTTTGCCAGCTTCTTGAGATTCATGGCAAGAAATTTAAGCCTCACCCAGTTGGAAACATGGGCCAGACCTCTATAGTAGGTATAACGCATTCGTACACATGGGAAATATTTTTACCGACATTGCCATCGCCGTCAAGGTGACCAGCGAAGTCCGCAAAGCTCGAAAAGCTGGGACGGATGCCGTCCAGATCAAGCCGGTGTGTATCATGAAGTGCGTCGACTTCACCCCGGCATTTCTCAACACTATGGAGAGGGGGCAGCGCCTGGAACCTGGGAAAAGAACTTTATCAGCCCGTGAAAGAGGTTTTGAAAACCGTCCCTACGAGACACGGCGGCGGATGGAATATACCCCAGAAAATCCGGGCGAATGGGTGGAACGCGCCCGATTCTGGCAGCAGCAGTTACGCCCCGTTCTGCCGCCGAAAATGTATCATACCGTCATGGTGAAGTTTATCAGCTGGTATATTCACTGTCTGCGACGGAGGAAGGGGACCACGGTATGAACAGAGCACCCTTGACCCTGGAGGCCGTGAAAGAGCAGTTTTGCACGGAAGACAAGTGGGCCGCACTGGAGAAGATCAGGGAACGGCTTGACGGTGTATTGGACATTAACCGGGTGGCGGAGTTGACCTTCGAAATTGGGAAAGACATGGATGAATAAATCAACCGGACGGGTGAGGCCTGGACACGTGTGGAGCGGATGTTGTGGGCTGTTCGAGAGGCTTACATTTTGGGTAGCCTGGAAATGGCAGAAATCTTTATTGACATTGTAAATACGAGCTATGAAGAACTATCCAGAGAGGAGGGCAAGAGCCGTGAAAATCAGGTTTGAGCGCGGAGGGGTCTTGCTGGAGTATGAGCTGAAACCTATGAAAGAGGGCTGTTTCCGGGCCCTGTGCGCCCTTGCCGGAGTAGTGGCATCGTCAGTATGGTTGCGGTTGTTGCAGCCCTGTGCGGGCTCCCTGGGCTAGTCATTGTGGGGGAGGAACACCATCCCTGGCGTTCAAACGCGCTCTACGGCCCTTCTACGGGCGAATAGAGGCAAAACAGAAACTTCCGTTTTTGCAGATTGGCTCAATTTTGAGCCGATC
>CATJCP010000025.1 GCA_949737515.1 uncultured Oscillospiraceae bacterium | reverse complement strand
ATGTGTTCCGTAAGCATTGAACCTGTAAAGGCTTCCTTTCATTATATTCCGTATCATATTACCACAAATAACCCGACAACTGCGTGTCATATTTTAATTATTTTCATGCCATTCATTTAAAACAGCCTCAATTTGTTGAATCAACTGCTCTTTATCGGGAATATAATAAACGTATCTTGAAGCAAAAATATTGTTGGACAAACCGCCCAAAGCATACTCAGCGGCAATGCTGTCCTTATCTGTACAGAGAATAATGCCAATCGGTGCGTTGTCGTGTTCATCGTTGACTTCCGAAGCATAGTAATTTAAATACATATTGAGCTGCCCGACCGCTTCCGGCGTCAGCTTCTTTGTTTTCAGTTCAATCAGCACATAAGCCCGTAATATCTTATTGTAAAAAACCATGTCTACATAGTAATGGGTATTGTTGAGGGTAATTCTCTGCTGTGTGCCCACAAACATAAAGCCGCGCCCCAGCTCCAGCAAAAATTTTTCAATCTGCGCAACCAGCGCTTTTTCAAGGTCGCTTTCCATTATAGGCTTATCTTCCGGCACACCCAGAAATTCAAATACATATGGATCTTTTATCATGTCAATGGGCTGGGACATCTCGATTCCCTTTTGGGCAAGGGCAAGGACAGTTTCCTGATTGGTTTTTCCCTCGGTGAGCAGCAGCCTTTCATACAGGGAGGTTTCAATCTGGCGCTTCAGTTCCCGGATCGACCATCCAGAATTTATTGTTTCTTTTTCATAAAAGCTGCGTTTATCCGGGTCAGATATAGATAAAAGCTCGCAGTAGTGAGACCAGCTCAATTTGCCAGACACTGTCTGGCAAATTGGATAGACCAGATAAAACGACCTCATATTTTGTAAATTTGAACGGGAAAATCCTTTGCCAAACTCCTTTGTCAGCTCTTTGGAGAGTTCTCTTAATGTCTGGCTGCCATAAATTGCCCGTTCCCTGTTCTGCTGTTCATGCTCAACAATAATGCGTCCAATATTCCAGTAAGTAGTAAGCAGTTCAGAATTTATTTGTATGGCAGTACGTTGGCGTGCATCCGTTAAAATCTGCTTGATTTCCTCCACCATCGAATCTGAATTTATTAAATCATCCATAGGCTAGCCCTCTTTCCATTAGATTTATTGCCTATCTATACGGCTATACGCAATTTGCCAGACAGTGTCTGGCAAATTGCGT
>CATJCP010000024.1 GCA_949737515.1 uncultured Oscillospiraceae bacterium | reverse complement strand
GCATTTCCCGAGGATTCCCCTGAGGAGAGTTCGGATACTCTCAAGTCCGGCTACTCCAATACAGCCGTCAACGGAGTTAAGGAGGATTCTGTGGAGGAGACAGAGGAAGAACTGGGATCCTCCTCCAATGCCGAGCCATATGCCCTTATGGACACAAGCGCGCCCCCTTCCGGCCCGGTATCGTCCACAGGAAAATGGACCTATTGGCTCAGCCTCCAAAGCAACACCCTCCAGCAGCTCAGCTCTCAGACCATGGAGCAGACCGCCCAGGCGGTCCTCCCCCACAACTCCATGGTATCCGATCTGGAAAGCTACGGAGATCTGGTGGCCTGTATTGATCCCTATCAGTTCTCCTACAATGATGAAAACGGCCTGTCAGCCGCCGAAACCTCCGGGGTTACAGTGTATCTGTATCAAACAGATGGGACGGACGAAGCTGTTCTGCAGCCTGTCAGCGTCATATCCATGTCCGGTGTTTACGAGACCAGCTATCTTTCCAGCGACGGGCTTCTTTACTTGGTATCCAACCAGCGGGTCAACGCGGACGCAGAGGCCATTGAGGAAGTCCTCAGCGGACTCTCCTCCGGGGAAGAACCCTATCTGGACAGTCGCCTGACCGAGCTGCTGCCCATTGTCTACGACGATTCCACAGACGGAGGCCCTTCCCTGCTGCCCCCCATGCAGATCTCCCTCATCGGGACGCCAGCAGAACTGAACTACCTGAACGTCATGGTGGTGGACCTGGCCAACAGCGGGGCCTGTACCTTCTGGGCCTTCCTGGGGAGAAAAGGGGACGTCTCCATTTACGGCCATTCCATTTCTATGGTGGCAGCAGACGGCAATGGGGAGCCGCAGCTGGTATCCATTGATCTGACCAGCGACCACGTATCCTACCGCATTTCAAAATCCATCCTGTTGGAAACCGAGACGGCTGAGGCAGAGCCATTACAAGAACCGGTAGAATCTGATGCGTATTACCCCCCCCCAGTCTAAAAATCCCAATGCGTAACGGTTGGGTTTGTTTGGCAGGAGTTCCTTGCTTCGCGGCGTTTAACAGATGTATGCCAATTGAGCAAGCGGCTCCTGCCAATGTCTTTCCCCCTGCTCCCCACCCCCTGCATCTCAAAAAATTGCTTGACAACCGATCGAAAATCGTGTATGATAAATCCAAATTTAATGATTCCCCACAAATACAG
>CATJCP010000023.1 GCA_949737515.1 uncultured Oscillospiraceae bacterium | reverse complement strand
GAGGAAATCCTGGACCACGCCTATGAGTACAGCGTCCGGGAGGACATTCTCATGGCGCTGGAGGAACGGGATGTTACGGTGGAGCAGGGCAGCGCCCTGTTGGATTCTCCCTGTCCTCTGGCGGATATTTACCGGGAGTGGCAGAAGCTGGAGACCCGCTACATGGAGGATGTGCGGGATACCATCGAGAGCTGCGCCAACCGGCTTTTGTTTAGAGATTAGGTCTGAAAAGATTTGGCTGACAGCCAAAAGGCAGGGAAGAAGGAGCAGAACGCTCTTTCTTCCCTGCCTTTTTTTACTCGCTCAGGCCAATGGCGATGCCAGACAGCTTGATCTTCTTTTCTTTGGGCAAAGACCGGTATTTAAGGATCAACTCGATTTCATCCTTCCCAAGTACATCTTCGAGTGTGATTTTTGGCTCCATCTCGTCTGTCCGGCCGAGGAGGTAGTCTGTGGAGACCTGCAAAGCGTTTGCAAGGTGAATCAATGTTTGATATTGAGGCTTTCTCTTTCCGGTTTCATAGGAACTGATCTTCTCCTGTCCGCAACCTGCAAGATGTCCAAGAAAACTTTGGGAAAGACTTTTTGCTTCGTGCGCTTCCCGTAGGCGGATTTGTAATATCTCCACGGAAATTCCCCCTGTACATCTTTACAAATAACGCAAATAGAATCATACCGTTTTCATAACTAATGCGGAGTGTACAGATTTTGCCAGATAACCAGGAATTTATCTCTGCACCTGTACAGCCAGCTTCGACAGATTCCGAAACTCCCCAGCCAACATTCCGATTGCCAGAACCAGAATAATTAAATCCGTTACCGCCGGGGCAAGAAACACGCCATGCACTCCTAAACCGCCAACTTGGGGCAGAAGAATGGCAAGGGGTACAAACAGGATGATCTGGCGCATTAAGACCAAAACACTGGCCTTGGATGCTTTCCCAAGGGACTGCATCAGGGTAATGACCATCAGAACGAAGCCCAGCACGATATAGGTACTGAACAGGATCCGGAAGTCCGTCACGCCTTGGCTGACAATTCCTGCATCTTTGATGAACCAGGAGAGGATCGTTTTAGGAGCAAGCTGAATCGGAATGTAGAAAATCAAGCTGAGAACCGTAACGCCTATCATAAAGGCCCTGGTGACCTGCTTCACACGATCATACTGCTTTGCACCGTAGTTTGTTCCGGCG
>CATJCP010000022.1 GCA_949737515.1 uncultured Oscillospiraceae bacterium | reverse complement strand
TATTTTCCCCATAGGGGCGTTGGGATTATGTTGTCCAGCCAGTTTTTTAATCCGTTCCAGTTTAAACTCGTAGAGGTTGGGAAGCTTCTGCTGCCTGCCCCTGCCAAGGGGACGTTCGCAGCGGTTGCCGGAAATAAACCTGCTCCCATCGGAAAAGAAATTGACAGTCAGGTTGCAATGGTTGGCGCAAAGCCCGCAGACAGAGGGTTTTGCCTGGTGGGAAAAGGATTCCAGTTCCCCTATGGAAAGCAGGGAGGAACGGTCTTTGCCCATATCCCGCCCATACAAAGCCGCACCATAAGCACCCATCAGCCCGGCGATAGCGGGCCGGACAACATCCCGTCCAAGTTCCTGCTCAAAGCTTCTCAAAACAGCATCATTATAGAAGGTTCCGCCCTGTACAACGATATTCTCCCCCAGCTCGCTGGCAGAGTGGGCGCGGATAACCTTATAAATGGCGTTTTTCACCACGCTGATAGACAGCCCCGCAGAGATATCGTCCACCCCCGCGCCATCTTTCTGGGCCTGTTTGACAGAGGAATTCATAAAGACCGTACAGCGGGAGCCTAAATCAGAGGGGCGTTTGGCAAACAGCCCGACCTTTGCAAATTTCTCCGCAGTATATCCCATGGAGCGGGCAAAGGTTTCAATAAAGGAACCGCAGCCAGAGGAACAGGCTTCATTTAACATGATGGAATCAATCGAATGGTTGCGCACCTTAAAGCATTTGATATCCTGCCCGCCAATGTCAAGGATAAAATCCACCTTTGGGTTAAAAAAGCGGGCGGCGCGGTAATGCGCCATGGTTTCCACAATGCCCATATCAGCGTTAAAGGCAGCCCGCATTAAATCTTCGCCGTAACCGGTGGTAACACAGGCTTTGATTTCAATAGGGGGGGCGGTTTCCCTGTCCCGCTCGCAGAGGGTACGGATTTTTAAAAGCTGCTCCCGCACAACGTCTACCGGGTTCCCCTGGTTGGAGCTGTAAAATTCAAATAAAATCTGTCCGTCCTCGCCGATTAAAACCAATTTGGTTGTGGTGCTGCCGCAGTCAATACCCAGGTATGCGCCGCCTATGTAGTCCTCTATGGGCTGTTTTGGGACAGAAGCCTGTGCATGGCGGTTCTGGAAAGCGGCATAATCTTCTTCGCTGGCAAAGAGGGGCGGAAGGAATTTCCCGCTGACTT
>CATJCP010000021.1 GCA_949737515.1 uncultured Oscillospiraceae bacterium | reverse complement strand
TTTTTACTGGATTACCTGCCTGGATGGATGGTTTCTACTGTTATCCGGTCTGACTGAAAACCAGCGGGAGGGATGGGAGTTTTTCTATTCCGGGCTGATGGAGGATATTGCTTCCCTGGCAAAGACGCGCAGCCGGCTGTATCCTGACAGGATTGCCTGCTATCCCTCCCCTTTCTGCACCAGCCTGGAACAGCTTCCCGACGCCTGGGAAGAGACCCTTTACGTTATGCGGTACCGGATGGTATTTGGAATCGACTACACTGCCGGGCATCAGAACGCCGCCATCCCTGTTTCCCAGGATACCGGCTACTACTACCCGCCGGAGGAAGAAACCAAGCTGCTGAATCTGATCCGAAGCGGGGATAAGGAGAGAGCTGCCGCAGTCTTTGAGGGCATCTGGCAATTAAATCTGGAGCGCGACCGCACAGACAGCGGCTTTGCCCGGTGCCTGCTCTTTGATGTTATGGGGACTTTAATGCAAACATGCAGCCTGATTACCCCCCTTTCCTCCATTGAGGAAAGCCTCCGTATTACCATGAAAACGCTTTCCAGTGAAAAAAACCTCGCCAATATGCACCGCTGCCTGTTGGCTTTTCTCGGGGAAGTATGCCAGATTTATTCCAATGAGCATTCCAAATCCACCGATAAGCTGGAGGCGGAAATTTTTGCTTACATCAATGAGCATTATCAGAATCCCGATCTAAGCGTGGAGCTGATAGGGGATATTTTTGGACGGTCCAGGGCCTATTTGTTCTCCCTTTTTAAAGAAAGCACTGGTTTTTCTATGCTCTATCACATCAACCGGATTCGAGTGGACAGGGCAAAGGAACTGCTCTTGGATAAAAACCGGTCTATTCAGGACATTGCGTCCCAAGTGGGATTTAACTCTTCTATCAATTTTACGCGCGCTTTTAAAAAGTACGAAGGGATTACCCCCAGCAAATACCGGGAAGTACACCTTTATACAAATTCCTAAGGCTACAGAGGTAAGGGGGAAGCCCTCTCCGGGCCTCCCCCTTTTCATCATTCCGCCTGCCTTAACCGTTCCACAATAGACTGTTTTGCCACAAACCTGTAAACCACCAGGGGAATACATACGCCCATTGTCAGGAACGCTGGCGCAATACATAAAACAGGCATAATCGTAAACCGGTAGGTAAAAAACCAGAATATTCCTTCTACTGCG
>CATJCP010000020.1 GCA_949737515.1 uncultured Oscillospiraceae bacterium | reverse complement strand
ATAATCCGCCAGCGCCGCCGCCAGATTTTCCTCCATCTCCCCGGACTTCACATAGGCGTCGCCGCGGCCCACATAGGCGGGGGCCCGCTTCGGGTCGATTTCAATGGCGGCGGTGAAAGCAATGATAGCCCCCTCATAGTTTCCCTCGGCTAAGTACCGCACGCCCAGGTCGTACTGTTCCTGCCAGGTGGGACCCTGGGAAGGTTCCTCCGCTGTACCGTCCGGCTGGCCCGCCGCACAGGCGGACAGGTTCAAGATCAAAACAGTTATGATCAATAATACTGCTGACTTTCTCATTACAATCCTTCTTCCTTGACCTCAAAATAGTATCTCCATGGGGCTGTAAGAAAAATCTCCAGTGATTACTGCAAGTGTCTCTTTATTAAAATGAAAGCTGATGTGCGAATAAATGTGGCTTTCAATAGAATTAAACGATATTGTCATTGCGGATGCCGTCTCTCCGCTGTCAACATGGATAATAAACTTTCTGCTGACAGTGATCCCAAATGGCTTCTCAGCTGACCTACAATATTGTATGCCCAATTCTGTCATCCCCAATTTTTTGAGTGTCTCATCAAAGGAGTCCTCCAAATGGATGCCTTTCATGTCCGGCTGGAAATATTGGCTCCAGCTGCCACGGTTCCACTGCAGCATAACAAGTAATCCCGCATGATCGGTCCCCCGCTTGACAGCGGACAGATTAGATGGTCTATGGTTGGCGTCTTGGGGCCTATACTCCCAATGCCCTTCTGACCAAAGCGAGGCGCTCTCTTCCTCACAGGGAAATTCCGCCTGAAAATCAGCAAGATCGCATTCGTAAATGGGTTTTCCATTTACTTTCCAGTCTTCTGGCCTCATGAGATTTTCTTCGCGATAGAAGGCACTATAATCCTTGCTTTCCACTGCTCTGGTGATATAAGATGCCTTAGCCCGCTCCAAACTGTCCAAAATTTCTTTGCTGTCATCGATTATCTCCAGCCCTTGACTCAAGATTTCTATTGCTTTCTCATAATTTTCCTGGAAAATATACACATCCGCCAACCCCAGATAGGCCTCTGCGCTGGTCTCATCCAGTTCAACAGCCTTCTCATAATCCGCCAGCGCCGCCGCCAGATTTTCCTCCATCTCCCCGGACTTCACATAGGCGTCGCCGCGGCCCACATAGGCGGGGGCCCGCTTCGGGT
>CATJCP010000019.1 GCA_949737515.1 uncultured Oscillospiraceae bacterium | reverse complement strand
TTCAGGGGGTGATTGGGGGAAGCAATACTGCTTACCTTTTATACGATGTGCTGCTCCCCGAAGGGAAGGAGTTCCCGGAAAACGATCTCTATCTCTTTGAAAACCAGGATTTGATGCCGGAAAAATCCGGCTCCTATGGGTACCACTCGGAGCTGATGTCCAAAGAAGGCAATACCCTCCATTTCTGCATGGGTATTGACAGCCGGAGGGAGCTGACCGGGCAGCAGGTTGTCTTTTCTATGGATACTTTGAAAAATTACGATGAAGATACAGACAGGGTTTCTGTGATTGCGGAAGGGCCGTGGAGTTTTGAGTTTCCTATGGATTACAGCGACACCTCCGTTGCGGTTCCCTTAAAGGAGTCTATCAAACCTTGGGCAGATGGGGCTATTTCCATTAGAGAAATACGGGTTTCACCCATTTCTATCCATTTAAAATGTTCCCGTTCCATAAAAGCCACAGTAGGGCAGCAATACCAGGACAGCAGGCTGATGGATATGAAGATCCGGTTCTGCTTTGCAGATGGAAGCTATATTGACGATGAGGATCGGCTGTCCTCCGGCACAGGCGGGGAAATGCTGGATATACAGGTAAACCGCAGCTACCGTAAACTGATCGACTTGAAGCGGCTCACAGAAATACAGATAACAGCGGAAGACAACGGGGAGACTAAGGTATTTTCCATTCCGGTTTCCATTAAATAGCAGATGAAAAGTCATAAATAAAACAGAAAAGCAGCCTAAACCGGCTGTTTTTCTGCTTTATATGGAAATTCTTGAATTACTGTTACACCTTTACGCTGAGACTTGGTTCTGCGGCAGCTTCGGACTCTTCGGCTGCCTTCCGGGATTCTATTTCCGCGCGGGCAGTATAGTAAGCGTCATCATATACAGATTCGATTTCCCGCTGCATTTTATTTTCGGCCTCTGTTGGATAGGAACTCCATTTCATCTCCAACGGATTGTAAGAAAGCACCTTTTCCCCATTTTGGTTATAAATATCCAGATTGGCCCCAGGGGCTGATCCTACTGAAAAACGTATTGTATAGTCCCCCATCTGGAAAAGCCTTTCATTTTCTTTCAGTGCAAAGGGGCCTATCGGATCTAAATATGCGATGTCCATCCCCGGATAAAGGGCGTTCATCACG
>CATJCP010000018.1 GCA_949737515.1 uncultured Oscillospiraceae bacterium | reverse complement strand
TCAGTCCCGCCGCCTGCTTGTAGGGCCGGATGTAGGTCGTGGCCGTGGTAGCACCTCCTCTCGCCATGAAAAAAGACAGCAGGCAAAGCACCCGCTGTCTTTAATGAAATTAGCTTATTTGACAAATAAATCTGTACATCATTTTGGGATAAAATGAAACTGTTATCTTACTATCTTTTCTCGCTCTCCATAAGACTTGAAATTATATTCGAGAACTGATCCTCTTTTTTATCATCTGAGATACGATCAACTAGTTCAATTGCAAGCATGACTTTTTGAAGATAAGTAAGGCGTTCCAAAAATTCATTAACATGCTTATTGCTCTCTTTATACAAGTTAAGTGCCGTTGCTCCGATGAATTCAGACAGCAGGCCCGCAATACCAGCAATTAGAGTAACCGAAATCTGAGAAGGAACCGCAAAGCCAAGAATGACAGCAGAAACAATGAGCACAAAACCAACAAATATCATAAACAAGCTAAATTCATATGCATGTTTTGATTGAGATTTATTAATTGTATAGTATTCATTTAACTGACTTAGGTTTAGTTGAATGATGTCTTGGATGTGAGGTTTATCTTTCTGTGCATCTATTTTTTCTTCAAGGGTATGTTTACGCTTTGTTATTTCATCAAGCATATCCGATACACTATGCCATTTTTGTAAACTGCTTGAAAAAGAACAAATTGTCAAAAGCAAAAGAATTGATGCAACAACAATAATAATCAATAGAATGTCTGCTACAAATCCATTTGTCTCTAGTGTACTTCCATTTCCAAAATATATATTGATTATGCAGTTTTTTATCAGTATATAAAAAGAAACAGATATAAAATCAACAATACTAGCGATTGTTAGTAAAATTGCCCGTAAGCGGGGACGATTATATATCATATGCATGATACTATAGATAAGGTCAACTAACGGGCTATCAAAGGAAATCATGTTTATCCTCCTTATCCAAAAGTACAGTACTCTTATACCACATATAATGTTAATAGCTTGAAGTCATTTTAGTTCCATTCTGCTAACGTTTAGGCAAAAGTTTCTTTAAGTATATCATATTTACAAGAGGCAGTCCACCCCACCTTTGGGATAAAATGTCCCGAACTACGAAAAGCCGGGGAGCGGTACAATACCG
>CATJCP010000017.1 GCA_949737515.1 uncultured Oscillospiraceae bacterium | reverse complement strand
ATGAAAAGACGAATTTTGGGCGTTTCACAGGAATTGAGCCAGTACGGCGCAGAAGTCGCACGCGATGTGAGGGAGGCTGTCGGCGGCCTTGTTGACACTATGAAGGAGGGACGGCGGAATGGGTAATTCTATTCGGGCAAATCGCGAAGTACAAAAGATTGAGGTAAACGATGCGGGGGAGTACATTACATTGGAGCCGAAAAATACAACCTTCATGAATAACCTCATCATCCTTATGAAAGAATTTGAGGCTGCTTCAAGTGAGCTTTCAGCACAGCTTTCTCGGGCGGAAAACGAGTCTGTCGACGAAGTTTCTTCGGTCATTGCACAGGTCGCGGAGGTGTGCGCTAATCTGACGGTGCGTACAGATGAAGTGTTTGGCGCTGGCACCTGCCGGAAGGTGTTCGGAAGTCAAGCGCCCGGGATATATGAATTTGCTGACTTTTTCGGGCAAATTGGGGGTCTGCTCCAAGAATATGCGAAAAAGCAAGTCGAACTCAATGAGAAGGTTGCGGAATACAAGAAGAAATACAGCAGAAGGGAGTAATTTATGCCGAATTATGATGGGTCTGTCATCATAAAAGTGGATGTGGACACCTCACAAGCTGAAAAAGGCACATCAAGCATAGTCGACAAACTAAAAAATGGAATTTCTGCGGCTGCCAAAGCAGCAGCTGTGGCGATTGGAGCAGCCACAACGGCGGTGACTGCGTTTGCAGCTTCTTCCGTTAACACTGGAATGCAGTTTGACAGCGCAATGTCTCAAGTGGCTGCAACGATGGGAAAAACAACGGATGAAATTGGTAATTTGCGGGACTTTGCGATGGAAATGGGGGCATCCACCGCCTTTTCCGCGACACAGGCAGCGGACGCGCTGAATTATATGGCGTTGGCCGGATACGATTCGGAGGAATCCATGCAAGCGCTTCCGAATGTGCTGAATCTGGCCGCTGCTGGCGGAATCGAACTTGCCGCCGCCTCTGATATGGTGACTGATGCGCAGTCTGCACTTGGCTTGAGCATGGAAGAATCTGCCGTCCTGGTGGATCAAATGGCGATGGCCTCCAGCAAGTCAAACACCAGTGTTGCCCAGTTGGGCGAGGCAATCTTGACCATTGGCGGCACCGCCAAAAACCT
>CATJCP010000016.1 GCA_949737515.1 uncultured Oscillospiraceae bacterium | reverse complement strand
TGATGAGATAGAGCAGAGTCCTGTCATGGAAAGACTCTGGGGGTCTTATCAGAAGAAATATCCTTACGCCGCTGGTCTTTCCTGGCATATGGTCATGGACTCCGCTAGAGCTTTGTATTTGGGGATAGAGAATGTATGACATTTTATATCAATGATTAAAAAAACATCACTGTATGTAAAATCTATCATATAGTGATGTCTTTTGATTATATACACTGCTTGATCAAGGGTTCTGAGCAGTCTGACGTTTTGCCCGGATGAGCGTTGACTTGGAGATGCCTGTCATCTCCGTCACCTGCCTGTAGGAATGATCCTGTAAGAGGCTGAGTGCGTGTTGGATCTGCTTCCTATTATATAGGCGGGGACGTCCCTCCCGAAAATCTGGCTGTTTCTTTGCGATTGCTTTTCCCTCTTGAGTACGCTCGATGATCATGTCTCTTTCAAACTCAGCGAAAGCCAGCATGATGTTCCGGATCAGCTTTCCGGTAGGCGTGTTGTCCAGCAGCCCCATATTCAGTACATGTACGGTGATGCCCTTGTCTAACAGCGTCTGTACTAACTCTATGCCCTGTGATGCACTCCTGGCTATCCGGTCCAGCTTGGTGATGACCAGCTTGTCCCCTGACTGTAGCACGGCCAGGAGCTTGACAAGCTCTGGCCGGTGAGCCTTGGTCCCAGTAAAAGCATCCGAATAGATTTCTTCCGCTCCGTTTTCAATCAATAACTGTTTCTGTGCCTCCAGGCTGTTCCCATCCTTGGCCTGCATCTGAGTAGACACCCTGCAGTACCCATAAATCATAGAAAAATCCCCCTTATTTATAGTCCTAAGTTATGACACCTTCTCATACCTTGATTTTACTACATCCCGTTTTTGGTGTCAATACTCTTGAGTATTGATACGTTTTTCTTATATATTGAGTTGTAACACTTTTTGTAGAAAGAAGTATCATATATTGAAGAACGTTAAAACGTACGCTATAATAAAAAGAAAAGAGGTGATATCATGACAGTAATCACAGCAACGAAAGCCAGAGAGAATATCTACCAGCTTATACAGGATGTAAATGCAAGCTGTACTCCGGTAACCATTACCAATACC
>CATJCP010000015.1 GCA_949737515.1 uncultured Oscillospiraceae bacterium | reverse complement strand
AGACGCCGCCCGACTGATGGGCCAGACGCTCGTCCACCAGCGCGCCGTAGAGGTTTCCTAGGTGCATAAAGCCGGTGGGGCTGGGGGCGATGCGG
The DNA here is from genome assembly GCA_949737515.1 of uncultured Oscillospiraceae bacterium. Taxonomy (GTDB): domain Bacteria; phylum Bacillota; class Clostridia; order Oscillospirales; family Ruminococcaceae; genus UBA1405. The sequence goes on along the minus strand of CATJCP010000015.1, from coordinate 993 downwards.
GTCACCTTCGCGCCTTCGGGGAGCGCCCTGCGGGGGTAGCGGGCTTCTATATCCTCTGGGGTGGAAGTGATGTGGGGAAACAGCAGCTCCGCCAATTTGTTATTGTCCATTTTATTCACTCCATTTTTCCGTTGTAGGTGGCCTCATTATAGCATAAAATGTAAATGCTGTAAATGGGCGATTGGCGGTGTGAATGTGGAAATCCATTTTGCAAAGGATGGTATACGGATGGATTTCCATGAAAGGCTGTCTGCAATCCTTGAAACAGGTGCCTGCTTGTGGTATACTGAAATTAAGCTGTAAAACAATGGACATGGATTTTTAAAGGAGGAATACAGAATGACGCCGCTGGCCCAGTTGATCGTTGGCGTTGCACTTGCCGGCTATGGGGTGTATCTTATATTCAGTAAGAAGAGGAAAGACTTTATTTTATCTATCGCCTGTATTGGGTCGGGTGCTTTTTTGGTCCTGTACGCGGTTATGGCGCTGTTTTGAGGAGGGGAGCGCTTTGGACCTGCTGTGAGCAAAAGACTTTACCAAAATGCATTGACAACAAAACGTCTTTGTTGTATAATATCTTCGACAATTAAATATAACCTTATCAAGAGTGGCAGAGGGACAGGCCCTGTGAAGCCCGGCAACCTGATTTTTTCAAGGTGCCAAATCCTGCGGTTAAAATCCGAGAGATGGGGAACGAATATCTGCACTCGTCTGTATCGGACGGGTGCTTTTTTATAGGCGGCGTCCGGACAGCGCTAGGTTATGAAATGAAGGAGGAATTCTTTTATGGCGCACACCTTTTTTACTTCTGAGTCGGTGACAGAGGGGCATCCCGATAAAATCTGCGACCAGATTTCGGACGCCATCCTTGACGCGATGCTCGAGCAGGATCCGAACAGCCGCGTTGCCTGCGAGGTGACGGCCAGCACGGGCGTGCCATCAAAGCTTCGTCTTCGGAAATATAAGCGTTGGCAACGTATTTTTCCGCGCCTT
>CATJCP010000014.1 GCA_949737515.1 uncultured Oscillospiraceae bacterium | reverse complement strand
AGAGCCGGGGCAGCTTCACCTTCCACTTCGTGCGCTACGAGGACTGCCCGCCGGCCGCCCAGGAAAAGGCCATCGCCGAGGCCAAGGCTCTGGCGGAGGCGTAAGACGTTTCTTGGAGAAAACCTCCTAAAGGTGTGATTCTTCTCTAGGGACACACGGATTTTATTGTTGTTTCTGTAAACCTCTTGAGAAGACTTATTAAAGATTTTAACTAGTAAATACCCTGCACCTCAATGGTGCAGGGTATTTACTAGTTAAAACCGGGTATTCACTTGGTCAAGGCATTTGCTACACATGTCATGCAAAACATCGCGTCACCATCAATGTATTTATTACATCCTAAACAATGGTTAGAATGTGTAGTGCAGCAATTCGTATCGCCGCTGGACGCAATATAATTTGTGCATCCGGAATGGGCACAAATTGTTGTAGGTGTCCCATATAAATTCGTAAAGCTACTACTAGAGCTGTTTTTCAAAGCATTTGCTACACATATCATGCAAAATGCCGCGTCACCATCAATATATTTATTACATCCTAAACAATGGTTGGAGTGTGTAGTGCAGCAATTCGTATCACCGCTGGATGCAATATAATTTGTACATCCAGAATGGGCGCAAATTGTTGTAGGTGTCCCAAATAGATTTGTAAAACTACTATTGGAACCACTCTTTTTAGCAGAATCATAGCTGTCCTCAGTTTTTTCTTTCACATTACTCTCTAATGATTGGCTGAATTCTGTACTTGCCAGTACATTCTCACTAGCTGTAATGTATTTATAAGCAATAAACCCGAAAAGGCCCAATACAAAAACACCAACAACAATTAGTGCCGCAATTAGTATTGGCATTAGAATTCCGCTATCATTTTTCTTTGGGACTGATATAAGACCACTTCCTTTAAGATATAGTTACGAATTCATTATATTTTTTCTCCTAATATAATAAACTCTCCGGCGGACGGACCCTGGAGCGGGACGGGATCATCCTCCCCGCCCCGGGCGTCCGCCGGAAACATAAAAGCGGTGCCGAGTTCTTGAACTCAACACCGCATCAGATCATGCGAACGCACACCCATAAAACCTCTT
>CATJCP010000013.1 GCA_949737515.1 uncultured Oscillospiraceae bacterium | reverse complement strand
GGCGAGGTAGGGACCATCGTTGCGAAGGAGACGAAAGCGGCCCCCGGCTATGTGATCGACCAGACCACGCAGACGCAGACCGTCACCGTAAACCCCATGGACACGCAGACCCTCGTTTTCCTCAATGACCCCTTGTGCAGTCTGACGCTGACGAAGCTGGATTCTGTCACCGGAAAACCCGTCCCCGGCACCGAGTTCACCGTGAAGGGCGGGGATGGCCACATCCTGGGCCGCTATGTCACCGGCAAGGACGGCACCGCCCTTGTGACGGGCATCGCCCCCGGCAGTACCGTTGTCGTGGTGGAAACCAAGGTGCCCCAGGGCTACGTCCTGGACAGCACCCCCAGGACCATTACGGTCAAGAACGGTTCCGGCAACGGCGTGACTACCGGCGGAACTACCGGGGGCGGCTCCGGCAGCTCCGGCGGGAACGACCTGACCATCGAGAACGACCCCACGACAACGCTTGTGATCCAGAAATTCATTGACGGCACTGACAATACCCCACTCTCCGGCGTGGAGTTTCTGGTGACGGATCAGACCGGGGCCGTCGTCGGGCCCAATAACGGCTATTACACCACCGACAAGGACGGGCACATTACCATCCCCAACCTGGAACCCGGAACCGTGATCACCGCCAGGGAGACCAGGACCCAGGCCGGGTACATCCTTGACGGCACTCCGCAGAGCATCACCATCAAGACCGGCGAAGTGCAGAGCATGACCTTCTGGAACAAGAAGGCCGGAGGGCTGATCGTCAACAAGATTGACGCCTTGACGAAGGAACCCCTTGCCGGAGTGAAATTCAAGATCACCTACGCCGACGGCTCCAACGTGGACCTGGACGGCGGCAAGGTTTCCTCCAGCGGCCTCTATACCACCAACACCGAGGGCCAGATCGTCATTTCCGGCATCACCGGCACCGTCATCGTGACGGAGCTGGAGGCCCTGCCCGGCTACGTTCTGGACCCCAACGCCAAGAGCCAGACGGTGCAGGTGAATCCCAATGACACGCAGACCATCACCTTTGAGAATGTCTCCGTGGGTGGTTTGGAGCTGATCAAGGTCAGCGCGTCCGATAAAACT
>CATJCP010000012.1 GCA_949737515.1 uncultured Oscillospiraceae bacterium | reverse complement strand
TGCCCCAAAACGTATCCCACATGGCGGGCGCGGTTGGGACTCCCACACAGCAGGGCAATCTGCCCGTAACTGGTCACCCTACCCCGGGGAATGGCCCGGCAGACGCTTCTGACCTTTTCAGAAAAATCCATTTCCCGTCACCCTTTAGCCTTTCTGTCCATCAAAACTTTAAAGGTTTAAAGTCCCTGGACAAAAAATAAACATAAATTTTAAAACCGGCACAGCTTTTTTTAACAGTTTAACATATTTGGATGCTTCTTTCAACTGCTAGCGGAAATTTTCGCCGGATTTCGGATTAAAAGCAGCAGTCCAGAAAACTTAAATACCCAAAATAGGGCTGAAAATCTGCCGTTAGATTTTCAGCCCTATTTTTTACCGGAAAAACCAGAGCCCGCTCTTATTTCTTCCCTCTCGCGCTGTCATACAGGTCTATCATAAGGTTAAAGACCCTCTCCACCTGCGGAATGCCGATGGGCGCAGGCTTGCCGCTCTGGATACATTCATAGAAGTTGGCGATACAGGCAGAATGCCCTGTTCCCCAGTAATCCTTGCCAAGGGCCACCCGCTCCTCACAATCCACGGTCTCCCGCCTGCCGTCAGGGTAGATCAGGGTGAGGGAATCCCCTTCAATCCGCAGGATCATCTTTTCACAGTGGATTTCCAGGAGAATGGGCGCATTGCTCCCAAAGGCGGTGGTGCAGTAGAAAAGGCCAACGCCGTTTTCGTATTGGATATAGGCCTCCATCGTATCCTCCACCTGGATGACTCCCTTTAAATGGTGGTTGGAAATTGAGGCCTCCGACGAAAGGGGCTGCCCCATAAACTCGGTCATCAAGTCCAGGGTGTGGATGGACTGGTTGATCAAAACGCCGCCGCCCTCCAGCTCCATGGTACCTCTCCATCCGCTGTCCGTGTAGTAAGAAGCGCCCCGGCTCCAGGTGACAAAGGCCCTGGCAGAGACGATCTTCCCCGCCCTGCCGCTGGCGACAATCTCCTTCGCCTGGGTCACGCTGGTGTTGTAACGATTCTGGAAGCAGAAGCCCAGCAGTCTGCCGCTCTCCTGTTCGGCTGCCTTCAGCGCCT
>CATJCP010000011.1 GCA_949737515.1 uncultured Oscillospiraceae bacterium | reverse complement strand
GACAATCCGCTCATAGGGCTTCCCGGGAAAAATCTCCGGACGGTGAATATCCAGGCTGTTGGTCAGCAAAATATCTCCTGGACGAAGTTTATAGGTCTTGCCCTCAATCGTGTAGTTCGCGTTGCCGTCCAAAAAGAAAAACAGCTCATAAAACGGGTGCTGGTGAAATTCCACCTTTGGCGGTATCTCATCCAGATAGTGATAAAACTCAAACGCGGATTTTCCCAGCATGACCTGACGGTCTGTCCAGATGTCTTTGTTCATATTCCACCCCCTTTTCATTCCTCCATATTATATAGCAATATTCACCATATTTCAAGCCAAAAACACCATGCTGAATTAGACACAGTTTATTACAATACAGGCATAGAAAGGCAAAAGAATCGGCTTATTATTTTTTAGAAGATTCTCAGGGCACGCAACCTCATTCAAAATATCCATTGTGAATCATGCGGCTCAAAATACTGCAAAAAAGCTAAAAAGGTGAAGGAGGATGTTGATAAATAAAATCGCTTCCTATCTGCTTGCCCTATCTCTTCGTTTCCAGCGAGGCCTATCATCAGGCCATGGGCAACCCGGACATCACCGGCTCCATATGCGGGTCCACGAGGCAGGCCGGCTTCCAGGCGGCGACCCGGATCGACGCAGGTATCCGGAATTTCTACACCGTGGACACCCCCATGGAATCCCCCCGCCGACCTGAAGTGCTTGAAAATCCAAGTACAACAGCCTCCCGCCAATGTCACGCTGATGAGTCTGCCGGGCGGCCCCATTGTCACGTCCAAACGGAGCCACACGAACATTCCCATTCTGGCGGTTCTGCTGATTCTCCTGATCATGAACGTCATTCTCCTGGCGGCCGGGACCTTCATGGACGTGACTTCCGCCATTTTGATCTTCACCCCGCTGTTTCTGCCCATCGTCAAGACCTTCGGCATGTACCCGGTCCACTTCGGACTCATTCTGGTCTATAACCTGTGCATCGGCAATATCACGCCTCCCGTGGGCAACACGCTGTTCGTGTCCATCAAGGTGGGGCGGACCACACTGGCGAAAACCATCCCCTATATG
>CATJCP010000010.1 GCA_949737515.1 uncultured Oscillospiraceae bacterium | reverse complement strand
GCCCTTGTCCCCCTGGCCGCCGACGATAATGGTGTTTTCCTTCTGAACCTTAACCTGACCGGCGCGGCCCAGCTGATCAATGGTGGTTTCCTTCAATTCAAGGCCCAATTCCTCGGAAATGACCTGGCCGCCGGTGAGAATGGCGATATCCTGGAGCATTTCCTTTCTGCGGTCGCCAAAGCCGGGGGCTTTTACGGCAACACAGGTAAAGGTGCCTCTGAGCTTATTGACAATCAAGGTAGAGAGGGCTTCCCCTTCCACGTCCTCGGCAATAATCACAAGCTTTTTGCCAGACTGGACGATCTGCTCCAGCAGGGGCAGAATCTCCTGAATCGAACTGATCTTCTTATCGGTGATCAGGATATAGGCGTCGTCAATGACCGCCTCCATCTTATCCATATCGGTGGCCATATAAGGAGTGATGTAACCCCGGTCAAACTGCATACCTTCAACGGTATCAACAGTGGTATCAGCGGTCTTGGATTCCTCAATGGTGATAACGCCGTCCTTGGAAACCTTATCCATGGCCTGGGCGATCAGTTCTCCCACAAAGGGATCCCCGGCGGAAACAGTGGCGACCCGCTCAATATCCGTAGAGCTGGAAACCATCTTAGAACTGGCGGTAATGGCCTCTACAGCCGCGTCAACAGCCTTGGCAATGCCCTTCTTTACGATCATAGGATTGGCACCGGCGGCCACGTTTTTCATTCCCTCCCGCACAAGGGCCTGAGCCAGCAAAGTGGCGGTGGTGGTGCCGTCGCCGGCGGCGTCGTTGGTCTTGGTGGCGACTTCCTTTACCAGCTGCGCGCCCATATTCTCAAAGGGATCATCCAGCTCGATTTCCTTGGCGATGGTCACGCCGTCGTTGGTGATAAGGGGAGCACCGAATTTCTTATCCAGCACCACATTGCGGCCCTTGGGCCCCAGGGTGATTTTGACGGTATCGGCCAGGGAACTGACGCCGGCTTCCAGAGCCTTGCGGGCCTCTTCGCCGTAGATAACCTGTTTTGCCATGATGCGTTCATCCTTTCAAATCAATGAAAATCAAGGGGCTGCTGCCCGATTTGGG
>CATJCP010000009.1 GCA_949737515.1 uncultured Oscillospiraceae bacterium | reverse complement strand
TGACTATATGATTGAACCGCTGGACAGTGACATCTACCCCCTGAAGTTCTTCTACAGCGCGGGCTTTGCGCTCCAGAATACCAAGCTCTTCCGCCTGCGGGGAAAGCTGGGCGGGCGGCTGCGGAGCACGGCGTCGCTGTATTACGGGAAGAAGTTCGGCGAGTTCTACGCCCGCGCCATCTGGGCCCAGGTGCTGTCTTACATATTGGTGTGCCTGGCGCTGTTCTTCTTGGCCGCCGGGCTGTTCTCCGGGGATATGTGCGTCTTTCTCGCCCTGTCAGGGGTGGTGCTGGCGGTTTTGGCGGCCTACTACTTTATGACCTACCTGGAGAATAAGTTGAAGGAGCGGCAGTCGGCCTGCGAGAGTGAGCTGCCCAACGCCATCTCTAAGCTGGCCCTGTTGGTCAATTCGGGGGCCACCATGCACGAGGCGTGGAAGATGGTGGCCTTTGGCAAGGAGGGGGTCATCTACGACCTGATGCGCAAGTCCTGCGAGGCTATGGACAACGGCCGGTCGGAAATCGACGCACTCTATGATTTCAGCGTGCTAAGCAATTCCCCGGATGTGAAGAAATTTACCTCCGCCCTGATCCAGAGCATTGAGCGGGGCGGCGGGGAACTGCCCATCTTCCTGGCAAATCAGTCCGGGGAACTCTGGGGGCAGCACCGGCAGAGGCTTCTGCAGAAAGGCGAACAGGCGGCCAGCGCGTTGCTGATGCCCATTGCCATGATGTTTTTCGGCGTGATGCTGATTGTCATCGCCTCCGCCGTGCAGAGTTTCAGCATGTGACCTGTCTTTAGCAGGAGAGAGTCCTGTTAAAAATATGCGAGAAAGGAGAGGAGAAAGCAATGTTCAAGGGATTACAGAGCAAGGCCGCCGTCTTGGCAGCGACGCTTCAGTCCATGTACCTGACGAAAGTCCGTCCCAGCCTTACAGACGAAAGAGGAGATACCAACTTTATCTCAATTCTGATCATCCTGGGTATCGTGATTCTTCTGGCCGGCGTGTTCATTGGATTCAAGGATCAGATCGTTGGGCAGGTGCAAAATATCATTAACGGCTTC
>CATJCP010000008.1 GCA_949737515.1 uncultured Oscillospiraceae bacterium | reverse complement strand
TGTCGCAGCGCCCTTTCTATGCCTATTATAGGCCGCACGCATGTAATTGTCAAGTCCCGGATTCCCGTAATCCGGGGAGGAGATGCCAAGAGCCCGGATTGTGCCTTGCCATATGTCGGATTCTGTGGTATTGTGAGGATAGGAAAGAAGCATCTTTCAGCGCTGCACAACGGCAGGCGGTTAGTCACATGACCCCGAAAGGGGGTGACATGATGCCGATTACATTGACTTTTCACATCCTGCGTTGGACTGTGACGATCAAGGTAAAAAGCGGAAACCGCCACCGGGCAGGGTGACGGTTTCTCTTTGAAATTGCTTAACCCACCGGGCTAACCGCTTGTCGCAGCGCCCTTTCTATGTTTATTATAGGCCCTGCTGGCCGTGTTGTCAAGCCTCGGACTTTTTGTCCGGGGCTTTTTCATTGCCCTGTGCCCTGCTGATCCTGCCCCGCTCCGCCTGGGTCTCTACCGCAACACGAACACCGGCAACACTTCCCTTGCGGTCTCTTTCGCTCATAGAAGGCCGTAGAGCGCATTTGAACACCGGGGAGGGGTAAACCCCTACCTCACAGGGAAAAGCCCGCCAGAAACGCTCTGACGGGCTTGTGGGGCTATTCAGGGGTGTCCTCCACATACTCCATAATATCCCCCGGCTGGCATTGAAGAGCTTCACAAAGTCTGGCGATTGACCGATGGTCAAGCCCGCCTGTTCCGTTTTTTATGGCGGTAAGTGTTGCCTGTCCTAGTATCTTTTCTTTCCTGATGCGGTAAGAAGTATAGCCCTTTTCCTCTAACAATTTGAGCAATTTTTCATACTTTATAGGCATAATAGACCCCCTTTCCATTGTCCTTATTATAGCGCAATGTGCGCACTAATTCAAGTGACAAAACACACAAGGGCAAGCACTAAAGTTTGTGCATATCACCAATAGACATTCACTAAAGATAGTGCTATACTGTAATCACAGCAGGGGAACAAGAGAGATGCGACGGGCAGGCCGGTTCACGATCCGGACATCCCCTCTATAATCTCTCAGGCGGCTGCGACAGATAGACCG
>CATJCP010000007.1 GCA_949737515.1 uncultured Oscillospiraceae bacterium | reverse complement strand
TCGTTCTGGGGGCCTTTAATGGTGATATAATCGACATCAGCATAGGGCGTTTCCATCAGATAGCCATCGCCGGCCGTAAGACCAGGCGCCAGCACCTCAACAGGGAACTGCTTGCTGACGATCTTGTCAAATTTCAGCGTCACCTCGGACGGCGTCCAGGAAACGATGCTGTATTCCGGGTCGCTTTCGTTGCGGATGACCTAGATCGGCAGCGTATACTCTCCCGCCCGGTTCACCGACGACAGGGAAACCTGTGCCCGGAAATTGCTCTCATCCAGGTTGACGATCTTATAGCGCTTGCCGTTAACGGTAACATCTACGGTGATCGGCACTTCCCCGACGATCTCCAGCCCCAGATCCTGCGCAATCGAATTTTCATAATTGACCGACACCGGGATGCCGTTGATCATCCAGTTGGAGTTGGGCTTCTGGTCCAGATAAATGGCAAACCACAAAATCACCGACAGCAGTATCGACAGCACCATCACAAATTTGTTGTTGTCAAAAAGCCGTCCCAGCTCGATTCTTTTTTTAGTCTGCTCAGACTGAGTCTGCTCAGACCGCGTCTGTCCAGACTGAGTCTGCCCAGACTGCGTCTGATCAGGACGCCCATTTTTGCTCTTTCTCATCACAGCTGTCCCCCTTCTATTTCTTCTCGCCCGAATCACGCCGCTTAAAGAGGCTGGGTTTGCGCTCCCTGGCATCCTCTTTGACCTGAGGGATCAGGTAATATTCCAGCGTCGTGCGCAGCTTTTCAATGGAAAGGTTGCGGATCAGCCGGCCGTTGACCGCAATCGAAACGCCGCCGGTCTCCTCGCTGACGATGACCGTCAGCGAATCGGAAACCTCGCTGATGCCGATGGCCGCCCGATGGCGGGAGCCTAAGTGCTTATCAATATCCTCCTCCTGCTTGGGCTTGGGCAGAAAGCAGGCAGCGGCATAGACCTTGCCGTCCCGCATGATCATCGCCCCATCGTGAAGAGGAGAGTTTTTGAAAAAGATATTGCCGAACAGCTCTGGACTGGGAATGGCGTCGACGATAACGCCGGTACGGAT
>CATJCP010000006.1 GCA_949737515.1 uncultured Oscillospiraceae bacterium | reverse complement strand
ATTGTCATGACCTCCAATGCTGGAAGCGACCGGAAAGGCAGTTCCCTGGGGTTTGCCAAAACAGAGGAGGAGGCATCTAAGGAAAAGGCACTGAAGGCGCTTTCTGAATTCCTGCGGCCTGAATTCCTAGGGCGTGTGGACGAGGTGGTTGTGTTCCGTCCTCTGGACGAAAAGGACTACGGCCTGATTGCCGGCCTGCTTTTGGATGAGCTGAAGGCCCCCATGGAGGAGAAGAATATTTCCTTTGGCTACAGCCAGGAAGCAGTGGAATGGATCGCCAAAAAGGCCTTTGCCGACCGTGCCAGCGGGGCCAGGTCTATCCGGAAGGTCATCCGCCGCGACGCTGAGGACCCCCTGGCTATGCTTCTTGTGGACAGGGGGGACGATACGCCTAGGGAAATCCGGGTTGTGGTCAGGGAGGATAAGCTGGCCTTGGATGTTGTTTAATTTATGGGACCGTCAGTTCTTCTGGCGGTCCCACTTTGCATACTTTTTTCGTTTAGATCGACTAAGCGGGTCTTCGGATTTGCTTGAAAACCCAGGAAAATGGACAATTTTTCAAATTTTAAAAAAATCCCTTGCCAATCCAACGGGGATATGCTATACTTACCAAGTAATACGCACGTTTCCGCAATTACCTGAATGGTGTAAGGAAAGTTTAGGCAAAAAGCGCGGAAGCGGAGGTAAATAACCATATCAGGAGGATGTATCAATGAGCGTAGTATCTATGAAGCAGCTGTTGGAAGCTGGCGTCCACTTTGGACATCAAACCCGCAGATGGAACCCCAAAATGGCTCCCTATATCTTTACGGAGCGCAACGGCATCTACATCATCGACCTGCAGAAGACCGTCAAGAAGCTGGAAGAAGCCTATATGTTTGTCCGCGACGTTGCGGCGGCAGGCGACACTGTGCTGTTTGTCGGCACCAAGAAGCAGGCGGGCGATTCCATCCGTGAGGAAGCAGAGCGCGCCGGCGTTCATTATGTAAACGCCCGTTGGCTGGGCGGCATGCTCACCAACTTCCGGACCATTCGT
>CATJCP010000005.1 GCA_949737515.1 uncultured Oscillospiraceae bacterium | reverse complement strand
GCCATTGGGGTTTCCCATCCAGTCTCCATCAATGTCAACACCTTTGGGACAGGGATCATTGATGAGGGGCTGATTGAAAAAGCGGTGGAGCAGGTGTTTGACCTGCGGCCCGCAGCCATTATCCGGGAGCTGGGGCTGCGCCGGCCCATTTACCGGCAGCTGGCCGCCTATGGGCACATGGGCCGTGAGGATCTGGATGTACAGTGGGAGAAAACCGACAGGGTAGCCGCTTTGAAGCTGGCCGTCGCCACCCAGAAGATGGGCAACTGAGAGCATCCATTATTGGATCATGTATGAAATGAGGGCTGGGGACAGGATAAACCGTCTCCAGCCCTTTTGCATTTGTCAGATCAGATCGCCAAAAATGTCGTCCAGGGAGATTTCCAAATCGTCAAATAAGCTGCATTTGAAGGCCTTTTCCACCCTGGCGCGTTCCTCGTGAGTCATTTTTTCCAGAAGGTAGTCGGGAAAAAATGTGTAAGTGTCGTGATAAACAAGTTCATTGTCTTTGGAACGGTACACTTCAATGGACTTATCACCGGGGCTGACAATCCAGTATTCCAAAACACCGCACTTTGCATATACATCTTTTTTATAGCCTCTGTCCCGTTTGACAGTACTGGGAGAGAGTACCTCTACCACTAAATCAGGCGCTCCATGTACACCGTCAAATTTAATCTTGTTCCTGTCGCAAACCACCATACAGTCAGGAATAAAGCGATCTTTTGGCGTCAGGAGAAGCTCAACCCCATCTGAAAAAGGGACACACTTCTTTCCCTTTAAATAGACTGCAAAAATAGTGAAAATATTAGATGCAATAAAACTATGGTTCACCACAGGCCGCGGTGACATTGCCACAATTTTTCCTTCAATCAGTTCATTCCAAACTTCATCATGATAAACATACGCTTCGGCCATAAACTAAATCCCCTTTCCTCAATAAAGTTGTTAAATATATTATAATTATAAAATGAAAAAGGGAATTGTCAATCAGCGGCAGATTATCAATATCTATTGGTCGGAGAAAACCCT
>CATJCP010000004.1 GCA_949737515.1 uncultured Oscillospiraceae bacterium | reverse complement strand
CGTCCGCCTAAGAGACGCCGCGTATAAGCAATACGAAAAGGAGGTAAAAGCGAGATGGCTAAGAACAGAGAACCTGTATTGAAAACCTGTAAGACCCTCGGCCTGTCCCCTGCTGTGTTGGGCGTGATGAAAGAAACCACCCGCAATATGAAGCAGAAACGCCGCAAGCAGAGCGAGTATGGCATACAGCTCAACGAGAAGCAGAAGGTCAAGTTCATTTATGGCGTACTGGAAAAGCCCTTCTATCATTACTATGAGATGGCAGTTAAGGCCAACGGTATCACCGGTGAAAACCTGCTCCAATTCCTGGAGAGACGTTTGGACAACGTGATCTTCCGCCTGGGGTATGCCAGCACCCGCCGGGAGGCCAAGCAGCTGATCAACCATGGCCATTTTACCATTAACGGCCAGAAGGTGAACATTCCGTCTTACCTGGTAAAACCGGGAATGGTTATCGCCGTCAAGGAAGGCAGCCGTAGCTCCGCTAAGTTTAAGGCTCTGGCGGAGGCCAACGCAGTGGCTGTTGTCCCCAAGTGGCTGGAACGGGATGTGGAGCATTTTACCGGTAAGGTCATCGCCATGCCGGCAAGAGATGACATTGACTACGACGTTCAGGAACACCTCATCGTGGAGCTTTACTCCAAATAATGCGGATAGCAACCGGCAAGGGAATGCGGAGATACTGGCAGGGCGGCTGCCGCCCGCCGCATAAGGAGGGTTACTTGTGAACGAGTTCAAAAAGACCAAGAGTCCTGAGATCGAGATAGCCGAGATCGCGCCGGACGGGTCCTATGGGCGCTTTATATTCGAGCCTCTTGACCGGGGGTTTGGGATGACCATAGGCAACAGCCTGCGCCGTGTGCTGCTCTCCTCGCTTCCTGGCGTTGCCGTCACATCTGTAAAGATTGATGGGGTACAGCATGAGTTTTCGACCATTCCAGGGGTTAAGGAAGATGTGACCGAAATCGTCCTTAACCTGAAGGGGCTGCGGGCAAAGCTATACTGTGACGCGCCGAAAAAGATACG
>CATJCP010000003.1 GCA_949737515.1 uncultured Oscillospiraceae bacterium | reverse complement strand
TTTAATCTAATGGGTTCGATGAAAATTTCTGCTTTTCGGCATTAGGTACGCCATCATTGCAAGCCGTTGGTTTGCTGGATGGCTGCAAGAGGAAACTTTCAGCTCTTTCCAACTCTGGCGGGTTCAGTTCAGCAGAGCTGAACTGGCAAACCTTTTTAATCCGCCTTAGCCGGTACTAACTTTTAGGTTACTCCCGCCCCTTTGCTTTAACGGGCGTATAATAATCCATCTGGTTATATCCCATAATTTCGCACGCAAGGGGCGAAGTAATCACGTTTCCCAACTCTGAACGGGACATATCCCTTTCCAATCCGTTTTCAGCCAGGAATTGATCCACCTCCCTTTTCATAAGCTCAGTATTGGTCTTCTGGTCTATTCCAGTTGCGACAGCATACAAGCCTCCTGGAAAGTCAATAATTTCAAATTCCTGCGGAACATCCATCCCATCTTCATACAGATAAAGCCAATGGAAACCACTCCCCTCCCAAAACAGGAAATCCTTTGGAAACATCCCCCGTTTCTGTGAGGAAAACCATTTGTTAAATCTCTCGAATTTTTCCTCCCCAAACATCCCAATCCCGGAGGAAACCATCTTACAGGCCGGCATTTCATAAATTCTCACACTTTGCATAACAATTTCCCCAATCTGTTGTCAATATCTGTCCCCATACCGTTCCTTTGCCTTTTCGGTACAGCGCAGCACAAATTCAGCCTTTGCCGCCGTGTAGCCGTCCCGGTCGAATTCATATTGTTTCCACAAGCCCAGCTTTAAGCGCTCATATTCCTTAGCCATTTCGGGGAACTCGTTTAAATAGTCCCTGAAATACAGCTCGGCGTTATCTCCCCGGCGGCGGAGGTGCAGATGGTAAACCTTGTCCGCAAATCCATCCTTGGTATAACCGCTGTTGAAGGAGATACGGTCCTTTTTTCTGTTCATACAGATAAAACCGCTTTGTTCTATCAGCATAACCGCCCTGTCCATATCCTCATCCTGTCCAAGCTCCACCAATATGTCAA
>CATJCP010000002.1 GCA_949737515.1 uncultured Oscillospiraceae bacterium | reverse complement strand
GGGACTTATTTCCGTCTCAGTTCATCTAGGTTGACCTTGGGAAGGGAGTAGAAGTCCTCAGGGATTTCCACCATGTAGATGTTGCAGTACCCGGTCCGGGTGCTGTTGAATACGATATTTTTTCCGTCGTGGGAGATGGCGGGATGAGGGTGATGGGCGCCCCAGAAGAAATCCCCGTCGTGCATACAGATAATGCGCGGGCCATCGAATGTTTTCCCATCGTACTTGTAGCCTTTGATGGTCTTTCCAGAATCGCTCACCACAAAGTCAAATCCCAGGGAATGGATGTGGTCTGGGGTGGGCATAGGCGCGCCGCAGGAGGCCTCCAGTTCGTCCTCGCCATCGTAGCGCTGGAACCCAAAGAAGGATTCCGCGTTTTCACCCCGATGGTGTACCTGATAGCCGATATGTACGCCGTCCTCAAACCAATACTCATGGCCCACCATTTCCCCTTCCTGGCGGCGTTCCCGGATTTTCCGGACCTTGCCGGTATCCAGATCCAGCACCCAGATGCGGTGGTCAACCAGCTGCCAGGGGCCTTCATGGCAGAAGGAGATCAGATTTCCCTTTGCAAGGGATGGGTTGATATGCCCTACCCAGCAGTTTTCCTGCCATACCTCATCCACCTTGCCGGTGGTGACGTTAATGCGAATGATGCGGCAGTCGGGCTTAGCCTCAAAAATTTCCCGCATACCGATATAGCCGGCGGAAAGGTTTGCCTTGATGCGGGCGCTGGTGTCCTCCGTCAGTCCGCCGACCACATATTCCCCGTCGGCCGTGGGGCGCGCGCCGCCAAAGGTAAAGCCCTTGGGGATGATATACAGGGGACGGGCGTCCAGGGTTTCCAGGTTCAAGGCGTAAACGCAGCCCTTATAGGCATAGTATATCTCATTGTATTTCCGGTTTACAAACAGCGGGCTGGCCAGGTTGGGTCCGTCTGCAGGCATATTGGTGAGCTGGCTGATCTCCCCGCTTTCCAGTTCAATGCTGAAAATATTGTGGGCGT
>CATJCP010000001.1 GCA_949737515.1 uncultured Oscillospiraceae bacterium | reverse complement strand
CCGTGATGGAGCCGGGGGCGGAGGGGGCCCGGTTGTTGACCACCGTGACATTGCTGCCGGTTTTCCAGCCGGAGTTAAGGCCCTCTGTGTCATAGGCCCGGACCCGATACATGACGGAGGCGGTGCCAAAGGCCACGTTGTTGGTGGTGGTCCGGGCGGTGCCCTGGTAGATTTGGGACCAGGAGGTGCCGCCGTTGGTGCTGCGCTCCACAATGTAGCCTTCAAGGTTTCCCTCAGCATCCGTGGATGCTCCCCAACTCACTGTGATCGTGCTCCCACCCTGGATGCTGCCGGGGATGGTGATACTGCCGGGCATCGTCGGGGCCGTATTCGTCGTGACTGAGCCGTCATCGTTGACATAAAGAGAGGATGGAAGCGTGAAAGCAGGGCGGCGGCCCATATTTAATTCGCTGTAGTTATATCCTTTCAAATCCCCGTTATAATCCAATCCCCATGCATAATACCAGATTTTCTCGTCCGTAGAACGGGTCCACTGAGGTCTATCGCTGTCTCTCCATCTGGCAATTTTAAGCAAGTTAATAACTGTGCTGGACAGCGCACTCCCATCAACGGTCATATTGGCGTTGGACTTGCCCAGCTCTGTGCCGGACAGCAGGAACACGGCCCGCTCGATCGTCATAACTTGGCCATTTCCTTTCCTGGCGGAGCAATAGATTTTTATGGTAGAAATTGCTGCGCGGATGTCAGCGTCCAGAAAATTTATATAGGTGTTATTGAGCCATGAATCAAGGGCACTTAAACTGTACGATGCGGTATTGCTGTGATGAAAACAACTAAGATCATAACAGTCCTTACGGACCACCAGCACCCGCCCGGCCCCGTTCAACCCGCTCTCATAGTTCTGTTTGGCGATGTAGAAGTCCACCAGTACGCCGTTTTCTTTCAGCTTGATGATGGAGCCCTCTGCCTTGCTGCCAAGGGTGACAGTTGCCATTAGATGACCTCCTTTAGAATGTTTTGCACACGGTCCCGCACTTGCTGG